>JBDTVJ010000001.1:0-118505 GCA_040007275.1 Terracoccus sp.
CCAGCACTCGCAGGTCGTCGTCACGGGTGAGGTGACCCAGCACGGAGAGCAGGGCTGTTGTCTCGGCGATGTTGACGGCGACGAAGGTGTCAACGAGAAGGCGCAGGTCGACCTCGGTGGAGTGGTCGGCGCCGCTTGGAGCCCGCTCCGCCGCGACGACCAGCGTGGAGACGTAGGCCAACAGGTCGAGGGGGTCGTCACCGCGCAGTCGAGAACGCACCTCGAGGGCGAGGTGCTGGGTAGCCGGGTCGGACACCAGCGCCCCGGCCGGCTCCGGTGTGTCGGGGTTGTGGGCCAGATGCAGTCGTCGGTCGCCACCTCGACCCCGTCGGGGCTTCTTCGTCATGTCTAGATGATGCCGGAAGCCGGTCGGATGCACGGGCAGGACGGGCCGGTCCGCGGGTGCCAGGGCGGGCCCCGCGGCGGCCAGCGCCGGGGCGAATCTATGGCCTACGGCGTCCGAGGCCGGTGAGGGCACCGAGCATCTCGCTCACGGTGCTGACCAGGTCGAGGGGCGCATCGTCGCCGTGCTGGTGGGCCTGACCGTCAGGCGTGGCCATGCAGGTGAGGAAGCGGGAGACCAGCGGGTCGGACGCCCTCTGGGCCAGGCCGGCACTGAAGTCCATCGGGGCGCCGCTGAAGACGAGGACGGTGGTGAGGTCAGCCTGGGTTCGAACGCCCCCGCCAGCACCCGTGGCGGCGTCGGCGGTGGAGTCGTTGGTGGAGTGGTCGGTGATGCCAGCAGTCGTGTCGGCGGCCAGATCGAGGGTGATGTCGATGTCAACCTTGCCGAGGCCGCGCTGCTCGACGCCGATCGCTTGGAGCCGGGCGTGATGTCGTTCGGTATCAGCTACGGTCATCGCCCCCGTCCCCTGGAACTGCAGGGTGAACGGTCCGAGCCTCGATCTGATGCGCCCCACGAAGTCGGTGCCGTGCACCTCGGTCACTGCGGCACCGGGAAAACAGCGGCCCACCATCTCGAGGTCGGTCACGTGCGCCCACACGAGGTCGATCGGGGCATCGAGAACCTTGCCGTGCGTGAGCTTCATCAACACTCCTCGAAACGATCGGGAACAGGGCGGCCGTTCTGACCAGTCCTACCCCATCACGCTCTCGTGTGCTGCTGCCCTTCGGTGACCGGCGGCAAACGTTCACACTCGGAGCTGTGTTGGGGATGGATGATCGACGACGTGACGACGCTCGTCTTCGGGCCGCGCCGTGAGCTGCCACCGTGCCCAACGGTGCCGGATGACCGCATCCACGGCGACACCCTCGATGCGAACGCCGAACGCCAGCGGCGCTGGGTCGGGCCCGGGGTGGGTGCGCCTCTGCTCCTGGGTGGCCTCAACATGGGTTGGGGCGTGGGTTCGGTGGAGGAGAACCAAGGTGACCCGGCGAGTCCCGAGGGGGGACTGACTCGTCGTCGACGGCAGGCGAGAGCTGGGAGGGGGCGCCCTCATCATCGACTCCGACCCTGGCTGTGGTCCCCTCGTGTTCGGCTGTTCGGTCGACGACACCATCCGCGTGCCCGACGGCATGACCGTCGCCATCGACACCGGTTCGGGAGACCTGACGCGCAGGGGGAGGTTGTGCGCCGTCGAGACGGTCTCGGGGGACCTCGACATCAACGTGCCGGCGGATGACACGTACGCCGTCGACGTGAGGAGGGGCGCGGGAGGCGAGAACGTCACCGGCAAGACCGACCCCACCAGCCCTCGCAGGGTGCGGATCGAGACGGGCTCGGGCAACGTCGAGTTCGGCTACCGCTGACACGTCGTCGGGCCAGCGGTAGCCGAACCCGCCCCCCTCGGCTGCTGCGGTCACGAACTCCACGGCAGCGGCTCCCCATTGGATGGGAGCGGATGCCTCGAGGCTAGAACCACCAGGCCGGACGCGTCCAGGGTTTGGGGCAGATTGGTGGCGGATGACCTGGTCAGCTGGGCGAACCGGCGCCGCCCTCGGTGTCGTCGGTCTGGTCTGGGTGGGGGTCGACAGCTCGGTCGTCGTCGAAAGCGGAGTGCATGTCATCGGGCACCGGCGTGGTAGACCACTGAGCCTCGGGTCGCGGATGCGCGTTGCTCGTCGGCGCAGCGGACGCGGGTGGGGCCCCCGCCTTGTCGTGCTGGTCGACCAGCTTGTCGAGGCCCTTGTCGACCTGGGCCCGCACCTTCGTCACCGTGTCGGCGCTCCTGCCTTTCAGGTTGCCGCCCACGGTCTCCTGCGCCTTGTCGAGTGCCCCGTCGACCTTCTCGCGGTTCTCGGCGGCAAACCCCCCCACCATGCCGACGGCTGCCTTCACCAGCTCGGTGACCGCGTCGCCGAAGTCCTTCGCCTTGCCTTGCAGGTGCACTTCGTCGGCCTTGCGCTTCATGTCATCGCCGAAAGTCATGGTGGATCTCTTTCCCTCGCTGCACGCACCACGCCGAGTGGCGAAGGTGTTGACACCAGCGTCGTGCCTGTGTGCCGATGGTGGCAACCGGGGAAGACCCCGAACCGACCCTGAGCCCCCGGAGGCACTCTCGCTCTCGTCCTCGGCCGCATCCCGTTCACAACGTCGGTCGAGGGGAGCCGTGACCGGGCCCTTCGCCGGGGAGCAGCTCCCAGTGGAGGCCATCGCCCCACCCACCCTCGGCGAGCTCGTCGACCGCGTGTTCCCGGCCGAACGGCACGAAGCCGTTCGACTCGAGCACGCGGTTGCTCGCCGCGTTGTCGGCGGCCGTCTCGGCGACCAGCCGACGCACCCCGAGGCCGCCCTCGGCGGTCGGCGTCAGCGCATGTCGGATGGCCAGCCGCGCACCCGTCTTCGCGGCGCCGCGGCCCCTCGCGCTCGGGAAGAACTGGTAGCCCAGCTCGGCGACATCGCCGATGGGGCCGTTGCGACTGAACACGACCATCCCGCCCAGCGCCCGGTCGGTGGCGACATCGGCGACACACCACTCCACCGAGCTACCCCCCGCCATCAGCACCTGGCGCTCCTGCCGCCACGTCTCGAAGGTCTCGGGTCGCAGCACCGAGCCGGCCGGCATCCAGTGAACCGGGTCGGAGTCGCGAGGTTCGATCGCGTCGACGTCGTCGGCCCGCCACGGCCGAAGGCGGACGCCGTTCTGCTCCATCACGTTCGCCGTGAACCACGGCGTCTGCGCGGTCAAGGCGTCGCCGGCGCGCAGGCTCGCGTGCCAGCAGTCCAGGGCTGGGCCGGCGGGGTCGGCTGTGTTGACGTGGCTCTCGGGCAGGGTGCCGTGGAAGGTGAAGCCGGTCGCCCAGGCCACCCGGCGTGAGCCCCAGTTTCCGGCCGCGGCCCGCCAGTGCAGACGGGTCACGGGGCGACCCCACGGGTCGGCGGTGAACGCGTGGGTCGCCACCAGACGAACGGCCCGCGCCATCATGCCCTGCCCTCGGGCCGCGGGGTGCAGGCCGAACCCGAGCGACGCCGTGGTGGGGCCCGCTCCAGGCCGAAGGTCGATCGAACCCCCAAAGCCCGGTGTGCCGCCGCGGTCGAGCTCGATCGCCCAATGTCGAGCGCCGAACGGGTCGGCCCACTCCTGCAGGGCCTGCTCGACACGAGCGATCGCCTGGTCGCGGGTGTAGGTCCGTGCCACCGTGGTCCACCGCTGCATGTCGGGATCGGTGCACTGCTCGGTGATGGTCTCGACGTCGGCGAGCGAGTGGCCCCGCAGGGTGACGACACCGTCGCTGAGGGTGGGCACGTAGGCGCTGCTCGTCGACATGGGGTAAGCCTCCCAAACGACCGCCCGGACCAGCGAGCGGTTTCTGGCGTGCTTTCCCTGGGGCGCCAGACGCCGAGCGGCCGAGGTGGCTAGCGTGGAGCCGTGGACACCGACGAGGTCATGACCCTGCTGAAGAACGTGGCCGACGAGGTCATCAACCCCCGCTTCCGGTCGTTGACGGCCGGCCAGATCCACGAGAAGAACCCGGGCGACCTCGTCACGGTCGCCGACCGGGAGGCCGAGGTGCTCATCACCCGGGTGCTGGTCTCGGAGTATCCGGATGCCGTCGTGCTGGGGGAGGAGGCGCACGCCGGCGACCCGTCGCTCATGGCGCGCTACCTCGCCGCCGACCATGCCTTCACCGTCGACCCCGTCGACGGCACGAAGAACTTCGTACACGGCTCGGCCGACCACGCCGTGATGGTCGCCGAGACCCGCGGCGGGCAGACCGTTCGCTCCTGGATCTGGCAGCCACAGCACGAGCTCGGGTACGCCGCTGAGCTCGGTGGCGGTTGCTACCGCAACGGCGTGCGTGTGAGCCGCGAGACACCCCCCACCCTCACCGACCCTGCCCAGCTGCGGGGGCGCACCTCGAAGCGGTCGTGGATCGGTGCCTCCCTCGACGGGCTGTCGCCGATGACTCTCACCTGGGTGTCGTGCGGGATCGACTACCCCAAGCTCGTCGAAGGCGAGGCTGACTACATCCTCTACCGCGGCGCCGCGCCGTGGGACCACGTTCCGGGGTCGCTCATGCTGGCCGAGGTCGGCGGGTTCGTGGGCACGGCCAACGGCCGTCCCTACCTTCCGCGTGACAACGACACCGGCGGGCTCATCCCGGCCGCCAGCCCGGCAGCCTACGACGCGGTGTTTCACGCCCTCACCAGGAGCGGCCTGCTCACGTCCGACCGGGGCGCGGTGCCCCCCGACTGACAACGAGGTGGGGTACCGGCGCGCGCTTCGGGCACCTCTCGCCCTACGCAGAGCGCCTCGTGCCACGAGACGCAGGCCGGGCGGTTGTGCAACCCGAGCAGGAGATCTGCTGATTCGCCCACGAGCCCGACGGCACCCGAGTAGCGTGCCCAGGATCGGCCCGCGGGCCGGTTCGCACCATCAGAAGAGACGCCGACCGTCCCCCGGCGCCGATCGCCGCCGAGATTGGGTGAGGGCGGCGCCACGGAGTCTCCGCACGCTCGATGCACCGCAGCTTCGTCCACCGCAGTTCCTCCGCAGTCTTGTGGCTCCAATCACGACGGGTGAGCAATGCCATGTCGATGTGGGACGACCTACCGCAACCGCTCCGGGACTCCGGCACGCTCGACGGCGTTCGCCCGCTGCTCGACGACCTGACCGGGTCGGGACCGACCGAGACGACCGACGCCGACGGCACGTGGCGCAGCTGGACCGCTGAGCAGAACCTGACCGGCCCGCTGGCGCTCGACCCGCGCACCGGTGGGTTCGGGGCCAGCCAGGGCTCCACCGGCACCCCTATCGAGCTCACCGACCCGCACGTCAGGGCCGACGTCGGCCTGCACCTCGACGGTCCCGGTGGTTCGACCGACGGGGGCTGGCGGGTACGCATCGGTTCTGGGTCGTTCCTCGTGCGACTGCCGTTCCTGCGGGGCGCGATGCTCGACCCGCAGGGGCAGCTGCGGGCCGACCCGAGCAAGCCGTCGGTCGGCTTCGCGCTGCCGGCCCTGCGGCTGCAGCTGAAGCAGCTCGCCGGCGGCTCGGTCGGCTTCTCGGTGCTGTCGGCCAGCACGGGCGGTCCGCCCGTCGACCAGATCTACGAGTTCATCCGGATGGACCCGCCCTACGCCCTCGTTGGCCCGTCGGATGCCGTCGGGTTCGCCTTTCGCACAGCGGTGCTCGACCTCTCGGGCACCGCCGGGCCCGGCGTACCGGCGGGCGCGCGCGCCATGCCCGGCGACTGGCAGGGTTTCTACCTGCCGGAGGCGCGTCTCTTCGTCTCGCCGAACGGTATGGAGGGCATCGCCGTCAGCGCTGGGATGCGCAACCTCTGGATCGGCATCGGCGTCCACGAGGGCATCACCGGGGTGTTCGAGGCCGAGGTGGTGAACCGTGGCGTCAACCCGGGTGTCGACGTGCACTTCTCCACCGCCGCCGGCGAACCGATCGGCGACCCGGGTGTTGGGGCGGCGCAGCTCCCCGAGAGCTGCACCCTCTACGTCGACGTCCACGGCGGGCTGGCCCCGATCACCCTGACGATCAGCGTCGACGGGATCGCGCACCCGAACGTCGACCGCGTGACCATCACGACGCCGCCGGCGGGAAGCGTGGCCATCGTCGTCACGGCCACCGACGCGGCGCTGCACACGACGACCCGCACCTTCGCGGCCGCGCGGCGCACCGACCCAGTCACCCCGGGCATCACCGGGATGCCCGTCACACTGACCGACACCTCGCACCAGACCGACCGCATGATGGTCGCGTCCCAGACCGCCACCGGTGTGACCCTGCGGCTCGGCAGCGGTGTCGCTGCCGACTGGTCGTGGACCGGTGGCGGGGCCTCGAACGCGAGCGAGGCCACGGTCCCGGTCGCCTCCGGTGCCACAGTGGCCGTCACCGCCACGACGATCGCCGGCCGGCAGCAGTCGCTCGACTGCTACTTCCTCTTCGACCACCCGGCTCCCGACGAGGGCCACGACTACGCCGTGAACCCCGCCAACAGCCACGCCAACCCCTCCGTCGACCGTTCCCACCCGGGAGGCGCCCCGACCTTCGTCGACGACGCCCGCGCCAGGCTCGCGGTCGTCGGCGCCGCCACCCCCCTGACCGTCAGCGGGTACGCCTCGTACGAGGGCGTCGAAGCGCAGCACGACCACAACCTGCATCTCAGTGAACGTCGTCGCGCCGCCATGGTCGATGCCCTCACCGAGGCCGGCTTCACCGACCTGAGCGAAGGGGAGGCGCTCGGCACCGAGCGGGCCGAGCACCCCGAGACCTTCGACGGTGAGCCGGTGCCCGACCAGCCGGGGTCACCCGGATGGTGGCGGGCGCGGGCGGTGACGGCCGACCCACCTGCGGCCGTCACCGTGACCGCCGACGTGGCACGCGGCATCCCGCCGGCGCCCGTAGACATCGACCCACCTCCGCACGACCCCGGCCGACCCAACTGCTTCCACAAGCTGGGCGCCCGGGTCGAGCTCGTGCGCAGCACCTTCGTGCGGTGCGAGGTGTACGGCGAGTTCGACCTCGAGACCGCAACGGAACAGCGGCTGGCGGCCCACGGCACCGCCCCGCTGCGGTCGGGCCCCCGTAACCCCAGCGACGGCATCGTCGCGTTCCTCGTGCGGTTGCGCATCGCGGAGGACCAGGGTTCATGGGTCGTGAACGGGGAGTTCCGGGCCGCCGAGGGTGACCTCGACGGGCTCGCCGAGATGACCGACAGCCAGTCGAACGCGGCCACGCTCAACGTGCTCGGCGCCCTCAGCATCCTCGCCCCCTTGACGTCGTCGGCGACCGAGCTGTCGCCCGCCGCGGGGGCCGTCGTGGCGCTGGGATCGGTCGCCCTCGGGGCGAGCGACCTCATTCATACGAAGCGACTGACGCTTCGGGGGGCGCAGATCATCGTCAGCCAGGGCATCCTCGGGGCCGACGGCACGACCACCGTCTCCGACCGCGGCACCCAGGTCAGCCTGCTGTTCGACCTCGAGATCGCGTTCTGGTTCGACCTGACCCTGGTGCGCGTCGACCCGGCCAAGCCGATCATCACCCGGTACAAGGCGATCGGGGTGCGCTCGAAGTGGGGGACCGGGGCAGGCGGGTCCCTCGACTACGTGCCGCTGCCGATCTTCGACCCGAGCCAGGGCTACTCCCTCGACATCCCTGCCGGTTCGCTCTCGGCCGTACCGCCGCTCGACAACGTGCTGCGGATCCTCGGCGTTCGGGTCAGCCGTGACAACCCGACCTACCTCGAGGTGGAGGTCGGTCTGGGCCTTGACCTCGGCATCATCACCATCGACACGGTGCGGGTGCGGGCGCGGGTCGACGGGCCCCCGCTCGACCTGCAGCTGACCAAGTTCGGCGCCAGCATCGACATCGCCAACGTCATCACCGGCAGCGGCGAGGTGGCCTTCGAGCCCGGCGGCTTCTCGGGCTCGTTCGACCTGCAGATCATCCCCATCCACGTCCGTGGCAGCGCCACCTTCACCTTCCGTCGTGACGCGTCCGGCCTGAGCGGCGTGCTGCTCGGCGCCGAGATCGAGTTCCCGGTACCCCTCGTGCTCGGCAGTTCGGGGCTCGGGATCTACGGTTTCATGTTCGGGGTCGGCGTGAACCACACCCGCATCGAGGGGACCGGTCAGGTGCCGGCCCTCGACTGGCTGCGTGACCAGCTCGGTCGCCCGGGCGGGGTTATGGACGGCGCCGGGTGGCAACTGCATCAGGGCGGGTTCGCTTTCGCGGCAGGGGTGCTCGTCGGAACGCTGGAAGGTGGCTTCGTTGTGCACCTCAAGGGCCTCGTGGTCATCGAGGTGCCCGGGCCGAGGCTGCTCTTCGTCATGAAGGCCGACGTGCTCAAGCTGCCGCCCAGCCTCGGCGACCCGAACCAGAGCGCCACCTTCCTCGCCGTGCTCGACCTCGACTTCGGCCGGGGCACCATCACGCTCGGTATCGTCGCCGAGTACGCGATCGAAGCCATCCTCAAGATCCGCATCCCCGTCACCGCCTTCTTCGACACCAACGAGGTCACCGACTGGTTCGTCGAGCTCGGCACCTACCAGGACCGCGTCACCGTCGAGGTGCTCGACGTGATCAGCGGCAGCGGCTACCTGATGATCCACGGCAACGGGGTGAGCATCCCCGTGCCCGGCTTCCCGAGCGTGCCGAACGGCCTGGCCATCGCCACCGGCTTCCACATCAGCGCGGTGCTGATGGGTAGCAAGGCCGCCCGGCTCTACCTCGAGGTGGCGGGCGGCTTCGACGCGATCGTCGGCTTCGACCCCTTCTTCGTGGCCGGCAAGATCTACGTCCGCGGCGAGCTGCGCCTTTTCGTCGTGAGCATCGGCGCGTCGGCCGAGCTGACCGTCATGGTCGGCAAGCGCACCATCGACGGGGTCGTGCACGACGACCCCTACGTGCACGGCGAGGTGTGCGGCTCGATCGACCTGTTCTTCTTCGAGATCAAGGGCTGCGTGTCACTGACCATCGGCAGCGAGCCGGAGGACAACCCGACCGCCAAGCCGCTCGTGGCCGGCGTGAGCCTCGTCTCCCGTTCACCCGCGCTCGTCGAGGGCACCGCTACCGGGCGTGCCGTCGACGCCAAGATCGGGGATGCCGTCGACGCGGCCACCACCAGTCCGCCCCCGCTCCCGGTCGTGCCCCTCGACGCCATCCCCGTCGTCAGCTTCTCCACGCCTCCACGAGTCGTCGCGAACTCCGTGCTCGGTCGTCAGCCGCTCGGTCAGAACGGCGCGGCGGCCAACCCCTGGACCCGGATCGGCGACCGGTGGTGGCGCTACGAGGTGTCGTCGGTCACGCTCGACGGCCCGCTCCTCCCTCCGCCGCCAGACGGCAAGACCCCCAGCGCCTGGTGGACCGCAGCCCCGGCCGGCACCACCGTTCCGGTCACTGCCCTGGCCCTGCTCGACTGGCTTCCGACCCCGTTCTCGAGGGCGCTGCCCTACGGCGAGCAGCTCACGACGTCGGTCGTCGACCGCTGGGGCACGGTGTGCAAACCCGCCGCGCCGGCCGCCCCGGTGCTGTGGACCTTCGACGGCAAGCCGACGGGGCCGAGCGCTGCTGGCTGGCGGCTGTCCGGCATCCCGTGGCCTGACCCTCCCGACACGATCCGATCGGCACCGGTCGAGGGCGGGGTGACCGTGACCGAGCCGTGGCGCACGGGCGACGCCGTCAACGACCTCATCCAGGGCACCGACCCCGCGGTCGTGCTGGCGGATGCCGTGCCGTGCCTCGGTAGGCAGGTCGGGCAGGGCGGGCAGGTCGGGCAGGTCGGGCAGGTCGGGCAGCAACCCCCGGGTCTCGCGCGGCTGGGGCCGGCACTGGCCGCCGACGACCCCGGTCGCCCGAGTGCTCTCGCCAGCGCGTGGTCGGCCTCTCCCGCCGACGTGGCTCTCGAGGTGCTCGACGAGGGGGTGGCCCTGGTCGACGTGCAGGCCACGCTCGCCTCTCGTTCGTGGGACCCGGCGGCCGGCGACGGCCGGTTCGGCTGCCGCGGCGCGATTCTCAGGGCTCCCTGGCGGGACTCGCTCGACCCGGCCCCGAGGGGCTCCGCTGACGACCGGGGCGAGGTCAAGGCGGCCTGGTCCGAGGTGGGGTTTCGCCCCCACGACCTGCGCGACGCCGTGCGGTTCACCCCGGGCACGGGGCTGGACGCCGCGAGCTTCCTGCTGCTCGTGCCCGAACGAGCCCTCGCGGGCGGGCTCGTCATCGTGGCCGAGAAGAGCGACGGCGGGATCCTGTTCGAACGTGACGTCGAGCCCGCCGACCTCGTGGGCGCGGCGCACCCGCTTCCCCCGGCCTGGGTCGACCCTGCCGGCCCGTGGGCCGACCCGGTCATCCGCGCCGGCATCTACGCAGCGCGGCTGCGTGCGAGCTCGACGGTCGGCCACGCCTTCGTGCTCGTCGACCTCGACCGGTTGCCCGAACTGGCCTCCTCGGTCGTGATCGGCTGGCGCGAGGAGCAGGCCCCCGGACGGAGCGGGGCCCGAGCGCCCTTCTACGTCGTGGCGGCCACCGGCGCCGTCGGGTCGGAAGGATGGCGCCAGAGCTGGGACACCGAGACCACGACGCACGACCAGGAGGCGTTGCAGACCGCGCTCACGCAGGACCCCGACGACCACGCGCTCTTCGCGCCGTCGACGACCTACACCCTCGACATCGTGTGGGTGGCGGCGTGGCACAAGGCTGACGGCCAACCTGGCCCGACGGAGCCCGGGACGGCGCAGCCCGCCGTGACCCAGTCGTTCCGCTTCCGCACCGACGCGGCCACCCAGTATCCCCACGACCTCGCGCCCTGGCTGCTCACGACGGCGCCCGGCATGGACGATACGGGCTGGTTCTGTCGGGAACCTGTTCGTATCGCCTTCGCCACGCAGAAGGTCGGCGACCTCTACGCCGCCTACGGCAAGCAGCTGCAGGTTGTCGTGCGCAGCGCCTCCGGTGCCCACCCCGCGCCTCCTGGAGGAACCCCGGGGTCAGGGTTCGTCGTTCCCCTCGAGGTGGGTCAGTTCCTCACCGACACCACGCCGCTCACCGTTCGCACGCCGTGGGAGCAGGCGGTTCGCGACGTCGTACCGATCACCGCGGGCATGCGGTGCATCGACGTCGTGGGCGAGTGGGCGCACCACACGGTGCTCGAGCTGCCCTACGACTTCGAGCCCCTGACCGACTACCTCGTCGACGTGCATGCTGCGAGTTCGGGGGAGGAGCTCACGACCGAGAACCGCATCCACCGCATCGGGTTCACGACCTCTCGGTTCCATGACCTCGACGACCTCGTGTCGTTCATTGCCCCCGCGACGGTGCGCGGACGTCTCGTGCCGACCCCCTCCGGGCTGTCCGCCCTGCCCGACCGGCCCACCGGCGATGAGGTGGACACCGCCTTCCAGGCGGCCGGCCTGTCGGTGCCGCAGACGCCGACCTTCCCCGCTGTCGAGGTGCTGTGGTCGGCGGATGCCGTGCCGCAGCCGATCGCGCTCGTGATCGAGTCGAGTGAGCCCCTCTGGCGCTCGAGGCTGCTACCGACCGTGGTTACCGGCCCGGTCGATGCGTTGGACCCGACCCACCAGTGGTGGAAGGCCGTGCCAGGCGACTGGCTGTTTCTCGCAGACAGCGCTGCCCCCGTTGCCGCGGGCGACTATCCCAGGGCGACCGTTACGCGAATCATCCACTGCCCCGGTGATACCCGTGCCATTGCGGTGCTCGCTCCCGGCGCTCGGGGGCAAGAGGTGCGGCTTGACCTCGTCGTCGCCGTCGACGCGGTGGCTTCGCTCCCCGAGAAGCGGGCGACGGCCGTGCGGATGGCCCTGCTGCGAGCACCATGGGAGGTGGAGGACTGATGGACCTGATCGCCAACAGCTGGCTCTTCCGGGCCGAGGCGATGCGCCTCGACTGGGGCGCTGCCCTCGAGCGGCAGATCGCCTTCCTACGCCAGTCGCAGTCGCCCTTCTTCGAGCAGGTCATGCCGAAGGGTGACGTGCGGGAGGCGGCCAAGCGACGCAGCGGCGACGTGCACGTGTGGTGGGCGTGCAGCCGCCGGCTGGGCGTGCCGCGGGGCGCCTTCACGGTCTGGGCGGGGCTCGGTGCCGACCATGACCTGTCCCGGGTGGAGCTGAGCCCGGAAGCCGACGCCGAGGGTGTGCTGTTCACCTGGGGGCCGGTCGAAGCCGCGGTGGTCGAGGTGGAGTACACCCCGGTCGACGTCGCGAGATCGACCCGCGTGCAGCTGCACCGCACCTCGGGAGCCCTGCGCGACCTGGTGGCTGCGGTGCCGGTCCCGCCGGGTAGCGGAGACCCGACGGTTGTGCGGCTGCGCTGTTCGGGCGCGACTTCGGTACGCGTCGACAACGGCTCGGTCACCTCGGTGCGGCTCGTGTCATTGGCCGAGGTCGTGAACGCGCCCGACTGGAAGCCGGTCGAGCTCGTCGGGCTGCC
Organism: Terracoccus sp.; assembly: GCA_040007275.1. Lineage (GTDB taxonomy): Bacteria > Actinomycetota > Actinomycetes > Actinomycetales > Dermatophilaceae > DSM-29435. The sequence continues at coordinate 12,363 of JBDTVJ010000001.1, forward strand.
GTGCGACGACCCGTGGAGCGCGACCGCCTACGACTCGAGCCCCCAGGGCCTGCTCGACGACCTCACCTCACCCGTGGAGGCTGCGGTCGGCCGCCTGAAGCGAGGCGCGCCCCCGTTCGGCTGGTGGCCCCTCACTCAGGCCGGGCGGATCGCCCCCGCCTGGCAGAGCGCCGACCCGGAAGCGCTGGTGAAGGAGGTCTGCGTCGAACTGCTGCCCGAGCTCGAGCCGATGTATGCCGGCGGAGTGCGAGAGTGGACCCAGTGGAAGCTGGAACAGGTGCGGGCGGTGCCGGGGCCGACCCAGGACGGGCGGAGCTCGAGTCTCGGCACTTCCGCCACGATCCGCCCGTTCTCGCTGCTCATGCTGCCGGCTCAGACCGACCCGCTGCTCAATCTGGCGACCGGCTTCGGCACGACCTACGGCTTCGACACGAGGCTGCCGGTCGACCAATGGCCCAACGGTGAGCAGCAGATCGACTTCATGGTGACCGCCGACTATGAGTCTCTCGGTCGCCCGTGGCGCGGGAAGGGCCGGCTCGCCGCCTACGCTCCTCAGGTCGGTCCGCACATCGTCAGCGCCCCGGCGACCGGGCTCGAAGCCGAGCGCGTCGGTCTGGTCGGCCCGGTCCACCCCAACGACCCGTGGCGTGAGAGCGTGCGCGTGTCGTGGGACGCGCTGCCGACCACGGCCATGCTCGGGCGCGTCAGCGCCGGCGTTCTCGGCCGGTACGACGCGTCCGGCTCGGTGGCCGAATGCCTGGCGCCGCCGCGCGACTCCGGCGGCTACCGACCCCTGAGCCTGTCGCCCGACGCGCCTCCCGGTGAGACCGGCCATGACCGGATCGCGTTCGCGGACGGCGGGGTCGACATCCCGATCGGCAGCGGCGGCCGGAATGTCGGCTACGGCGTGACGCTCGTCGACGTCCACGGGGTGTGGTCGGCGTGGCGCGATGTCGCCTACGCCGGAGACGAACCGGGGCCGCAGGCGCCGCGCGTGGTCTCGCTCGCCCTCGACAGCAGCTACGGGGGCAACGCGGCGGCCTGCCCCGGCACGCTCCGACTGGAGGTCGCGGTCAACTGGGCCGAGCGCACCCCGGCACACCTGGTCGGGCGAGCGCTCTACTTCCCGATGGCCACGGCCCTGTCCGATCCTCCGGTGGGGATGGGGCCGGAGGCACCGACCCCTCCGGGGTGCTTCCGTCGTGACTTCGCCCTGAGCTTTCCCAGCGACGCTCCCACCCCCAACGGCTGTTCGGTCTCGACCCTTTCGGCCAATGGCACCACGGTCGTCGCGGCCGGCCCCGGGCAGGGCGACGGTGGTCGGCGCTACGCCATCGAGGCTGCGATCCCCACCATCGACTGGACCGTCACCGGCCGCTGGGGGGTTCGGGTCTGGCTTCGCAACCACCTGTCCGTCGGCGTCTCCCCGACCGCGTGGGTGCCCGGTGACACGCACCCCGCCCGCGCCGTCGCCGCGAGCCCGGTGCCAGTGACCCCTCTGCCCCCAGCCGCTCCACCCGGTGTGCCCCTGGGTAGCACCGTTGACTCGCAGGGGTGTTCGCACGTCAGGGTGCACTGGTCACTGCCGGGTGGGGGTGGCGGAGGCGGGGTTCGCACCTCGGTCGTCTGGGAGGTCTCCGAGACGGCGCTACGACTGCACCGCGGGTTGACCCCGAAGGCACCGCAGGCCGACCCCCCCGGCGTGCGACTGGCCGCCCTGTGGGCGGCGTACGACGAGATGACCGAGACGGCGCGACGAGCGGCCTTCCGCCGGATCCGCGACGTCGACGTGTCGATCACGAGCGTCGACGTGGCTCTGCCCAAGGGCTCGACCGACATCCACCTGTTCACCGTCACCACGCAGTCGATGACCGGGATCGAGTCACCCTGGCCCGGCGCCGGAACCCCCGACGCCCACCTGCACCTCCAGGCCGCCATCGCGCCACGCCTGGCGGCGCCGTCTCCGCCGCTCGTGCGCTCGGTGGTGAACGCCGACGGGTCGCTCACCGTGCGGCTGCTGAGTGCCAGCCGAGTTCCGGTCGATCGGTTCTTCGTGTTCGCCACCCGGTCGGAGGCAGCGGCCCGAGACCGCGAGAGCATGGGCCCGGCGGTGGCCTCCGTGGCCGTGCTGGGCCCGCCGACAGGAACCGACCCGGTGACGAACGCTCCGATCTACGAGGCGAGCTGGAGCGGGATGCTCCCCTCGTCATGGAGCCCGTGGCTCATCCGAGCCGTCGCGAGACCGGTCGACACGCTGCCGGTGCAGGGCGTGCGGGGCGTGACGTCAGCGGCATCCGAAATCGGGTCGGTGCTGGTGCCTCCGACGACACCACCTGACCTCGACGGGTTGGCCGCCGGCCTCTGGGGCCTCGATCACCGTGGGGTGGTCGTGCGAACGTCCACCAGCGCACCCGTCGAGGCCACGACCAGCGGTGCTCACCGCCTAGGCGGAGCCGCCGGCGACGTGGTGCTTCCGGTGCAAGCGCTCTCCACGTATGCCGAGTCGGCTCTGACAAGCCCGCCGTCTGACGCGAGCACCTCGTCGGTGATCGAGCGCGGTGCGCGGACAACGGGGCGTTTGCCGCTGGCGCTGTGGTTCCGCCGCCCGGTGGCCACCGACCCGGTTACCGTGACGCTGCGTCTGCTCGACCCGTTCGGCCGGGTGACCGAGCAGGTCATTGCGGTGCCCGGCTGGGTGCCGCCCCCGCCGTTCACGGTCACGATCGCCGGTGTCACGGCCCGCCCGACCGGCGTGCTCGTCGGCGTCAACTCCGACGCCAGCGCCGCGGCGGCAGCCGGGGTCGTCATGCACGTGCGGGCCCTCAAGCGCCGCATCTTCGGCGGGGGTGGCCGGCTCGGGCCGATCCGGTGGCCGTTGCTCACCGTGGTCGAGGCCGACTTCGCGCTGGCCTCGATTCCGCTCGGGCTCCCGATCTTCCCGTCCGACGGCGCGATCCACGTGGTGCGCAGCCGGGCTCCCTTCAACACCGCGCGCTTCGCCGTGTGGATCCCGGTCGTCGCCCCCTTGAGTGTCGTCGTCACCCTGACCGATCCCGACGGTGCCACCGCCACGGCCACCGGCTCCGTCTGAGGGGGCTGGGACGGACCTCGGCGCCGTGACCCCTGTGGGTGTGGGGTGGCAAGGTCGTGGTGTGGCGTGGCTACCCGGTCACCGAGACCCAGTCACCGAGACCCAGGAGAATGCGATGAATGAGCATAGTGCTGTGACGTTCGGCAGCTTCGCCCTCGACTGCGCCGACCCGGCGGCGGTGGCGCAGTTCTACGCCGACCTGCTCGGCGGGTCGGTTTCGGCCGAGCCCGAAGGAGACTGGTTCACCGTTCGATGGAACGGGCCTGACCTGGCCACCCAGCTCGCGTCGAACCATGAGTCTCCCGACTGGCCCAACGGGCATCAGCAGGCACACCTCGACCTGAAAGTCAGCGACATCGCAGCCGCCCACCGGCGCGTGCTCGAGCTCGGTGGCACCGCTCTCGACCCGGTCGAAGCGCCGGAACCGTCACCCGAGCGGGGGTTCCGGGTCTACGCCGACCCGGCGGGCCACCCCTTCTGCCTCTGTCGACCCTCGCCCGACGCCTGGGGCTGAGCTGCTTGCTGCGGCTCGGGCCGACCGGGGCGAGGCCTGGGGAGCGGGATCGACACCCCGACGAGGGTGACGCCGCGTCCGTCCCGCTCCCAGCCAGAGCGTTCGAGCAGCCCCAGTGCCGCGCTCTCGACGACCCCGGGCGCGGTGGTGGGCTCGAGCAGCGGGCCGCGCTCGGTGACCTGCACTCCGTCGTCGAAGCGCACCACCACCTCGAGACGAGTGGGCAACCGTTCGTCGTCGCCGAGCCGGGCCAGGGCGCGCTGCACCGACACGCGCAACACGACCTCGACCGTGGAGCGGGTGCGGGTGGCCGCAAACGAGCGCGTCGCGCCGACGGAGCCCCGAGGGCCGGGCAAGCGGATCGTCGCGTCGTCGGTGCCCGCCGCGATGGAGACCACCCGCCTCGCCATGGCGGTCGACAGGCCACGACTTTTCAGGTCGTCGACCGACAGTCCGTAGAGGTCTGACACCACGAACAGCATTGCCCCATTGAGCTTTTCGTACGTGACCGGCCCGACCCCCCACAGGTCGTCGAGCCGCAGCCGCGGGCGCACCCTGGCCTCGAGCTCGGCGTCGACCACGACGACACCGTCAGGTTTCGCACGACGGCTGGCCAGCTTGGCCATGAGCTTGGTACGGGCCACCCCGACGCTCACGGGCAGACCGACCTCCCGACGGGATGCAGCCCGGATCGCCTCGGCCATGCCCGTTGGGTCGCCGCGATCGCGACCGGTCACATCGAGAAAGGCCTCCTCCATCGAACCCGGCTCGACCAGTGGCGTGAACCGCCGGAACACCTCGAACAACCGGGCCGACGCCTCCTCGTACGCCTCGCCCCGCACCGGCGCCACGAGCGTGGCCGGCCACTGTCGCCGCACCTGGCCCAGCGGCATCCCGGCGTGGATGCCGAGGGCGCGCGCCTCGTAGCTCGCGCAGGCAACCACCTGCTCACCGACCACCATCGACACACCGCGGTAGCGAGCGTCGTCGCGTTGCTCGACCGACGCGAAGAACGCGTCGGCATCAGCGTGCATGATCATGACACCACCTTGCCGCCCACCGCTGACAACCAAGGAGGTGCGAAGGTCAGTAGCCGGCGCGGTCGAGGGCCTCAGTCGTGAGAGTGCGGCCGAGGTCGATCATCTCGGCCGCCTTGTGGAAGTCGAGGGTGCGCACGGCGTTCGACGGAACCGTGACGAGCACGTCCGGCGGGTTGGCCGCCATCCGGTAGCGGCAGATCAGGGCGCTCATGGTGTCGAACGACATGGTCAACAGATCGAGCATGCCGAGGTCGGGGGCCTGCGGCTCGGTGGCGACGACGTCATCCGCCGAACCCTTGCGATGACCGGCCGACAGACGCGTGGCGATCGACCTGAACCGCTCGGACTCGATCGAGTCGGTGGCCCGACGCAGTCGCGCGGCGATCTCGTCGAGGGGGCGGTGCTCGGCGGTGACCTTGACGGGGGTCGCGGGGGCGTTCGCCACCCTGGCGCCGGAGAGTGAGACCGCGATGGTCAGGTCGGTCTCGACCGCAGCCGTCGGCTCGATCGGTACCGGGTTGATCAGCCCGCCGTCGACGAGGGTGCGACCGTTGACGATCACCGGCGTGATCACCCCGGGGATGGCGATGGAAGCTCGAATCGCGTGCTCGACCATGCCGTGCTGGAACCAGACCTCGCGCCGGGCGTTGATGTCGGTGGCGACGGCTGTGTACGGGATGGGCAGCTCGTCGATCATCGCGCCCTCGAGAATCTCGCCGACCTTGGTGATGATGCGCTCGGCCCGGATGGCTCCGCCGGACGACATGATGCTGAGGTCGAGCAGGCGCCACACCTCGCGCTGGGTCAGGCTGCGCGCCCATGCGGTGTACTCGTCGAGCTTGTTCGCCGCGGCCACCCCACCGACGAGGGCCCCCATCGACGTGCCGGCGATGGCCACGACCTCGAAGCCGCGCTCACGGATCACCTCCAGGGCGCCCACGTGGGCATACCCACGCGCGCCTCCTGACCCGAGCACGACCGCCGCGCGCATCCCTTCGCCTGCCACCCTTCGACACTAATGCCGCCAGTGGGCACCACGACGAGGGGGCCTCGTGGTGACCCTCAGTGGCCGGATCGACCCCCGTGCCACCACGTTCTACCGCCCGCCCCTTGCGCTCCTGCCGTTCGGGCGGGCACTATGGGTCCCACAAATGTAAGCGCTTACATCAAGAGTCGATCAGGATCTGGCCGGTGCAGACGCTCCCATCTCGACGACGAGACCCGAGAGGACCAGGCTGATGACGACGGCTCGCCAGACCGGCTCGGGGGCCACGATCTACTCCGTGGCCGAGCACGCCGGCGTCTCGATCGCCACCGTGTCGCGCGTGATCCAGCGACCGGAGGTCGTGTCGGCCGCTACCCGCCAACGGGTGCTCGAGGCCATCGAGGCCCTGCGCTACGTGCCGGTCAGCGCGGCCCGCAGCCTGGCCGTCCGGCACCACGAGGCGCACGGGCTGGTGCTTCCCGAGCTGTCCGGCCCGTACTACTCAGAGCTGCTCATGGGTTTCGAAGGCCGGGCGGCCGAGCTTGGTCAGAGCGTCATCCTGCTGCTGGCCGACACCAAGAGCGACCTGCCACGCGCAGTCCGGCAGCTTGCGACCCGGGTCGATGCCCTCGCCGTGTTCGGTGAGGTGGTCGACGAACCAAGCGTGCAGAGGGTGCTGCAGGCCGGCAAGCCCGTGGTCGTCATCGCCGGCGAGCACCGTGCCGGAGTCGAGTCCATCGCCGCCGAGAACGTTTCCAGCGCAGCGCAGCTCACCGAGCACGTCTTCGCGCACGGTCGCAAGCGGCTGCTCTTCGTGGGTGACCCCGACGCGGCTCCCGACATCGCCGGCCGCTACGGCGGCTTCGTGCAGGCGCACCGTTCGCGACGACGCAGGCCGGCCGGTCCGGTGCGCATCGCCTTCCGCGAGAACGACGGCACCACGTTCGCCGACCGCATGCTGGCCGGTGAGCACGTCGCCGATGCGCTCGTCTGTGCGAACGACGAGCTCGCCCTGTCGATCATGACGAGGCTGCAGGATGCCGGGCGCTGCGTTCCCGACGACCTCGCCGTCGTCGGGTGGGACGACGTCATGACGGCTCGGTACGTGCGGCCCGGTCTGACGACCGTGCGACAGCCCGTGGGTGGGCTCGGTCGGCTGGCCGCCGAACGCCTGCACGAGCTGGTGCGCGGCGGCGGCGTGAACGCCACCCCTCAGGTGCTGGCCACCCGCCTCGTGCTGCGCCAGTCGTGCGGCTGCCCGCCGGGCAGCATCCCGTCTCCGGCTCATCCCTGATCAGCGACCCCCACCCGACCGACGAGACCGAGCACGACCGAGAAAGAGAGAACCCCTCATGAAACGCAGCATCGCCATCACCGTGGCTGGCCTCACTGCAACCGCCCTCACCCTGTCTGCGTGCGGACGAGGCTCCGACAGTGCCGGCTCCGGGAGCCCCGAAACCGGCTCCGCCGTCAGCACCGGCGCCGCCAAGGGCACCATCACCGTCTGGGCCATGGGCGCCGAAGGCGACAAGCTGCCCGACCTCGCCAAGGACTTCGAGGCCGCCAACCCGGGCGTCAAGGTGAACGTCACTGCCATTCCGTGGGCCTCGGCGCACGACAAGTTCACCACCGCAATCACCGCCAACAAGACGCCCGACGTCGCCATGGTCGGTACAACATGGATGGGGGAGTTCGCCGGACTCGATGCACTCGACCCCACCCCTCCGGCGATCGACAAGAGCGCCTTCTTCCCCGGCGCCCAGAAGACGACCGAGGTGAACGGCACCTCGTTCGGCATCCCGTGGTACGTCGAGACTCGAGTCGTCTTCTACCGCACCGACCTGGCCAAGAAGGCCGGCTTCGACGCCGCCCCCACCGACTGGGACGGCTTGAAGTCGATGGGCAAGGCGATGCAGACCAAGGCTGGGGCCACGTGGGGCATCGGCCTGCAGGCGGGTGGCACCGGCTCGTGGCAGTCGATCATGCCCTTCGCGTGGTCGAACGGCGCCGACCTGACCAAGGACAAGGGCTACAACTTCGACAGCCCAGAGCTGCTCGAGGCGGTCAAGTACTACCAGTCGTTCTTCACCGACGGCATCGCCAACAAAGCTGCTCCGGCCACCCCGACGACGGAGCCCGACTTCGCCAGCGGCAAGGTGCCGATGTTCATCTCCGGGCCGTGGGAGATGTCGGCCGTCGAGAAGGTCGGTGGCGCCGGCTTCAAGGACAAGTACAACGTCGCGAAGATTCCGGCAAAGAAGGAGTCGTCGTCGTTCGTCGGCGGGTCGAACCTCGCCGTCTTCAAGAACACCCAGAACCGCGACGCGGCGTGGAAGTTCGTCAAGTGGCTGTCGGACCCCAAGGTGCAGGTCAAGTGGTACGGCATGTCGACCGACCTCCCGTCGGTGCAGAGCGCGTGGGAGGACCCGGCTCTCTCCGGCGACAAGAAGCTCGCCGTGTTCGGCGAGCAGCTCAAGACCGCCCAGGCGCCACCGTCGTTCGCAACCTGGGAGCAGGTCATCACCTCCTTCGACACGGAGATGGAGAAGGTGACCAAGACGGGAGCCGACCCCGCCGCTGCCCTCAAGACCGTGCAGCAGCAGGCGCAGTCGATCGGGACAGGCCAGTAGGCCATGTCTGCTCCGACGACCGCGACGGCGGTTCCGGCGCCACCGGGTGGCAGCTCCGACCCGCCCGTGAAGCCTGCGGCCAGCAAGGCCGGCCGGAGGCAGACACGGGCCGCCTGGATTCTCGCCGTCCCGTTCTGCGTGCTGTTCCTGACGTTCACCGCGTGGCCGGTGGTGCAGTCGCTGTTCATGTCGTTCACCGACACGAAGGCCCGCGACCTCCGTGACCCCTTCAACGTCAACATCATCGGGCTCGACAACTTCACCAAGGCGCTCGGCGACCCCGTCTTCCGCAAGGCGGCCCTCAACACCGTCTACTTCGTGGTCGTCGGGATGCCGCTCACGCTCGCTCTCGCGCTCGCCGCTGCCGTGGCGCTCGACAAGGGCATCACCCGGTTCCGTTCGGTCTTCCGGCTGGGTTTCTACATACCGGTCATCACCTCGATCGTTGCTGTCGCAGTGGTGTGGCGCTTCCTGCTGCAAGATCCGGGGGGCCTGATCAACACCGCCCTGGGCTGGGTCGGTATCGAAGGGCCGAACTGGCTCGGAGACCCCGGCTCGTCGATGCCCGCCCTCATCATGATGGCGTCGTGGCGCAACTTCGGCACGGGCATGATCATCTTCCTCGCCGGTCTGCAGGGAGTGCCGCAGTCGCTCCACGAGGCCGCGGCCATCGACGGGGCGGGTGTCTGGCAACGCTTCCGGCACGTCACCCTGCCCCTGCTGCGACCGACCCTGCTCTTCGTGTCGGTGACCACGGCGATCGGCTACCTCCAGTTCTTCGAGGAGCCGTTCGTGATGACCCAGGGCGGACCGCTCAACAGCACCATCTCGGTGTCGATGTACACCTACAACCAGTTCGGTTTCGGCAACTACGGGCTCGCGTCGGCGATGAGCTACCTCATCTTCATCGTCATCGCCATCGTCACCGCGATCCAGTTCCGGCTGCTCCGAGAGAGGACCTGATATGAGCATCGACACCCGCCCTCCGGCGTCAGTAGAAGCGACGGCTCCGACCAAGAGCTCCGAGTCGGGCATGGTGGGCTCGAGCCGCAACGGGCACTGGTGGCTGTACGTCATCCTGGCGCTGGCCCTCGTCGTTGTCATCGCCCCGTTCGTGTGGATGGTGCTCGGCAGCTTCAAGGGCGAGGGCGAGCTGCGCCAGATCCCACCGACCTGGTGGCCCGAGAAGGCTTCGCTCGACAACTACACGCAGCTGTTCTCCCGGCTCTCTTTCGGCACCTACTTCCTCAACTCGACCATCGTGGCGGTCGTGGTGACCGCCGGTAACCTGCTGTTCTGCTCGATGTTGGGCTACGCCCTCGCGATGCTCGAGTTCCGGGGCAAGAGGGTCATCTTCGCTGCCGTCATGACGACCCTGATGATCCCCGGCGTCGTCACGTTCGTGCCGCTGTTCGTGCTCGTCGCCAACGTCGGGCTCGTCGACTCGCTGCCAGGCCTGTTCCTGCCGTTCCTGGTGGGCCCGTTCGGCGTCTTCCTCATGCGCCAGTTCATCCTTGGTCTGCCCAAGGACCTGCTCGACGCCGGTCGGGTCGACGGAGCCGGCGAGCTGCGCATCTTCCGCCAGATCATCCTGCCCCTGTGCGGGCCGGCGCTGGCCACGCTCGGCATCCTCACCTTCCTGGGCAGCTGGAACAACTTCCTCTGGCCGCTCGTCGTGGCGCAGTCAGAGACCCACTACACGCTGCCCGTCGCCCTCGCCCTCTACTCGACCGGCCAGAACAGCACCAACTACGGGCTGCTGCTCGCGGGTGCGACGGTCGTCATCATCCCCATCCTCGTCGTGTTCCTGGTCTTCCAGCGACGGTTCATCGAGGGGATCGCCACCACCGGCATCAAGTGACAGACCGAATTCCCGAACGGCCGGCTTCCCGAACCATTGACTGCCCCAACGACAGAACGGAGCTCGACCATGTCAGTACCCTCAAACCTCACCCCGGCGCCGGTTGTATCGCAGGCTGCCGCCGCTGGGCGCGGAAGTACGACGCGGCGCACGCTGCTGGTCAGCGGCGCGGCCTCCGTTGCAGCTTTCGCGTTGCTCCCTTCGCGCGTCTCGGCGCAGACCCTGGGCTCCGCGCCGGCGCTCATCGGCACGACGACCACCGACGAGACCCGGCGTTCGCAGTCACGACGGTGGGCGGCTGACACGTGGCGCAGTCTGGACCGGATGACCGACGCGCGCACCGGCCTGCCGGCCGACAACATCCCCGAGTCGCTAGCAGCCGCAGACCGTTCGGGGTACACCAGCCCGACAAACATCGGGGGCTATCTCTGGTCGGTGGTCGTCGCTCGTGAGCTCGGCCTCATCACGCACCGCGAGTGCACGGCCCGACTCATGCGCACTCTGCACACCTTGGCGCGCATGAAACACCATCGGCCGAGTGGCATGTTCTACAACTGGTACGACGAAGCCACCGGCGCTGCCATCACCACCTGGCCCGGCAGCGGTGACACCGTCTACCCCTTCGCCTCCAGTGTCGACAACGGCTGGCTGGGCGCCGCGCTGCTCGTCGTCAAGGGCGCCGACCGCACCGCCGCACCACTCGCCGCGCGCCTCTTCCAGCGGATGCGCTGGGACATGTACTACAACGAGCACAGCGCGCCTCGTCCCGGCGGGCTCATTCACGGCGGCTTCTACGACGGCGCCACTCCGACCGACTACGTCGGCGTCGTCGGCAACTACATCGGGGTGGGTCCCGACGTCACGTACACCTCGAACTACTACGACACGACGGTCTCGGAAACCCGGATCACGACCTACCTCGGGCTCATCACGGGCCAGATCCCAGCCAAGAACTACTACGCGCTGTGGCGCACCTTCCCCGACTCCTGCGACTGGTCGTGGCCGGAGATGCAACCGGTCGGGGTCACCCGCTCCTACTTCGGGCAGGAGGTCTACGAAGGCGCTCACACCTACCGCGGCCTGCACGTCGTGCCCGGCTGGGGCGGGAGCATGTTCGAGGAGCTGATGCCGGACGTCTTCGTGCCGGAGGAACGTTGGGCGCCCCGTAGCTGGGGTCTCAACCACCCGCTGCACGTTCGCGCCCAGCGTGAGCACGGTCTGTTCGAGGCCGGCTACGGCTTCTGGGGGTTCTCGCCCTCGAGCAACCCGGCCGGCGGCTATCGCGAGTACGGCGTGGACGCTCTCGGGCTCAACTCGGCCGGCTATTTCTCCGACCAGGAGAGCACCAACTACGACCCGGGCTACGGCGACTGCCGCCCCGCCACGAAGCCACACCCCACCTACGGCGACGGCGTGGTGACACCGCACGCGTCGTTCCTGGCGATGATGCACGAGCCGCGGCAGGCGTACCGGAACCTGACCGGCATCCAGTACGACCTGGGCGCCTACGGCCGCGGCGGGTTCTTCGACGCTGTCGCCGTGCGGTCAGGCACGATCGCCCGACGCTACCTCGCGCTCGACCAGGCGATGGTCATGGGCGCCTTGGGTAACGTTCTGGCTGACAACGTGATCCGACGTGCGTTCAGCACCCGGGCCGTGGAACGGGCCGTGCGGCCAGTCATCGGCATCGAACAGTTCGGGGCGGGCCGCGCCTGACCATGGCTGACCGTGCCTGACCGTGCCTGACCGTGCCTGACCATGGCGACGCGACACCCACCAGACTGCTGACCCATGTTGACGAGGAGGGCCCTGACGAATGCGGCCGACGAGGTGCACCACTGACGACGGGGTCGTGTTCCGCGACCTCAACGACAACGGGTCGATGGACCCCTACGAGGATCCGCGGCTCGATGTCGATGCCCGAGTCGCCGACCTGCTTGCTCGGCTGTCGCTGCCGGAGAAGGTCGGCCTGATGTTCCACACGGTCATCGAGGCCGGGTCTGACGGTTCGCTGCTCGAGGTGCCGGGCGCGATCAGCAAGTCGGGCGCGACTGACGTCATCACCCGAAAGCACCTGTCACACTTCAACGTCCACGCCCTTGACGACGCGCGAACGGCGGCGCGATGGCAGAACAACGTGCAGGCGCTGGCCGAGACGACACCGCACGGCATCCCCGTGACGATCTCGACCGACCCACGGCACGCGTTCATCGAGAACGTGGGCGTGTCATTCTCGGCCAAGGCATTCTCGCAGTGGCCCGAGCCGCTCGGGCTCGCCGCGCTGCGAGACGCCCGCCTGGTGCGGCGGTTCGCCGACATCGCCCGCCAGGAGTATCTCGCCGTGGGCATCCGCGCGGCGCTTCATCCGACGGTCGACCTCGCCACCGAGCCGCGGTGGGCGCGCCAGGCCGGAACCTTCGGTCAGGACGCGACGCTGACGACCGAGCTGGGAGTCGCCTACCTTCTGGGACTGCAGGGTGCCTCGCTGACGAGCACGAGCGTGGCCTGCACGACCAAACACTTCCCCGGTGGCGGCCCGCAGCAGGGCGGTGAAGACGCCCACTTCCCCTATGGTCGGGAGCAGGTCTATCCCGGCGGGCGTTTCGCCGACCACCTGTCGCCGTTCCCCGCCATGATCGAAGCCGGAACGGCCGCTATCATGCCCTACTACGGGATGCCGGTAGGGCTCGAGATCGACGGGGTCGCCGTCGAGGAGGTGGGCTTCGGCTACAACCGGGCCGTGATCACCGACCTGCTGCGCGGAACACTCGGCTACGACGGGGTGGTGCTCACCGACTGGGAGCTCGTCAACGACAACCATGTCGGTGACCAGGTGCTGCCGGCGCGGGCCTGGGGGGTTGAGCACCTCGACCCACCAGCGCGGTTGGAGATGATCCTCGCGGCCGGCGCCGACCAGTTCGGGGGGGAGGAGTGCGTCGAGGTTCTGCTCGACCTGGTTGCCGCTGGACGAGTGACACAGGCCCGCATCGACGAGTCTGCGCGGCGGTTGCTGACGGTGAAGTTCCGCCTCGGGTTGTTCGATGATCCCTACGTCGACGAGGACACCGCGGCCGAGACCGTCGGGCGTCGCGACTTCCGCGACGAGGGGTATCTGGCCCAGGCCCGGTCGGTGACCGTGCTGACGAACGCCTCCGCCGATGGGGAACCGGGCGAGACGAGGCTGCCCCTGCCCGACGGACTGCGCGTCTACGCGGAGAACCTGTCACAGGCGGCGATCGAGCGCCACGGCAAGCTCGTCGACCGGCCGGAGGATGCCGACGTGGCGGTAGTGCGCCTGCTGGCCCCCTTCGAGCCCAGGTCGGACCTCTTTCTAGAGTCGTGGTTTCACCAGGGGAGCCTCGACTTCCCACCCGGTCTCGTGGCGCGACTGGAGCGGGTGGCGCGCCAGTGCCCACTGGTCATCGACGTGGTGCTCGACCGTCCGGCCGTGCTCACGCCCCTGCTGCCCTTTGCCAGTGTTGTCGTCGCCAGCTTCGGCACGAGTGACGAGGCGTTGCTCGATGCGCTGACCGGCACGATCCCCCCGAGGGGCAGGCTGCCCTTCGACCTGCCACGGTCGATGGACCAGGTGCGGCAGCACTCCGAAGACGTTGCTGGCTATGGTGATCCGCTCTTCGCCTTTGGTCACGGCCTCACGCTGGCGCCCTACGAGCTACCCGACCACGAGGTCTAGGTTGTCGGCATGGACCCCTGCCACCTCCTGACTGGGCTTTGCGACGCCATTGACGCTCACCGTTGGGGCAACCTCCCGGCGTTCCTGCACGACGACTTCAGATGTCGTTACGCGCATACCGGCGAGAGCTTCGACAAGGACGCGTGGGTGCGGTTGAACGCGGAATACCCCGGGTTCGAGCACCTGGTGGTTGAGGATCTGGTGTTCTCGGCGAATCGTGCCGTCGCCCGATGCGCTGTCACGGCGCGAGCCGATGGCCATCTGGCACGGTTCGAGGTCGCCACCTTCATCTCTTCGGAGGACGGCCTCATCAAGGACATGACTGAGGTCTGGACCGATGTGGCACGAACGCCACCCGAGGGCACCCGGCCGGAGCCTGGCGAACATCGGTCATGACGGGGGCAACCCCGCGAGTGAGGGGTCTGAGTAGGGCGGTCCATGCGGTCGTCGGCGTGAACGGCACGCTAGGACCAATCGGATAGGCCTCCCGCTCCGAACACGTGATGAGCGCACGGCAGCGCGCACCACGCTTGGGCGGCTGGCCCGTTGAGGTACGTTAACCGCCACCCCAGGAACCCGGTTTCGCGAGAGCGAACCGGGCTCTCGGGGTACCTGCGGCCGTCCCGGATGCCGTTCCCGAGTCGCCTCGCCCGGCGAGGATCAGCCCTGATAGCCCTCCACGATCCTCTCGCTGCGCACCGCCGCCTCGTCGGGGTTCTCACCGAACTCGCGCTTGGCGCGTCGTTGACGTAGCAGGTCCCAGCACTGGTCGAGCTCGACCTCGAGGGAGCGCAGCCGACGGTGTTCGTCGTCTGGGGTGATCCTGCCCTGCTGGAGCGCTGAGCGCAGCTGGTGCTCCTCGTCGATGAGCGACCCGATGTGTTCCTGGATGTTCACGTCTTCAGCCATCTCGCCACTATGGCACGGCCGGCTCGGGACCGAGCAGCGGTGTATCAGCCAGGGCGAGCCGGGCTCTGAGGTGTAGGGATGGTGCGGGGAGTTGGGGGACACCCCGCACCACCCACACAGCTTTGGCGGCTGGCCCGTTGAGGTACGTTAACCGCCGATAGGAGCCCGGACCCCGCACGGGGCCGGGCTCCTCAATGCCCACAGCGTCCACACCATCCACGAAGTGATGGCCCGATCGTCGTCGGCAGTGCCTCGTGGCGGTTCAGGTGGTGGCCGAAGCGATGGTGGTTCCCGTCGACGTCTTGACCTGAAGCGAGCGGATCTCATTGGGGGACAGTGCCGTTGCCCCCGTCACTCGGGCGTAGCCGTTGGGGGTGACCCGCCACGAGGCCACCGACGTCGACCGACCCCCGGTGTCGGTGACCCACAACAGCAGTGGCCCGGCGCCGGTTGGCAGGTCACTACAGTCGAGGTCGAGCTGGGTTCCCCATCCGCGGGTCACGAGCACCACGTCGACCCTGGCCCCCAAACCGGATGGCGCTGTGGCCACGATGTGGGCGGTGGGCGCGGTGGTGGCGAACAGGCCGGGCCCGAGCAGGCCACCCAGCACGAACGTGCCCACCGCCGCCGCGACCCCGATGGCGCCGACCCACCACCGCCGACGCCTGCGCCGGCGAGAGACCTCGGCCAGCAGGCTCGTCACCCCGCTATCGGCGCGATCGGGGGTGGACGCGTCATCGGGTTCGACGGCATCCGGCATCACGTGCGGGCCACCGGTCGGGCGGGCCAGGTAGAGCAGGTGGGTCAGCCCGGAGACCTGCCCCAGCTCGTGCTGGCAGGCGGTGCATGTTCTCAGGTGCTCGGTGAACACTCGGCGGTCATCGTCTGTAAGGCCGCCCAGAATGTACGCACCGAGCAGCACGTGGGCGTCGTCGCCGGAGCTCATCTCGTGACTCCCATCTCATCCAGGATGGCGCGCAGGTTGCGCACCGCATAGAAGGCGCGGGACTTCACGGTTCCCACGGGCACTCCGGTACGGGTGGAGGTCTCGGCCACCGTCAAACCCTCGTAGTAGAGGCAACGCACCACCTCCCGGTGGTTGGGTTGCAGCCGGCCGAGAGCCTCCTCGACGAGCACCTGGTCGAGGGCGCGGTCGATGGCCGACTCGTCGGAACCGAGCTCGGTGAGCTGGGCCTGCTGAGGTCGGCGTTCGGCGGCCCGGTGCTGGTCGACGATGAGGTGCCGGGCTGTGGTGATCAGGTAGGCCCGCAGGTTCTCGGCGTCGGGTGCTTTGCGCCACACGCGGAGGATGACCTCCTGCACGATGTCCTCCACCCGGTTCGGGTCGCTCGTTGCCCGCCACACCACCCGTCGCAGCATCGGTGCGTGCTCGTCGTAGATCGCGGCCACGACGGCGTCGTCGAGCGGCATCCGCACCCCTTTCCGACCCGTTGAGAGCGTTCTGTCGCAGTGATCTCGCTGTCATCCCGTCTCCCTGCAAGACGTCCCTCGCGGTGGTTCGGTTCACCTGGACCAGTCTGGTGCACCGGTCCTGGGCGGGCCCGCGACCGCCCCCGCGTAGGTTGGTCGCCATGGCCGCCCATCTCGACCGCCACCCGCTCACCGGTGCGCCGTTTGCCTCTCCTGTGCCACCGGGAACGGGCTGGCCCGGCGACCCGGCCACCTCGCAGACGCCCGTCGCCCGCACCTTCGCCGCGGTCGAGCGACTCGCGCACAGTGCTGGCGGCATCCCCGAGCTCGACGCCCGCATCAGCGTCTGCCGGGCCTGCCCTCGGCTGGTCGCCTGGCGCGAGTCGGTGGCGCGAGAGGGTCGCCGCGCCTCCTTCGCCGACCAGCCGTACTGGGGCCGGCCCGGGCCGTCCTTCGGCGATCCCGAGGCCACCGTGCTGGTCGTCGGCCTCGCGCCGGCCGCCAATGGCACCAACCGCACCGGACGGATGTTCACCGGCGACCGCTCGGGCGACTGGCTGTATGCGGCTCTGCACCGGGCCGGCTTCGCGAGCCAGCCCACCTCGGTGGCGGCCGGCGACGGGCTCGAGCTGACCGGCATCCGCATCGTCGCCGCAGTGCGCTGCGCACCGCCTGAGAACAAACCGACAACGGTCGAGAAGGCGACCTGCGCCGCGTGGCTCGACCGAGACCTCGAGCTCGCCGAGCCGCGGCTGAGGTCGATGCTGGCGCTGGGGGCGATCGGCTGGGATGCCGCTCTCGGCGCGGCCCGTCGACGGGGCTGGACCGTGCCACGCCCGAAGCCACGGTTCGGGCACGGCGCCGAGGCGGTGCTGACGACCGCTACCGGCCAGCAGATCCGCCTCGTCGGCAGCTACCACGTGAGCCAGCAGAACACTTTCACGGGCAAGCTCACCGAGGCGATGCTCGACGCGGTGCTCAGGCGTCTGTGAAGGCCCAACCGTCGGGCGCGTTGCGCACATGACGGTCGGCCCGGGCGCAGCTCGCTGCCACCAGCCGCGCGTTCGGCTCGTCGGTCCCCTCCACCCAGGTGCGCGCGTCGCGCTCACCCTTCCCGAAGTCGACGTGTCGTTGTACAAGGCGTTCGAGGCGCACCTGCTCGTCACCGATGACGAACCACACCTCGTCGACCGCGGCGCGGGCCCGGGGCCAGGCGCCGACCTCGAGGAGCAGGTAGTTGCCCTCGGTGACCACCAGCCGAGCGGCCGGGGGAACGACCGTCGCGGCGGCCACAGGCTGTTCGAGGTCGCGGTCGAAGCCGGGCGCATAGATCCACGACGCGTCGTCGGTGCGGATGCGTTCGAGCAGGTGGGCGTAGCCGTCTGCGTCGAAGGTGTCCGGGGCGCCCTTGCGGCCCGACGCGTTCAACCTCGCGAGCTGCACGTCGGCAAGGTGGAAGCCGTCCATCGGCACGTGAGCCACCCATTCGGGGCCGCGGGCCCGGGCTGCCTCAGCAACGATGGCCTCGGCGAGCGTCGTCTTGCCTGACCCCGGTGTGCCCCCGATGCCGAGGATGGCCCGGCCTTCCGCCGGCACGAGCGCCATCGCAGCCTGGGCCAACGCCTCGATCGTCATCGACCCAGTGGATCATCTCCGGGGCGCTCAGGGCCACTCCGGTGTGCTTGGCTCGGGCCATGACTGACAACGAGCTCGCAGGAACGTCATGGGTCGCGGCGCAGGTCGGAGTGGAAGCGGCGCGACCGCCCCGGCCCGAGGTGAGCTTCGGTGACGACGGCCGTCTCACCGGAACCACCGGGGTCAACCGGCTGATGGGCACCTACCAGGCGGGGGAGGGCGTCGTGACGTTCGGGCCCGGTGCTACGACGCGGATGGCCGGCCCGCCCGAGCTGATGGCGCAGGAGCAGGCCGTGAACACGGTGTTGACTGGTGAGGTGCCCTACGCACTGGTCGGTGACCGTCTCACCCTCGGAACCGGTGAGCGGTCGCTGCTGCTCGAGCGGGCCGGCAACGACCAGCAGGTACCCACGAGGGATGCCGGGGCGCTGCCGCCCGCCTGAAGCGACCGGTAGCGCTGCGGCGGCAGCTGAGCTCGGGATACCGTTGAGATATGGCGGGCCAACCTCCTTACTACGAGAGCCCGGTCGAGAAGCAGATTCGCGAGGCCCAGGAACGTGGCGACTTCGATGACCTGCCCGGCGCCGGCAAGCCGCTCGACCTCGGTGACCTGAACGATCCCGACTGGTGGGTCAAGCGGTTGGCCAAGCGCGAACAGCTCGACCTCGGCGGGGCGCTGCCGGGGGCGCTCGGGCTGCGCAAGGAGGCCTCAGGCTTCCCGGAGTCGTTCGCCGACGTGCGCCGCGAGGAACAGGTACGCGAGATCCTCGACGACTTCAACAAACGGGTGCTTGCCGACCGGCTCCGGCCGGCGGTCGGCAAGCTGCCACCCGCCATCGCCCGGACCGTCGACATCGACGACATGGTGCGCCAGTGGAGCCAGCTGCGTGAGCGGATCACCGGGGAGGCCCGAGCGAGGGCAGCGGCGATGGCGGAAGCCTGTGCGGCCGAGGAGGAGTCGAAACGACAGGCCCGTCGTGACCGTTCGTGGTGGCGCGCCCTGCGGCGGCGCCGCTGACGGAGGCCGTCGCCGCACGACCGCTGGCCAACGCACCCCGGGCGTGTCACGATCACCACACGCGCCCCTCCGCCCGGCGCGCCGTCGCGAAGGTGCGTCCGTGAGCCCTCCAGCCAGTCTCGAAGCGGCCCTGTCTGCGTTCGAGGACCCGGCAGCCAAGTCCCGGGACCTCCTGCGTCTACACCGGTCGTGGGCGCACACCCGGCAGGTGCCCGAGCGCATGCGCGGCTTGGCGGCACGAGCTGATCATCAGCGACAGGGATACCCGTTCTGGATGTTCGGGCCTCGGCCGGCGCCTCGCAAGAGTGACGGGCTCGGGTTCGGCGAGGAAGCCCGCTGGCGCGAGAGCGACGTCGGCACCGACTCGCACAGCACGGCCATGGAGGAGCTGAGGCCGGGACAGATCCTCGGGCTGGAACACGTTTCCGGCGGCACCGTCTGAGACGGTCTCCCGCACGGAACGCGAATTCTGCGACGCGTTCTGGGCGGTGATCATGAGACACGTCGCTCGCTGTCGCCCACCACCCCGTGCTGAGTGTCGCGGTCGTTTCTAGGGATCGGTAGCGGGAGCGGGAGCGGGCCTGCGTTTCACGGATCTGCCGATGGTCGGACGTTGCCCGATGGTCTACCCATGCATCGGCGCCGATGACTACTCACCAAGCCAGTCGTCAGACGATGCGTTGTGCTCGCCCCTCCAGGAGGCGAGAGACAGTGTGTTGGACCGTGCGTCTTGGGCGTGGACGACTTGGTCGAACGTCCCTCATGCGGGCTCCGAGCGGGAATCTTCACCGAACCAGTCCTACGGGGCACCCCCCGGGGGGGGGTGGTCATGACTTCGGGCCGGTCCGGTTCTGCGTCTGTTGGTATACCTATAGCTGGCGTCGGTCAGTAGCAGATGCGGCCAACGCGGTTGTGGAACTCGCCGGTTGGTCCGTTCTTGTCGATGCTGGCCAAGGCGACGGTGGCGTCGGTTCCTTCGGTGATGGTTTGGTGCCCGCTGTGACGGTTGAAATCGGTCGCGGTGTACCCCGGGTCGGAGGCGTTGACCCGCATGGTGCTCAGGTTCTTGGCGTATTGCACGGTGAGGGCGATGACTGCGGCCTTGGAGGCGGCGTAGGGTACGGTCCGCACCGGGTACTCGTCGTGCTCAGGGTCTTGGAGGTAGCGGGGCCAGCCGACGCCGGATGCGACGTTGACGATGACGGGGTTCGTCGAGGTGCGCAGCAAGGGCAACGCCGCCTGCGTTATTCGCACGATGCCAGTGACGTTCGTGTCCAACACGGTTGCCATGGCCTCGGCATCAAGGTCATCGACACCGTAGGCGGTGCCGAGGATGCCGGCGTTGTTGACCAGAACGTCCAGTTCGGGCAGTTCAGTGAACGCCGTCTGCACCGATCGCGCGTCGGTGACGTCCAGTTGCACGACCTGAGCCCCGAGGGCGCGGGCGGCGTCGCCGTGGGCGGGATCGCGCATGCCCGTGTAGACGGTGTGGCCTGCGCGGATGAGGCGGCGTGCTGTTTCCAGGCCGAGGCTGCGGTTGCCTCCGGTGATCAGGGTTGTTGTCATGCCTTCACCTTGAGGGGTGGGCGGCCAGGCTGGGTAGGCACTGCTGGTACCAGGCACGCTGCTGCGACGGAGCCCATCATGGGGACATGACCGAATTCGCGGAGGTATTGAGAGCGTGGCGTGACCGGCTCACCCCGCAGGAGGTGGGAATACCGGCAGGGACTAAACGTCGGGCCCCTGGTCTGCGCCGTGAGGAGCTCGCGATTCTTGCTGGAGTGAGTGTTGAGTATCTGGTTCGGCTGGAGCAAGGCCGGGCGCAGCACCAGTCACCTCAGGTGCTCGGGGCCCTGGCCCGGGCGCTACGCCTGACCGGCACCGAGCGTGATCACCTGTACCGCGTCGGTGGCGCCCCCACGCCGTCTGAGACGATGGTCTCGCAGCACATCACCCCCGGGGTGCAGCGCCTCCTTGACCGGTTGGGCGACCTGCCGATCGGCGTGCACTCCGCAGCGTGGGACCTGCTGTGGTGGAACCCGTTGTGGGTGGCGTTGACCGGTGATCCCAGCCAGCTTCAGGGGCTGGACCGCAATGTCGCCTGGCGCCACTTCACGAAAGCGCCGGGAGTCATTGACTTCGATGACCAGCACGCCCAGGAGTTCTCCGACGATCTGGTCGCGGATCTTCGTGAGGCGGCCGGCCGCTACCCCCAGGACCGCGGGCTGGCGAAACTGATCCACCGTTTGCGGGCCGAGTGCCCCGACTTTGGGCACCGCTGGGGTCAGGCGCACATCGCGCGTCACAGATCCAGCACGAAGACCGCGACCTCGACCGCCGTGGGGCCGATCGCGATCGGCTGCGATGTGATCACCGTGCCCGAGACCGACCTGCGGATCGTCGTCTACACCGTCGTGCCCGGATCCCAAGACGCCTCCAAGCTCGCCCTGCTCAAAGTCGCAGGCACCCAGGCCATGACCTCCTGACGCACACCGCGCCAGTGCTACGCAGTCAGGGGACGGCCGGCGATGGCAGCGAAAAGCAGCTGGTCGGCCACGTCGCCGATGGCATCGTGAGCAGAGCCAATGCGCGGGCTCTCCGAGTTGAGCTGGTCGTCGAGGGCATCGGCTGCCTCCGGTCGCCGTCATCGCCGCCGAGGGCCTGCACCAGGTGGTCGATGCGTCCGCCTGGAAGCGCTCAGTCGCCATAAGGGGCTACCGGCATCGGGAATCGTTCGATGAGTTGACGCCCAAGACCCCCGTGCGCGATCCTCGACCAGCCGCACGCCGCCATGCGAGAGACCACCCACGAAAGCGTGCGCCTCCCCCAGGTTCTCGCGGTCAAGGGTGGCCCGTTGAGCTGACGAATGCGGCCGGGGCAGTGGCCAGCATGGCAGATCCTATGGCCACCACCGGACAGCACTCCCGGCCGTCACCAGGCGACGGCTCGACAACCGCCCCTGGGTACAAACCATTGGGTCCACGACACCTTGACCACGGGGCCACCGGAGACCATGGGATGCTCGCTTGCCGACATGGCTTGAGCGGCGACATTGTTCTGCCGCCTTTGTGCAGGGGGCCGAGGTGGGGACGAGTGTCAGGAGGTGCTGGCCCGGGCGGTGTCGACCAGCTCTTGGCTGACGTCCCAGAGCCGACGGGCGGCGGCGGGGTCCACAGCGTGCGGCATGACGCCGTGGATGCCGTGAAGCTGCTCGACCACCTCGGCCTGCTGGCAGTCCTCGAAGTACCGCCCGCCGAGACCGGCGACCAGCGAGGAGGTGGCCAGGAAGACGGACGTCGCGGCGCCCTGCTCGGGGGACTTCATGTGGAACAGCCCCGACCGCTCGGCCTCCTGCGACTGCTGCTCGGCGGCCGCGCGCTGCTCGGCGCTCCAGTGGCGCTGAAGCGGACTCCAGACGCCGCCAGGGTTGAGCGAATTCGCGGTGATGCCGTCGTTTGCCCAGCGCCGCGTCAGCTCGACCGCGAACAGTGCGTTAGCGGTCTTGGACTGCCCGTAGGCCAGACCCGGCTCGTACTGCCGGCGCTCGAAGAACAGGTCGTCGAACACGATCGGCGAAGCTGCGTGGCCGCTGGAGGAGACCACGACGACCCGCGCGTCACCGGCCTGCGCCAATGCGCCGTGCAGCCCGGTGGCCAGAGCGAAGTGGCCCAGGTGGTTGGTGCCGAACTGGGTCTCCCACCCCTGCGCGGTCCGGCCTTGTGGGCTGTCCATCACGCCGGCGTTGTTGACCAGCGTGTGCAGTGGGCCGCGCCACGCGGACGTGAGCGCGTCAACACTGGCCAGGTCAGCCAGGTCGAGGTGCACGACGTCGATGTCCGAGCGCCCGCTCGTGCTCGCGATATCGGCCGCGACACGCGCTCCGGCATTGACGTCGCGTACGGCGAGAGTCACGGTGGCCCCGGCGTGGGCCAGGGCTCGCGCGGTCTCGATGCCGATGCCGGACGAGGCGCCCGTGACTAGGGCGCGGCGACCGGTCTGCTCGACACCCTCGACGACCTCGAGGGCCGTGCTGGTGCTGCTGAAGGGACTGGAGATGTCTGTCATGCGATTCACAGTAACAAACTAATTAGTTAGTTGATATTGTGGCGGCATAGTGAGAGACGGAGAGGCAAGCCGGCGGCGCCTGCTCATGGCCGCGACGGCCGAGTTCGCCCGGTACGGCATCGCTGGCGCCAGGGTCGACCGCATCGCGGCATCCGCCGGCGTCAACAAGGCGCAGATGTACGGCTGGTTCGGCACCAAAGACGCCCTCTTCGACGCTGTCTTCGACAACCAGCTGCATCGCATCCTCGACACCGTGCCCTTCGTGGCCGAGGATCTTCCGGCGTACGCGGTCGGGCTCTACGACTCCTACCTGACAGCGCCCGAGCTGGTGCGCCTGGCCAGCTGGAACCGTTTGGAGCGGGTGCCCGAGGGTGCACTGCTGCACGGCCACGACGATCTCGTTCAGCCCAAGTACGATGCGATCGCCCAAGCCCAGCTCGAAGGCCAGATCGTCCGCGACATCCGCCCCGAGGAGGTCTACGCCCTCGTCATCGCCCTGGCCGGTACATGGTCGCCGGTCAGCGGCACGTACACCGCGTCGGCCCTGCATGACGAGGCTGACCACGAGCGGCGGCGCGCCGCCCTGCGCCTCGCCGTCCAACGAGCACTGGTCCCCTCGCCCTGAGCGAGCGCCCTTCTTGGGGGGTTCCCTGGTCCCACGATGAATGCCCCTCTTTTGCTCGGTCGGGCGCTCTTGCACGATTCGAGCATGACCTTGACCAGCACCTTCCCATCCGACCTGCGATGGGCCCGCAGCGTCACCGAACACAACCTCGGCGAGGGGACAAGGGTGCAGGTCGCCGACCGCGACCGCAGCCAACCGTTCCTGCTGCTCCATGGCGGAGCCGGCCCGACCTCCGTCGCCGGCTTCGGCGACCTGCTCGCCGCCCGCACCCGCTCTCGCGTGTTCACACCGACCCATCCCGGGTTCGACGGTACTGCTCGCCCTGATCACCTCGACTCGATCGCGGCGCTGGCCCACACGTACGTTGAGCTGCTGGAGCGACTCGACGTGTGGGATGTCACGGTGGTCGGCAACTCGATCGGCGGCTGGATCGCGACCGAGCTGGCACTGCTCGGCTGCCCCCGGTTGAGTGGGATCGTGCTGATCGACTCGGTCGGGTTCACGGTGCCCGGCCACGCGGTCAGCGACGTCTCCGACCTCGAGCCAGGCGAGCTCGATGCATTGGTCTACTTCGAACCAGACCGGTTTGCCGCCGGTGACCCCGGTGACACCGCGTCGGAGGTGATCGCCGCCAACGCCCGCACGCTGGCGGCGTACTGCGGGGGCGCCATGAGCGACCCGACCCTTCTCGAGCGGAGCCGAGACCTCGAGCTACCCGTCCACCTCATTTGGGGCGCAGCCGACGGCATCGTTGGCCCCGACTACGGACGGGCGGTCGCCGCTGCCATCCCGTACTCCCACTTCACTCTTCTCGAGACCGCCGCGCACCTGCCCCAGGTCGAGGCGCCCGAGGACCTTCTCGCAGCCATCCGACACATCGACCTCTGACGCGTGACGGCAACGCGCAAGTACGGGCCACACCTCCAACTCCCTCCGACCCACAGGAGCATCCCAATGACCGCCATCGCGAGACCCACCAACGCCTCCCCCACCACCAGCGCGCTGACTGTCACACGGATCGGGCACAGCTGCCACCTGTTGCAGATTGGTGGCCTGCGACTGCTGACGGACCCGTGGTTCACCTTCACCCCGACCTACGACCCGGGCGAACCCGTGCGCACCACGATCGACGCGCTTCCGGACCTCGACGGTGTTCTCATCACCCACGAGCACTACGACCACTGCGACCTCGCCGCGCTCGCCACCTACCGCGACCTCGACGTGCCGATCATCGTACCCGGCACCGTGGTCGAACGAGCCCGCGCGGCCGGGTTCACCGACGTGCGCCTCCTCGAGGCATGGGACGCCACCACGATCGGGCCGGTGACGATCACCGCGACCCCCGCCGAACACGGCGTCCACGAAGTCACCTACGTCATCGAAGGCGAGGGTCGCACGGTCTTCTTCGGCGGAGACACGCTCTACATCCCTGAGCTCGACCGGCTCCCAGAACGTTTCGGCCACTTCGATCTCGCTCTGCTGCCGACCAACGGCCTGTGCGTGCGCCCGATGAACGGCCGACAGATGGTCATGAACGCCACCGAGGCCGCCGAGCTCGTCGCCGTGCTGCGCCCCGACGTCGCCATCCCCCACCACTACGCGTTCACCAGCGGGCGGCTGGGAGACCGCATGATCACCGACACCGACTCAGAACCACTGCACTTCGCGGAGGCAGTTGCCCGACTGGCCCCCGACACGGTCGTACGCGTCGTGCTCCCTGACGTACCCGTGACGATCGAAGCCGACGACACCACTCGACGTTTCCGGCCCGAGATCGACGCCGAACGGCCGGACGGTCAGAGGCCCATGATCGCCGACCTGAGATCCATTGCCGGCCATGAGGGCGAGCTCCGTGCGGCCGTGATTCAGCTCAGCGCGGCCGTCAGACGCGAACCTGGATGTATCACCTTCGACGCCTACGAGTCGTACGAACAACCTGGACGCTTCCACCTCGTCGAGGTCTACACCGACACGGACGCCTTCCGAACCCACCTCGCCACCTCAGCCGTTCACACCTTCTTCACCGCACTGCAGTCGCACAGCACGTCCACCGCCACCGATCTCACCCAGCTCGTCGCGCTCACCTCAATATCCCACCACTGACGACCTCGTCGTCGATCGTCACCCGAAAGGACCCTCATGGCCACCACCCAGAACCCCCCCGCTCACCTGGTCGCCCTCGTCACCGGAGCCAACAAAGGCATCGGACTCGAGATCGCCCGCCAGCTCACCGAACTCGGCCACACCGTCTTCGTCGGCGCCCGCAGCAAGGACAAGGCGGAGAACGCCGCCGCGGAACTACGCCGCGCCGGCGGCGACGCCCTGCCCCTCGTCATCGATGTCACCGACCCGGCCTCTGTCGCCGCGGCAGCAGACGTGGTGGCCGAACGGTTCGGGCACCTCGACGCCCTGATCAACAACGCCGGCATCAGTGGCCGCCCCGGTGCAGACTTCGCCGGTCAACTCCCCGGTTCAGCCGACGTTGACCACGTCCGCTTCATCTTCGAGACGAACGTGTTCGGGGTGATCAGCGTGACCAGCGCCTTCCTGCCGTTGTTACGGAAGTCGTCGACACCGCGCATCGTGAACGTCTCGAGCAATGCGGGTTCCCTTGCCCTAATGTCGAATCCGGAACTGTTCGACCAGCACCCGATCGCGCTCGGATACGTGCCGTCCAAGACCGCACTCACCGCGATGACGATCCAGTACGCACGCGATCTCGCTGCCGACCGCATCCTGGTCAACGCGATCAGTCCCGGCTTCGTCGCCACCGACCTGAACGGCCACCGCGGCGTGCGCACCCCGTCCCAGGGCGCCGCGTCTGCCGTCCGAATGGCCACCATCGCGGCCGACGGGCCCGCGGGCACCCTCACCGACGACGACGGCACTGTGCCCTGGTGACCGCGGTCGACCAACAAACCGACAGCGACCACGCGACGTCGCCCCCACCGACATCCACCGAAAGCAGCAGGAGCACCCCATGAAGATTGCAGTCCTTGGCACCGGCAAAGTGGGAACCGCGCTGGGAACGAAGCTAACCTCCACCGGACACGACGTCGTGTACGGCTCGCGCGAACCATCCGACGCGGCCCAGACCTTCTCTCTTCGAAAGGCCCTCGACTCTGCCGACGTCGTCATCACCGCCGTTCCTGGCACTGAGGTGGTCACGATGCTCGAGGCCATCGGAGACGACGTGCTGGGCGACAAGATCGTGCTGGACCCCTCGGCCGCTTTCACGCCGGAGATGGCGATGGCCTACCCCGGTGACAGCGTCGGTCAACGGGTACAGGCACGCTTCCCCAAGGCCCGGGTCGTGAAGACCCTCAACACGATGAACTTCACGATCATGGTCGACCCCATGAGCTCCGTGAGCCAGGCGACGGTCTTCGTGAGCGGCGACGACGCCCGGGCCAAGTCGTTCGTCCACGCCCTGCTCAAAGACCTGGGGTGGCCCGAGCACAGCATTCTCGACCTCGGCGGCATCGAGACGGCGCTGGCCACCGAGCACGCTGCGCCGTTGTTCTTCGCCACCGTGATGGCCCTCAAGACACCGACGTTCAACCTGTCGATATCACGGTAACGACCCCCGATGAACCGATCGAAGGAACTTTACATGAGCCAACCGTTCACCGACGCCGCCGGACTGCCCGTGGGCGCCGCCCAACCCGTAGTGACCTTCAGCCCCGTGTCACTCACGGTTGCAGGGCGGCCCGCAACATTGACCATCAAGGTCTCCGCACCGGTCGCGGGAGAGAGACTCCCGGTGATTCTGTTCTCTCACGGGCACGGCGCTTCGAACTTCCTGTCATCTCTCCACGGGTACGGACCCCTGGTCGACTTCTGGGCCGCCCACGGGTTCGTCGTGCTGCAGCCCACCCATCTGGACTTCCCCGGACTGGGCCTACGCGACACCGACGCCGAAGGAGCGCCCCTGTTCTGGCGGTCGCGCGTCGAAGACATGAGTATCGTCCTCGATCACCTCGACGAGATCGAGGCGACGGTGCCGGGCCTCACGGGTCGAGTCGACTGGACGAGGATCGCCGCCGTCGGGCACTCCTTGGGAGGTCACACCGTCGCGGCTCTGTGCGGCATGACGGTCCCTGACCCCCACGACACCACGGCAGTCGACCTGCGTGACAATCGAGTCATCGCGGGTGTGATCATGGCCGGCCCAGGCGCCGGTGACGGCCTCACCGGCCCAGCGGCCGATCGGTTCACCGACCTGACCAGCACCGACTTCTCGGGCATGACGGGGCAGGCGCTGGTCGTCGTCGGCGACCACGACCACAACCCCTTCTTCACCGACCAAGAAGGCTGGCGCACCGACCCTTACTACCGCAGCCCGGGTACCAACAAGACCCTGCTCACCATGCTCGGCGCCGAACACATGCTCGGCGGCGTCTCTGGCTACGATGCCGACGAGACCACCGACGAGAACCCGGAGCGGGTCGCGACCCTGTGCGCGCTGGTGTGGGCCTACCTGACCACGGCGCTGCACCCCGACGACCCATCTTGGTCCCGCGCCTCTGAGGCCCTCGCGCGGCAGGCCAACCCGATGGCACACATCGAGACCCGACAGGCCGCCGAGACCCCCTGACGGCACTGACCCATGACAACGAGGACCGCTGCAGGCACCCCCATGTTGGCCAGGCTCGACCGCGCCTCGCCAAGTCCGCAGCAACCGACAGAGGCAGGGCGACGGAGGCCATCGTGACGACTGAGCAGCCGGCACGCGACCGGGTTGCGACCGAGCCAGATCGTGCGCCCCGTCGTGGTCCGACCCTCAGTAGCGTCGGAAGGTTCACCATGCGGCGCGTACGCGCCGGGCTGCTGGCCCTCGTCCACCTCGCGACGGGTCTGGGCACCGCCCCGGTCGCCGGTCTTCTCATCGTCGCATTGGTGGTCTTCACGGTGCTGTGGGCAGTCGGGGTGGGGTTCTGGCTTCTGCCCCGCGTGCTGCGCGGGGTGCGTTCGCTGGCCGATCTGGAGCGGACCCGGTTGGTGTGGGTCGGCCACGAGCTGGTGGGGCCGGGCGAGCTGCCGCGGGGCCTGCGCGCCGCGCTGGCCGACGCCGCCCTACTCCGTGAGGTGGTCTGGCTAGTGCCTTACGCCACGCTGGGGACGTTCCTACGCATCGTCGGTCTTCAGCTGGCCGGCTACGCCGTGCAGTACACGACCGCCCCGGCGTGGTGGCGGCTGGTGCCCGAGCTGACCGCCACCCGCGCCGCGGCGCTGGACGCCCACGCCGTCGAGCTGAGGCGTATCGAGCGCTCCCTGCACGACGGCAGCCAGAACCGTCTCGTCGCCGTCACTGTACTCATCGGCGCCGCCCGCCGAGGGCTGGCCCGCGACCCCGCCTTCGCCGACGAGCTGTTGGAGCGCGCCCAGAGCGCCGCCGAGCTGGCGCTGGTCGAGCTGCGCGAAGTGGTGCGCTCGGTACTGCCCCCGTGCTGACCGACCGTGGTCTCACCGGCGCCCTGACCAGGCTGGCCGCCGACAGTGCCGTGCCCTGCAACGTCGAGGTCGACGTGCCAGGACGCTGAGCCGAATCGGTGGAGGCGACCGCCTACTTCGTGGTCGCCGAGGCCCTGACCAACACCGCGCGCCACAGCGGTGCAGCACGAGTGGAGGTCTCGGTGCGCCGTCGCGGGGACCGGCTGAGGGTGCGAGTGCGCGACGACGGCTGCGGCGGGGCCCGCGAGGACGCCGGCTCGGGGCTGGCCGGCATCCGTCGCCGGGTGCGGGCCGTGGACGGCACCATGACTCTGACCAGCCCGCCCGGCGGGCCCACCATCGTGGACGTGGAGCTGACGTGCGGATCGTGATAGCCGAGGACGACGCCCTGCTGAGAGAGGACCTCGCCCCGTTGTTGAAGGCCGAGGGTCTCGAGGTCGTCGCCACCGCGGCCACCGGGGAGGAGCTGTTGGATGCCGTGCAGGAGCACGCCCCCGACGTGGCGGTGATCGACGTGCGCATGCCCCCCACCCACACCGACGAGGGGATCCGCGCCGCCGTGCAGGCCCGTCAACGCCAGCCGGGTCTGGCCGTGGTGGTGCTCTCGGCCTACGTCGAGCAGACCTTCGCCACCGAGCTGCTCGCGTCGGGGACCGCCGGGCTGGGGTAACTGCTCAAGGAGCGGGTCGCTCGGGAACAGTTCCTCAATGCCCTGCACCGGGTGGCCGGCGGCGGAACAGCGATTGACCCCGAGGTGGTGGGCCAGCTGCTCACCCGCGCCCGGCCTGACAGCGGTCTGGAGCGCATCAGCCCGCGTGAGCACGACGTGCTCGAGCTCATGGCCGAGGGTCTGGGCAACATCACCATTGCGCAGCAGCTGTTCGTCACCGAGGGCGCGGTGCTGCGCCGTGGTGCTGTAATTCAGTGCGTCGGTACGTCGTTATCTCACTAGACCAGGGCCGGCACTTTCGAGCGGTGTTCGGCGGTCGAGGCGCGCTCAGCTGGGATCTCGTCGACCTCGGCGACGCTCATTCCGAGACGACCTCGCGTGGCGAGCAGCACGGCGGCGGCTCCCACGCTGGCGGCCACCGAGGTCGCAAGCGTGGGGCCGTACTCCGGGTGGACCCCGGGGAAGACCGAGGTCCACACGACCGACATCGTGTTGTTGATGCTGGCGTGGAAGACCATGATGAGCGGCAGCCCGCGGCTGGTGCGGTTGAACAGCCAGGTCATGACCAGGCTCAGCGGCACGCACGTGGCCACGAAGACCACCGGGTGCCACCAGGCGACGCCCGGTCCGCCACCCCACTTGGT
Organism: Terracoccus sp.; assembly: GCA_040007275.1. Taxonomy (GTDB): domain Bacteria; phylum Actinomycetota; class Actinomycetes; order Actinomycetales; family Dermatophilaceae; genus DSM-29435. The sequence continues at coordinate 42,629 of JBDTVJ010000001.1, forward strand.
GAGGAAGAGCAGGAGGTGCGATACGCCCCACATGACGCCGAGGACCACCGTGCCCTGCACCGGGCCGTACCGGCGCTGCAGGCGGGGCAGGGCGTAGTCGCGCCAGCCCGGCTCCTCGGCGGCCGCCGTGGTCACCATCTGGACCGCGAGCAACGGCAGGTAGACCGCGAGCGCCATGACGCTGGGAACGGCGATACCGGCCCACGCGCCGGGCACGACGAGGGCGGAGACCAGCAGCGCCGCGGGAACGCCGACCAGCACGGCGAGATACCAGCGCCAGCCGACCCGCCAGTGCGTCAGGCGCCGGCGCCACGCCCGCAGCCCGGGGCGCCCCTCGGCGATGGCGGTGACGAGGAACGCGGCACTCAGCGGTCCGGCGTAGGCGCCGGGCATCACGCCCACGAGCTGCGTCAGCCCCAGGACCTTCGGGTAGTCGAAGTCGAGCACCCCGAGCCCGCTGTTGGACAGCACGTACGGCAGCCACAGCAGCCAGCTCAAACCCATGGCCAGCGAGAAGAAGGCGACGAGCGGCCGCCTGCGGATCAACTCCCGAAACGCCTGCTCCGGGCGGTGGTGTGAGGATGCTCATGGCTTCTCCTGAGGTGATGGTCGACGCGACGCCGACGCCGGTCCGTCGCGGCGGGCGCCGCTGGATCCGTGGTGTCAAGCACACCAGTCACGCCCGGCCCGATCGATTCCGCAGAAGGGTCAACCCGGGTGGCGCCAGCACTACCTGCGTGGTCGTCTCGCCTCAGTTCAGGCGCGTCAGTCGTGCCCACCCAGCATTACCCGTGCGGGTTGTGATGCTGGGCGAAGATCGATCTCGTTCTCTCGTCACCCGCCGTCAGGATTCGCACCCGATACTCCGGTTGGTGAACGGGGCGGGTCTCGATGAAGAGGATCTGCAGCGAGCCGTACTGTCGGTGGGGGATCCGATGGTGAGTCGGCACGATGACCCTGACGGCGTGCTCGTCCCACCAGGTGCGGAACTGGGCGCTCTGTGCGCTCAGCTCGGCGACGAGCCGCTCGTACCAGGGGTCGCCGACGTGCCGTGCGTACTCGACTCGGAAGTCACGAAGGTTCGCGTACGCGACCGATGCGATGGACTCGTCGAGTCCTTGATACGGGCCCTCGTCGTCGAAGAGCCAGCGAAGCAGATTGCGCTTCCCGGGCTCGCGCTGCGCCAGCCCGCCGAGGATGAGCTCCGCGTTCACGTTGAAGGCCACGACGTCGAAGCGGGGGTTGAGCACGTAGGCGGCGTGCGGGAGCAGCGATCGCACGATCTCGTCGAAGTCCAGTTCATCGGCCGACCCTGCCAACGCCGAGGAGGGGATGTCCAAGCCGGCGAGGTGGAACACGTGGTCGGTCTGGGTCTGATCGAGCCGGAGCGCCCGCCCGATCGACTCGAGCACCTGAACGGACGGTGTGATGTCGCGGGCCTGCTCCAACCACGTATACCACGACAGGCCGACCCCGGCGAGCTGCGCGACCTCCTCGCGTCGCAGACCTGGGGTTTTTCGGTGCCCCGTCACGGTCAGCCCGACGTCGGTGGGGGTGATGGCTGCTCGACGGGTGCGCAGGAAGTCACCGAGCTCGATCCGACGGATCGCCCGTGCGGCACGCGTGTCGTGGAAGGTACTCACGGCCGAGTTCGAGCCTCCGTCCGCCATGTTGTCGGTCGTCTCGGTGGTCTCGGTGGCCGGCCGTTTGGGGGGTGTCGCGGGTCCCACGATGATTGCCCCTCTTTTGCCGGTCAGGACGTCGTTACACCATTCGAACATGACCTCGGCCAACCGACCATCCCCCGACCGCCGACCACCGTCACGAGCAGCAGCCCAGCAGGGGTTTGAACGCAGCTCAGCACGCTCCCGTGAGTCTACGGGGGCACCTCACGTCGCGCAGATCCCAGCGACAGCGGGCTCGGAGCTCGCGGTGCGACTGGACTCGGTGTTCAAGCAGTACGGGTCAGGATCGGGCCGGGTGACCGCGCTCGACGGAGTCACGCTGACCCTCCCCACCGGTTCGTTCACCGCGGTGATGGGGCCCTCCGGCTCGGGCAAGTCGACACTGCTCAACTGCGCCGCGGGCCTCGCGACACCGACCAGCGGGCGGGTCGCCGTCGGGTCCCACGACATCACGACCCTGTCGCCCGACGAGCTGACCCGTTTTCGACGTGAGCACGTCGGCTTCGTCTTCCAGGCCTACAACCTAGTGCCGCACCTGAGCGTCGCCGACAACGTGGCCCTACCGGTGATGCTGAGCGGGCGCCCCACCGATCCGGCGTGGCAGGCCGAGCTGCTCGACGCCGTAGGGCTCGGTGGCTTCGAGCAGCGACGGCCCGGCGAGCTGTCGGGTGGTCAGGCCCAGCGAGTTGCCATCGCCAGGGCCCTTGTCACCAGGCCGACGGTGGTCTTCGCCGACGAACCCACCGGTGCGCTCGACTCCCGCACCGGGGCGCAGGTGCTCGAGACGCTGCGGGTCACCGCCCGGCAGCTTGGCCGCACCGTCGTGCTCGTCACCCACGATCCGCAGGTGGCCGCCGCCGCCGACCGGGTCGTCTTCCTCTCCGACGGTCGCATCGTCGATGACCTGGCCGCCGCGACGCACGAGCAGATCGCCGCCCGCACGATGACGTTGTCGGGGTGAGCGGCGTGTGGAAGATGTCGGTGTCATCGGCCCGCTCTGATCTCGGGGGGCTCGCCGGGAGCTTCCTCGTGCTGCTGCTCGCGGGGGGTCTGCTCTCAGCGGCCGGCGTCGTGATCGAGACCGGTCTGCGCGCCGGAGGTGGCCGACCCGGTGCTCCCGGTGACCCCAGCCTGCTCCTGCTGCTGGCCGCGTCCTTCTCGGGGACCGCTCTCATGGTCGTCGTGCTGGTGGTGGCCTCGACCTTCTCGTTGGCCATCAGGCGTCACCGCCGCACCTATGCCCTGCTGCAGACCATCGGGGCCACTCGGCCCCAGATCCGCCGCCTCGTCTCCGGCCAGGTCGTGCTCGTCGCCGCCGTGGCCGCTCCGGTAGGGGCCCTGATGGGAATGGTGGGCGTGCGGTTCCTCACGCCGACGTTGGTCGATGCCGGTGTCGTGGCCCCTGGCTTCGCCCTTGACTACTCAGTCCTTCCCGTCCTCGCCGCCATCGCACTGTTGTTGCCGACGTCGCTGCTGGCCGCCCTGGTGGCCGTCCGGTCCACGGTGAGCGCCTCACCGTCGACAGCGGTTGAGGAGAGTGTGGTCGAGGCGACGGGGCTCAGCCGGGCGCGGCGAGCCGCCGCGTCGGTGTGTGCGCTGCTCGGCCTCGGTGCGGCCTTCAGTCCCCTCCTCATTCCTGGCACCATCGGGGCGGCCTCGGCGGGAGCGTCGGCCCTGCTGCTGGTTTCGGCCGCGGCCCTGAGCGGCCCGCAGCTCATCGGTTGGCTGCTGCGGGACGGCGCTGCGGCGCCGACCTCCGGGGGGCGCGCACCGGTGCGTCTCGCGCTGGCGAACTCCCGCGGGTTCTCCCACCGGCTGAGCACCGCCATCGTCCCGCTCGCTGTGGCCCTGGCCCTGGGTTCGGTGCAGACCAGCACCGACTCGACGGTGGCGGCGGCCACGGCACAGCAGCTCACCGCCGGGCTGCACGCAGACCTCGTGGTCGCGAACTCCAAGGGGCTGACCACGGCACAGGTCGCGGCCATCCGGGGCACGATCGGGGTTCGATCGGTCAGCTCCCTGTCCTCGGCGGCGCTGCAGGTGCAGACCGACTCGGAGGGGCCGGACGGTCTGGCCTGGGAGTCGGCAACGGTGCGCGGTGTGGCCCAGGGCCGGCCGGCGTCTGCGTCGCTCGACCCCGGTGTCGAGCAGGGTACGTTGGCGGCGCTCGGGCGAGCCGACACCGTCGCCATCAGCCGCGATGTGGCCTTCTCCAACGGCCAGGGCCTGGGTGACCGAGTGAGAGTCCGGTACGGCGACGGTCACGAGCGCGCGGCAGAAGTGGTCGCGATCTACGACCGCGGCCTCGGCTTCGGCGACTACCTCTTCGGGCAGCGCACGCTGCGGGCCCAGGACCCCGGAAGTGTCATCGACATCGTCCTGGTCACCGCCGCCCCCGCGACGACCGCCGCCATTTTGCAGCGGGTGAGCGCACTCGGGCTGACAGCCGTAGACACCGACACCTACGTCGCGACGGCACTCGCCTCAAGCGTGAAGACGCAGAGCCTGTCGACGACGTTGCTGCTGGTGCTGCTCTTGTTCATCGGCCTGGCTGCGACCACCAGCCTCGTGATGAGCACCGCCGGACGTCGGGGCGAGCTGGCCCTGCTCCAGCTCGTCGGTGCGACGCGGCGCCAGATCGTCATGATGGCCACGGTCGAGTCACTGGTCATCGGGGCGGCCGCCTGGGCGATCGGTACTCTCGCGGCGTTTCCCGCCGTCATCGGCATCGGCCACGGACTGCTCGGCGGGCTGACCGTCTCGATGGACCTGCGAACCTACGGATTGCTGAGCCTGGCCGTGCTGGTCATCTCGGTGCTGAGTGTCGTACCTACCGCAGCTCGTCTCGCCCGGGGCAACCGCACGCCCGGCTCACTCCGCGCCTGATGATCTCACCACTGGCCCTGACCAGGCGCCGGGCCGAACCGGGCCCGCTGGCCCCGCTGCGTCGCCGTCTGCAGTCCGGTGTCGGAGGTGCAGCGCTTCTGCTGACAGCGACGATCGTTGCCCTGGTGTGGGCGAACTTCCTTTACGGGGCGGTGCGCCGTCTCGCCGGAGAGCCCGCCCGCGAGCGGCGGCGGCTGGCGCCGCCACTGAGTCGTCTGCTGCCCACGGCCGGTTCGTCGTCGTGGACGACCACGGGTGGGTCGCCCGGGCCGAGGGCTGCGGCATCGGCGAACGCGTGTGGGTGCCCGGCAGCCTGCCCGCCGGGTCGTTGTGGGTTCCCGAGATCGGTCACGTCACGGCCGAGCCCGTGTCGGGCGGCTGGCTGCTGCGCGAGGACGCGTCGGTGGCCAGCCTCGAGATGGCAAGGCGTCCGACCGTCCGGCTGTTGGTGACGTCGGCGGGCACGACGATCGAGATCGCCCTGACCGAACGGCACGCCGACCTGGTTGAGCTGCTCGCGCGCTACCCGCTCGGTCTCGATGCCCAGGCCCTCATTTGCGCCGTTGCCGGGGCGACCACGGCGGTGACGGCGGTGACGGTGCGCGCCCAGATGTCGAGGCTGCGGCGCAACCTGGGGGGTCTGCTCGAGCGTCGGCCCTACCGCCTGACGGTGCCCACCACGGTGCGCGACTGAAGGTCCGCCGCCGACGAACGGCAGCGACGACGGCCGGCACGGGTCTGCAACGGTCTGCAACTCTGCCGCCGACGCGGTTGGGCCCCTAGGGTCGGGTCACGGGACCGTCCTGCGACGAAGGAGTGACGATGAGTGACACTGAACCGACCGAGGCCGCTGGCTCGGTGCTGACCGTTGATCCGACCGAGGGGGCGCAGGCCTGGTTCACCACCTTCGAAGAGGCGCTCGCCAGTGGTGACGTCGACCGGGTCGCGAACCTCTTCGGCGACGAGTGCTACTGGCGTGACCTCACCGCTCTCACCTGGAACCTGCACACCGCCGAAGGACGCGAGCAGATCTCGGACCTGCTCGGCAGCGTGGGCCAGCAGGCTTGGCCCCGGAAGCTTGTGGTCACCTCGGAGAGTGAGGCCGACGGCATCGTCGAGGCGTGGTTCACCTTCGAGAACGAGAACTTCATCGGCAAGGGCCTGGCCCGCCTGCGCGACGGGCAGGCCTGGACCCTGCTCACCAGCGCCCAAAGCCTGCGCAGGTTCCCCGAGCCGTCGGGTTCGCGGCGGGCGCGGGGCGCCGACCACGGCGTCGACATGGCGGTGGAGAACTGGCTCGACCGGCGTCAGTCAGAGGTCGAGTCGTTCGGCACCGAGACCCAGCCGTACGTGCTGGTCGTCGGCGGCGGCCAGGGCGGCATCGGTCTCGCGGCTCGACTGACGCGGCTCGGGGTGCCCAACCTCGTGATCGACAAGTACCCGCGGCCCGGCGACCAGTGGCGCAGTCGCTACCACTCGCTCTGCCTGCACGACCCGGTCTGGTACGACCACCTGCCCTACCTGCCCTTCCCCGACCACTGGCCCGTGTTCACGCCCAAGGACAAGATGGGCGACTGGCTCGAGAGCTACACCAAGATCATGGAGCTCGACTACTGGAGCAGCACCGAGGCGACCTCGGCGAGCTACGACGAGAGCACGCAGACGTGGACCGTGCACGTCACCCGGGAGGGCCAGGAGGTGGTGCTGAAGCCGACGCACCTCGTGCTCGCGACGGGGATGAGCGGCATCCCCAGCGTGCCGACCCTGCCGGGGCAGGATGTCTTCCGCGGCGACCAGCACCACAGCAGCCAGCACCCCGGCGGGGCGAGGTACGCGGGCACGCGGGTCGTCGTGATCGGGTCGAACAACTCGGCCCACGACATCTGTGCCGACCTGTGGCAGAACGGCGCCGAGCCGATCATGCTGCAGCGCTCGAGCACCCACATCGTGCGCTCCGACTCGCTCATGAAGACCGTGCTCGGCCCGCTCTACTCTGAAGAGGCCATCGCGGCCGGTGTCGACCACGACCTGGCCGACCTGATCTTCGCGTCGATCCCCTACAAGGTGCTGCCCGACGTGCAGCGGGTCGCGTTCGACGCGATCCGCGAGCAGGACAAGGACTTCTACGCCGCTCTGGAGCGGGCCGGTTTCGACGTCGACTTCGGCGACGACGACTCCGGGCTGTTCCTGAAGTACCTGCGCCGGGGGTCGGGCTACTACATCGACATCGGCGCCTCCGAGCTGGTGGCGAACGGCTCCATCCGTCTCGCTCGAGGCCAGGTCGACCACCTGAGCGAGCACGCCGTGGTGCTGACCGACGGCACCGAGATCGAAGCTGACGCCGTGGTCTACGCCACCGGCTACGGGTCGATGAATGGCTGGGCCGCGCAGCTGATCAGCCAGGAGGTGGCAGACCGGGTCGGCAAGTGCTGGGGACTGGGCTCTGACACGGCCAAGGACCCCGGGCCGTGGGAGGGCGAGCTACGCAACATGTGGAAGCCCACGCAGCAACCGCACCTGTGGTTCCACGGTGGCAACCTGCACCAGTCACGGCACTACTCGCGCTACCTCGCCCTGCAGCTGAAGGCCCGGCTCGAGGGCATCGACACCCCCGTGTACGCGCTGGCCGAGAGCCACCACCTGTCGTGACCGGCAGTGGCGCTCGTGCTGGTTGCGACTGTCTGGGAGCAGGCTGACAGCTCGCTGAATTCCGTTGAGGAGCAAAGGGGCTCTGTGAGGTGGGCCTTCCCGCGACCGTGCTCCTGGGTCTAGGTTCGAGTGTCGTCGACACCGTCGTCGGCGACACGCCACCTTGAGGAGACCCCCGCATGAGGCGCACCCCCCGCATGGCCGTCATCGTCGCCGGTGCCGTCGGCTCGCTCGTGCTGGGGGCCGCGGCTCCTGCGCTCGCCCGTACCGACCCCGGCACCACCACGTCGAGCTCCCGTGGCTCGACCAGTGCCCAGCAGCTTGCGCCGCGCACGCATTTCACCATGGCGCCCGACGGGTCGAGCGGGCTCACCGAGGGTGGGGCCGGCATCCCGAACATCGACTCGGTCAAGAAGACGATCTACGCCTACTACGGCGACCCCGGCACCGGCATCTCGAACAAGACCGCCTCGCCCTACATCAGCGAGCTCGACAACCAGACGAAGCGGGTGCGGGCCACCCTGAAGTGGCGCTATCGGCAGTCGGTTAAGGAGGGCAAGAAGCCGGCAATCGTGCTCGACGCCGACGACACGACCCTGTGGACCTACGACATGGAGGTCAACGACATGAAGTTCGTCTTCGACCCCGTGCGCCAGGACTACTGGGTGCAGAACAAGCTCTTCCCGGCCACCCCGGGCATGGTCAGGCTCGTCAACGAGGCCAGGGCCATGGGCTTCACCATCTTCGGGCTCACCGGCCGCAACACCGGCCAGAAGGAGGCCACCGTTGCCAACCTGGACAAGGTGGGCTACCGCGGCTTCACGGCGGAGAACTACTTCACCAAGTGGCGTTCCACCGACCCGATCCCTGCCTACATGGCGGGCAAGTGCGTCAACATGACCGCCTGCACCACCGTGGAGTACAAGGCCGGCACCCGCCGCCACATCGAGAAGGACCTCGGCTACGACATCACCCTCAACCTCGGTGACCAGTGGTCAGACCTGATGGGCGGCTACGCCGACCACGACGTCAAGCTGCCCAACCCGACCTACTACCTCCCGTCGCCGAACCTGCCCGGCACGAGCCAGCCGTGGCTGGCGCCGCGCACCCACTTCGTGATGGCGCCCGACGGATCGAGCGGTCTGCAGAGCACCGGTGAGGCCATCCCCAACATCGACTCCGTGAAGAAGACGATCTACGCCTACTACGGCGACCCCGGCACCGGTACCGCGAACAAGGTGTCGTCTCCGTACATCTCCGAGCTGGCGACCCTCGAGGCCAAGCAGACCCCCCGCGTGGTCTCGGCGTGCCGGCAGGCCGTGCGGCAGGGCAAGAAGCCGGCCGTGGTGCTCGACGGCGACGACACGACCCTATGGACCTACGACATGGAGGTGCACGACATGAAGTTCGTCTTCGACCCCGTGCGCCAGGACTACTGGGTGCAGAACAAGCTCTTCCCGGCGACTCCCGGGATGCCGTCGCTGGTGGCCGCCGTCGACGCTGCTGGCTGCCAGGTCATCGGTCTGACCGGTCGCAACAACGGGCAGAAGGACGCGACGATCGCCAACCTGAACGAGCAGGGCTTCCCGCAGTTCACCAGCGACTTCTACTTCACCAAGTGGCGTTCGACCGACCCGGTACCGGCCTACATGGCCGGTAAGTGCGCCGACCCGACGCACTGCACGACGATCGAGTACAAGTCGGCCACGCGGGCCTACATCGAGTCGCGTCAGTTCGGTCGCTACGACATCGTCGCGAACCTCGGTGACCAGTTCAGCGACCTCATCGGGGGCCATTCGAACACCTCGGTCAAGCTGCCCAACCCGACCTACTACCTGCCGTGAGCCACGGGTGGCCCGCCGTTCGCGCACCCAGCGGTCAGCGTCGCCGGGCCACCACGGCGTACAAGGGGTCGCCCCAGTAGGTGCCGCCCTGCTCGGGCGGCGCCGGGGTGCGCCGAGACACCTCAGGCTCGGTGAAGCCGCCGGCGCGGCGCAGGTAGTCGACCACCAGGGCGCAGCGGCCGGCATCCGTCTCCTGCAGCCAGCCCCGCACGGCCTTGGTGGGGAAACAACGGTTGGAGAAGGTGATGACCACCGGTGCGCCCGTCGTCAGCACGCGCCCCACCTCGGCAAGCACCTCGACCGGGTGGGTGAGGTAGTCGATCGACACGCAGCACAGGGCGGCGTCGAAGGCGCCGTCGGAGAAGGGCAGGGTGGGGTCGGCGTTGAGGTCGTGCACCACTGTGCTGGATGCCGCCGGGTTGGCGTCGAGCTCGTCGACGTTGAGCCCCAGCACGGTGAGCGACTCGGGCGAGGTGAACAGGTGCGACACCCACGACGACATCAGGTCGAGCACCCGGCCCGACACCCCCACCTCGTCGTAGAGCTGCCCCACCGCATTGATGGCCGCGTCGTCGATATGGGTCACCAGGCGCGGGAAGGCGTAGAAGTCGGGATCGGGGCTCGGATCGGCGCGATCGAGGAAACCGTCAGGCAGGGCATCGCTCATCGGGTCAGCCTTGCACTGCTCAGTGCCGAAGATCGCGACTACCCTGCTGTCGATCGGGGCGGATGCCGTTCGTGTAGTGGGTGAGGGGCAGCCACGCGGCGCCCCCTGACCGAGAGGGAACACCATGAAGACCTACCTGATCAGCCTGATGTCGGCCGACGGCCCACCCCCCGACGACCTCGACCTCTCAAAGGTGATGGGCGACCTCGAGCTGGTCAACGCGGACATCCGGGCGGCCGGGGGATGGGTGTTCGCCGGCGGGCTCGCCGACACGTCGTCGGCCACCACCATCCGGGGCACCCGGTCGAGTGGCGATGCGGTACTCACCGACGGCCCGTTCGTCGAGGTGAAGGAGCATCTCGGCGGGATCTCGGTCGTCAAGTCGGACGACTACGACCAGGTGATCGGCTGGGCCCGCCGCATCCAGGGGGCCACCGGCCTGCCGATCGAGGTGCGCCCGTTCATGGGCGACGGCGACCCCGGTATGCCAGCGACCGAATGAGAGACCGTTGAGCGGATCATCTGAAGCAGACGTCACGAGTGCTGCCATCGCGGCCGTGTTCCGGCAGGAGCACGGCCGGGCGGTGTCGGTGCTCATCCGGGTGCTGGGCGACATCGACCTCGCAGAGGATGCCGTTCAAGACGCTTTCGTCGTGGCCGTCGGGCGCTGGCCGTCGGAGGGGCTGCCTCCCAGCCCCGCCGGCTGGATCATCACGACCGCCCGCAACCGCGGCATCGACCGGCTGCGGCGCGAGGCGACCCGGGCCCAACGGCAGAGCCAGGCTCAGCTGCTTTTCGCGCAACACGATGAAGCGAACCCACGAGAGGAGGGCCCGGTGCGCGATGACCGCCTGCGTCTCATCTTCACCTGTTGCCACCCGGCGCTCGGGCGCCCGGCCCAGGTGGCGCTCACCCTGCGCCTGCTCGGCGGGCTCACCACGGCTGAGATCGCTCGGGCCTTCCTGGTGCCGGAGGCGACGATGGCGCAGCGCGTCGTGCGCGCCAAGAACAAGATCCGGGATGCCGGCATCCCCTACCGCGTGCCGCACGACTGTGACCTGCCCGAACGGCTCGCGACAGTGCTCGCGGTGATCTACCTCGTGTTCACCGAGGGCCACCGGGCGACCTCCGGTGATCGGCTGGTGCGAACCGACCTGTGTGCCGAGGCCATCCGGCTCGCGCGGGTGCTGGCCGAGCTGATGCCCGACGAGCCTGAGGTGACTGGGCTGCTCGCGCTCCTGCTGCTCACGGACGCGCGGCGGCCAGCACGAACCGATGCGTCGGGCCGGCTCGTGCTCCTCGCCGATCAACCGCGGGAGCGGTGGGACCGGCAGCTGATCGCAGAGGGACACGCGCTGGTGCGGGAATCCGTGCGCCGCAACGCTCCTGGCCCGTATCAGGTACAGGCTGCCATCAACGCGGTGCACACCGACGCCGACTGCTTCGCCGACACCGACTGGGGGCAGGTCATCGCGCTCTACGACCAGCTGCTCGTGCTCGCGCCCACCGCCGTGGTGCGCCTCAACCGAGCCGTAGCCGTCGCCGAGGTCGAGGGTGCGGCATCCGGGCTGAGGCTGGTCGACGCGCTCCAGCTGCGCGAGGCGGCGGCCTGGCACGTCGCCCGCGCCGACCTGCTGCGCCGACTCGGCGCCACGTCTGAGGCCGTCGCGGCCTACGACGCCGCGATCGGTCTGACCGACAACGCGCCCGAGCGTGACTTCCTGCTGGCTCGACGGAACGCCGTGCCGCGGGTCGGCTGACGCGCCACCCGTACCCGCGAGTAGATTTTCCACCATGACCGCATTGACGGATGCCGCACCGACTGACCTCGCGGCCCCCTGGGGCGGCACGAGCCGCTTCGCCGGCCTGTTCGGACCGGTCCACTGGGTCGACTTCGGCGGGCCCGACGAAGGCACTGGTGGGCCACCGGTCGTGCTCGTGCACGGGCTGGGCGGTTCGCACCTGAACTGGGTGGGCATCGGTTCGGCGCTCGCCCGGAACCACCGAGTGGTGGCCATCGATCTCGCCGGGTTCGGGCTGACGCCGGCCCACGGCCGGTCGACGAGCGTGCGGGCGAACGCCGACCTGCTGGGCCGGTTCGTGCGCGAGGTCATCGGCGAGCCGGTCGTGCTTGTGGGCAACTCGATGGGTGGGATGATCTCGCTGCTGCTCGCCGGTCACCACCCTGAGCTGGTGAGCGCCCTGGTGCTGCTCGACCCGGCCTTGCCGACACCCAACCAGCGACCGGACCGTCAGGTGCTCGTCGAGTTCATGATCTACGCCACCCCGGTCGTCGGCGAGGCCTACTTGGCCCGCGCCACGAAGCGCTATACCGATCGGCAGCGCGTGATGAGCACGGTCGCGATCTGTTTCGCCGAGCCGTCGCGCGCCGACGCGGAGGTCATCGACGCCGACATCGCCCTCACGGCCTACCGAAGAACCCAGCCTGGGCCGGAGAAGGCGTTCCTCGGCGCCGCCCGCTCCCTCGTCAAGGTGCTGCGTTCGGGTGGCCGGTACTCGGCTCACATCCGGGGCATCGACCAGCCGGTGCTGCTCATCCACGGCGAGCTCGACAAACTCGTGCCGGTGGCGGCTGCACGGGTCACGGCAGCTGAAAACCCGTCGTGGCAGACCGAGTTCCTGCCGGGCGTGGGCCACACCCCGCAGCTCGAGCGACCCGACCTCGTGCTGGCCCGCCTCGTGCCCTGGCTCTGCGACCTGCCGGCCGACCGCCTCTGATCGCGCGGCGGATCAGTCTGCAGCCGCTGTCGCCCTGACAGCAGTACATGCCGATTGATCCGCAGACTGATCTGCTTGCGGGTCGGACCACGGCAGTCTTTTTGGCCGTGACGTGGACCGACCCCTCACCTCAGATCTGCTACGGGATCACTCGACCCCGATGGCGACCTCTGTCGACTTGACGAGCGCCACGACGGCCGCGCCCGCCTTGAGACCCAGGTCGACGGCCGCGTCACGGGTGATCGAGGAGGTGATGACCTGCTCGCTGCCGTCGAGCTTGATCTTGACCACGGCCATAGCCTCGCCGAGCACGACCGAGACGACGGTACCGGGCAGCTGGTTGCGAGTGGAGAGCCTCATGATGGTGCCTTTCTCGTTGAGTAGGGCACCGACGCTAGAGCGCAGGAGCAGTCGGGTTCAAACAGACCCGCGGCTGCGCGCCTGTGGTGCAGATCGGGCCGAAGGTGCGAGGTCCGAGGCGGCCGGCTCGCACTACACCTGTGCCCGGCTGGTGCCCGTAGGGTTCTCGGCAGAGGAAAGGACGCGAGACATGGACGCACGCGACTGGGACGAGCGGTACGCCGCCCGCGATCTGGTGTGGTCGGCCGAGCCCAACCAGTTCGTGGCTGAGCTCGTCGGACCGCTTCCACCGGGGACGGCCATCGACGTGGCTGCGGGGGAGGGCCGTAACGCCATCTGGATGGTCGAGCGGGGCTGGGCAGTGACGGCGACCGACTACTCTGCCGTGGCGGTTGAGCGGGCGCGGGCCCTGGGCGACCAGCGTCTCGGAGACCTAGCTGCCCGCCTCACGACCACGGTCGCCGACGCCACGCATCCCCTGCCGGGTGGGACGGGTGCCTACGACCTGGCCTTGTTCTCCTACCTGCAGCTGCCGGCGCCCATGCTGAGCGCCGCGCTCGCGGCTGGCATCGATGCGGTTCGACCGGGCGGTCAGGTGCTCGTCGTGGCTCACGCCGGGCGCAATCTCGAGCACGGTCACGGGGGGCCAAGCGACCGCGCCGTGCTCTACGACCCCGACGAGGTGGCCACCGCGGTCGCCGGACAGCCCGTCGAGGTGGAGAGCTCGCAGATCCGGGTTCGCCGGGTCGAGACCGAGGACGGGCCGCGCGAGGCGCTCGACACTGTGGTGGTGCTGCGCCGCGTCTGACGGCTAAGGGGCCACCGTGCGCTCTGGCTCAGTTGCCTGGCTGGGCCGGCAGGTTGGAGTGGATGAACGCGATGACGTCATTGAGAACGTCGTGCTGGTTGGTTTCGTTGAAGATCTCGTGCCGCGCCTGCGGGTAGCTCTTCGCGGATGCGCCTTTCCCGGCCAACGACGCCCAGCCCGCCGTCGACTCACGCATCGGGACGAGCTGGTCGTGTTCACCGTGCAGCCACAGAATCGGGGTGTCGACCGCTCCGGATGCCGTGATCGTGGTGATTGCGTGCTGGATGGCAAGGATGGTCGGCCGCTTGAACGGGCCGTGCCACACGAGAGGATCGGCCAGGTAGGCCTCGCCGACGGCGGGGTCACGGCTCAGCGTCGACGGGTCGATCGGCACGTCAGGGATCTCGTCCTGGGCCAGCAGGGTCTCGAGCGCGGCCCACGAGCCGATGACGGGGCCGGACAGCACCGTGCACGCGAGGTCGGTGCCCCAGCGCTGGGCGTAGCGGGCCCCGATCATGCCCCCCATGGAGTGCCCGACCAGCACCACGGGCCGGCCCGGATGCTCTGATCGGGCCCGGACCTCCAGCAGGTGAACGTCGTCGACGACCGGCTCGAAGTCGATGATCAGCACCCGCTCACCCTCGCTCTGTCCGTGCCCGACGTGGTCCAGCGCGTAGACCACAGCCCCGTCGTCGACCAGACGCTTTGCCACGTGCCCGTACCGGCCGGAGTGTTCGCCGTAGCCGTGCACCAGTAGCACGACATACTCGGCGCGGTTGCCGGACCACTTCCTTCCGAAGATCGAACCCGCGTGGCCCTGATAGCGAAAGTCGGTCTCGTTCATGCCGTCACCCTCACCCGAATCCGACTCTCTGGCAAGGGCTTGGCCACCCGACGGGACTTCGGTGGGCACTGAACCGGGTGGGGATGGCTGCTCGAACCGGCTGGGGGGACCGGCTTGGCCGCAGGCTTGCTCAGCGGCATCCGTACTTCTTGTGCACCGCCTGCTTGCTCACGCCGAGCTGGGCGGCGATGTCGGCCCAGGCCAGCCCACTCACCCTGGCTCGGCGCACGACGGCCGCCTCGGTGCGGTCAGCCTCGCGACGCAGCTCCCGAGCCGCCGCCAGGGCGGCTCGGGGGTCGTCGTCGCCGGTCGCCTGCGCGAGTCTCATCACGTCGCCCACCTCCATGTGCTCCACCTTCCGGGCCGATGACCGATCGGGCTCGCTTTTGTCAACTTACATTGACAGCCTAGTGTTAGTGGCCGGTTCGCGTCAACACATGTTGACGACGGGGGTGAGTGCTCGCGGAGACGCAGGAGGAACGGGTGGTCGACGATCCATGCTCGCCGGCAACGGCATCACGTTCCGGCCGAATGGTGTCATCGGGTCGCTCGTCGGGGCAGTCATCGTCTCGGGCCGTGGCGCTGCAACGCGAACCGGCGGCTGCGCTGACTCAGCGTGTCTCCGGCGTGCCTCGCTGGTGGTCTCAGCGCGTTCGCGGATCAATACGCTCGCGTTCAGCGCAGGGCGGCCGCGACACTGACGGCATGACTCTCGAGCTGTCGCACACGACCGTGAACGCGCGCAACGCCTACACGCAGTCGGCCTGGTGGGCCGACCTGCTCGGTTACCACCAGGACCCCGACGACCCCAACCTCGCCGGCCACGCGGAATGCATGATCTGCTCGGCCGACGGCTCCCACCGCATCCTCTTCATCGAGGTTCCGGACGCCAAGACGGCTCGCAACCGCATCCATCTCGACCTCCGGCCGGTCGAACGCACCCGTGACGACGAGCACGACTACGCGCTCTCGATGGGAGCGACCGACCTCGACGACCGCCGCACGACAGACGGACGGGGCTGGTTCGTCATGGCCGACCCGGAGGGAAACGAGTTCTGCATCCTGCGCAGCGCGTCGGAGCGCCGGGCTGCGGGCGACGACTGACACATGCGCCCGGGGTCGGTGGCGTCAGGAGGGGGGGACGGTCTG
Organism: Terracoccus sp.; assembly: GCA_040007275.1. Taxonomy (GTDB): domain Bacteria; phylum Actinomycetota; class Actinomycetes; order Actinomycetales; family Dermatophilaceae; genus DSM-29435. The sequence goes on from JBDTVJ010000001.1 coordinate 58,260, forward strand.
CGACGATGCTCGCGTGACCGTCGCCCGCTCGATCGTGCTCTTCGTTCTTGCCGCCGTCGCCGAGATCGGCGGGGCCTGGCTGGTCTGGCAGGGGGTGCGGGAGCACCGCGGCTGGGCCTTCATCGGCGCCGGCGTCATCGCGCTCGGCCTCTACGGCTTCGTCGCGACCCTGCAGCCTGACGCCAACTTCGGCCGGATCCTGGCCGCTTACGGTGGGGTGTTCGTGGCGGGCTCGCTGCTCTGGGGCATGGTGGTCGACGGGTTCCGTCCCGACCGCTGGGATGTCGTGGGGGCGGCTGTCTGCCTCACCGGGGTCGCCCTGATCATGTACGGCCCGCGGACGGTCTGAGGCGCGGGGACGACACGGGTAGGCCGTGGCGAGGGGGCACGCCGTCGCGCTGCACACGGGACAGCACGCCTCTGGACGCTTGGCCCGAACGGGTGGACCATGGCTACACGGAGGCCGCCATGAACGTTGAACCCTCACTCGCCGGACGCCGCCTCAATCGTGCCGCGGTGGGCTCCCCGACCGGTCAGCGGGTCGACACCCCCGTCGAGATGGCGGCGTACTTCGAGCGGGTGAGAGCGCACCGCTCCGAGCTGCGCGAGTCGGTGGCGGCCGTCAGCCTGGCGCTCGAGTCACCCATCGCCCGTGGGGGCGCCTGGCGTGAACGGGTGCGGGCAGCGCTGGCCGAGCTGGCCCACGACTTCGCCGCCCACATCGACCTGACCGAGAGCCCGGGCGGAATCTACGACCGGGCCAAGCACACCGCCCCGAGACTGTCGGGGGCGGTCGACCGCCTACTCACCGAACACCGCGACTACCGCGACGCGATCGGCGGCTACCTCGCGGTGCTCGAACACGGCGGCACCACGGCCGACCTCCCAGCCTTCCGCGAGGAGCTGACCACCCTGGTGGGTCGGTTGGTTCGTCACCGTCAGGCCGGTGGCGACCTCGTGTACGAGGCCTACGAGGTCGACCTCGGCGGCTCGGACTGAGCGTGAGCCGGTGAACCTTGCCCGGCCGGCTCGCAGCCTCGGCGCAGGATCGTCTCAGGGGGACTGCGTAGCCTGACTACCACGTCGACGACGACCACGTCGACGGCAGAGGAGGCCGGCCGTGCTCACATCACGAGGGTGGCGGGTGTCGCCTGCCCTGGTTCTCTGCGCCCTGCTGCTGGCCGTGACGGCGTTCTTCGTGGCTCACCCCACCGCCGACAGCTCGACCGTGCCGCCGCCCGTCAGCTGGTCGACCGCCACGCATCCGGCCGCCCACCTGCGCTGAGCACCGTTCTGCGGCCGACGTTCTCGTGGGGTCGTCACGAGCCGCAGGCCTCAGCCGAGCTGCGAGATCACGGCCGGCTCGAACAAGGGGCACAGATCGAAGCCGGCCTCTCCCTCGAGGCTGGTGCGCGAGGCCAGCACTTGATGTAACTGGATCTCGTTGCGCTCGATGGCAACCCGTGAAACGGCGAGATAGAGGCCCCAGACTCTTGCGGTGGCGAGCCCGGCGAGCCCTACCGCGTCGTCCCAGTTCTTCGAAAGGTTGGCGTTCCAGCCGGCCAGGGTGCGGGCGTAGTGCTCGCGGAGGTTCTCGTGGTGTCGCACCTCGAGACCCTCGTCCTCCATGAGCCGCACGATCTCACCCGATCCGGTGAGTTCACCGTCGGGAAAGACGTAGCGGTTGATGAACCCTCGTGCAGGCAGCCCCCCGTGCCGGTTGTCGGGCCGGGTGATGCAGTGGTTCAGCAGCCGGCCCTCGTCACGCAGGCGCTCGTGCAGGAAGCGGAAGTAGGTGGGGTAGTTCTTGATGCCGATGTGCTCGGTGAGACCGATGGAGCTGATCGCATCGAAGCCGCGCTCGGTGACGTCGCGGTAGTCGCTTTGGCGCACTTCGGCCCGGCCGGCGAGGCCCTCGCTCTCGATCCGAGCCTGCGCCCAGCTCGCCTGCTCGCGTGACAACGTAACGCCCACGGCGGTCACCCCGTAGTGCCTGACCGCGTGGCGCACCATGCCACCCCAGCCGCAGCCAACGTCGAGAAGTCGCATTCCGGGCTCGAGGCCGAGCTTGCGGGCCACGAGGTCGTACTCGTACGCCTGGGCGTCTTCCACCGAGAAGGTGTCGGTGGGGTAGCACGCGCACGTGTAGGTCATCGACGGGCCGAGCACCAGCTCGTAGAACGCGTTCGAGACGTCGTAGTGGTGGCTGATCGCGTCGGCGTCGCGCCGGCGTCCGTGGCGGAGGCCATGAGCGAGTCGAGCGGCTGTGCCCGGCGTCTCGGTCTGCGGCAGCTCAGGCAGGTGCGCGCCGGCTCGGCCGACGAACGCCGCCAGCTCAGCGGCATCCGTGAACGAGGGTCGCTTCGCTACCAAGCCGCTGAAGAAGAGCGAGAGCACCTCGTAGGGATCTCCCTCGTTCATCTCGTTGATGAGAAGGTCGCCCATGAGGTAGGCCCGCGCCACGCCGAGCATTCCGGGGGCGGTGAGCAGGTAGTTGAGGCCGCGTTCCGTGAGGAGGCGGATGACGAGGCCGTCGGGGCGGCCCCCGTCGAACCGTCCTAGGCCAACACGTGGAAGGGTGCGTCAGCTCCGAACAGCCGATCGAAGGCCTTTCCCACTGTGAGCGTCATCGAGCCTGCACCGCCTTCTCGTAGAGCGAGGGGAGTCGCCCCTCGGGGTCGTACTGGTGTTTCACAGGTTGGTCGGCCGCGTCGCCGTAGAGCGCGGAGAAGGTGGCCCGGTCGTAGTAAGCGCGCCAGCAACAGACCCCCTGCGGTCACGCTGCTTGCGAGCAGCACGGCCGCGGTTCTGGTCATGGCTCTCCCGCAGACTGGGCTCGTGTGTCGACTGATGCGTACCCTGGTCGTCCCCCCTGGTTTGCGGACCTCGTCCGCTCCATCCGCTGATTCAGCGGTCCGGCCGGTTGGCCGGTGCGTCAAGACGCACTCGACCTGTCAAAGGTTGCACGCTCTGACCGAGGGGCTCGGGCAGACAGGGCAATGCGCAAGGGCCTCGCAGCAACGAGGAGCAGAGGGCGAGTCCGTGTTGGTCGAGGTCAGCGGGGTCAGCAACCGGCTTGAGGCGGGCGTAGAAGCTGATGTGCTGATGAACTGGCCCATCGACACCCGAGGCGGGCCCAGAGGCATCCGGGCGGGGGGTGGACCAGAATTCGGCGGCCGCGGTGCCACCGGTCGCACGCTGGGCCGACTTGAGGTCGACCAGCCGTTGGCGGAGCCCTTCAAAGTCGAATCCGTCATGTCCATCGCTCAAACTCTGGAGGCCACCACGGACACTGGCCGACTTGCCAAACCGTCCTTTCCACAATCGAATCGGCCGCTCGACCGAGGCGCGGTAGCCTTTCGACCGCGCGCTGTGCGTTCGGCACCTCCGAACCGTCAGGGCCGAGCGCACCCGAGGCTGCACAGTTGGCACCCGACCGGCAACCGGCCCACACCAGACAGGCAGCTCAGCGGCAGTGGAACGTGGTGAACCCACCCATTTGAAGCATGAAAATGGTGTCTGCGTGGGTGACCCCGTCGGGCTTGGCCCCGATGGCCTTCTGAAAGCGCTTCACGACGTCAACCGTCTGCGGCCCGAACGATCCGTCGACCGCAATCGTGCACCCCTGCGAGCGAAGGGCCCGTTGCAGCGTCACGACGTCGGCCCCCCTTGATCCGGCCCGTAGTGTGCGCCCGCTCAGGGCGCGGCTGATGATCGTCACCCATACGACACGGTCGACCCGGCCTGAGGTGTCGACGGCGCCTTCGGTGCCACGCGCGACGTTGAGAATGGCAGCCCTGGTCTGTGGCCCGTACGATCCGTCGACGATGACAGGCCCCAGCTTTGCGTCGTTCAGGAGGCACTGCAGGGCTGCAACGGGAGCCCCCTTGTCTCCCGGTCGCAACACCGGATAGGAGGGCAGGGTCCGCTGACAGTCAACCTTGGCGGGCGTCAGCGCGGGTGGCTGAGCCGAGGGTGAGGTCGTCGGCGCCTGGGCCGCGGAGGTCGGCGTCGTCGGGACGGCGGATGAGCGCGCACTGCCTGCCGACACCGCGCCGGTGGAGGGCACAGCGGCCCCGGTGGGTGATGCGCCTGTCGCCGAAGAGGTGACGACCGGGCCGGTCGGTGCCGAAGGAGCGTTGGCCGTGCAACCCGTGAGTGCCATGACTCCGGCGCAGAGGAACGTCGACAGCGTGGCGGCCCGGCCGGCAGAGATCGTGTCACGGGTAGCGTGTCGAGCCGTCGATTGCATGGTCGCCCTCTTCTCGGGTCGGTTCTCGCGCACCGCCACATCCGCTGCCGGTGAAAATCGCACCCGCGGCCTCGATACTAAGACGCGCGCCGGCGATGCAAGGTTGCGTGGGTCCTCGAGAAACTCATGGTGAGGGTGGCCGCGCGCCGATAGTTTGACCCGCGTGACTACCGAACGCATCGACCCCCCGCTCGCGGCCGACGAGGCCAACACGCTACTGGCCTACCTGGACTACCAGCGCGACACGCTACGCATGAAGGTCGCCGGCCTGACGCAGGGGCAGCTGGCACAGCCGCTCGCGCCGTCGAGCCTCACCCTCGCCGGCCTGTTGAAGCACCTGGCGCTCGTCGAGACCAGCTGGTTCGGCGAGGTGCTGCACGGCCGGCCGATGGGGGAGCCGTGGTCTGAAGTCGACTGGGATGCCGACCCCGACTGGGAGTTTCGCACCGCCACCGACGACAGCCCGGAACAGCTTCGGGCGATGCTGGATGCCGCTGTCGAGCAGTCACGGCGCAACATCGACGAAGCCCTGGCTGCCGGGGGTCTCGACCAGCTGTCGGTGGGGTTGAGCCGGAAGGAGAACCGGCAGTTCAGCCTGCGCTGGATCCTGCTGCACCTCATCGAGGAGTACGCCCGCCACAACGGGCATGCCGACTTCCTGCGTGAGGCCATCGACGGCGTCACGGGCGAGTGACCGCGCCCGGTCACGGCGAGGCGCGACGCAGGCAGAACCGTCGCAGGGCCTCAGTCGGCATGATCTCGGCGAGCTCTCGGTAGCGGCGACCCGCAGCTTCACGACGACCCGTGCGCCACGCAATGTCGGCCAGCGTCAGGCTCGCGTCGCGGCTCGCGTACGTCGCGGAGCCTGCCTCGAGGTCAGCCAGCTCGTCCTCGACCCGTTCGAGTGAGGTGCCCGCGTCGCCGTCCGTCGGCAGCGATCCGGCGAGGATGCCGTGGGCTGTCGCCGCGAGCCGAGCGGCCCGTACCGACGGGGCCGGCCACACCCCTTCCAGGGCGTGGTAGAGCGACACGACCTGTGACCAGTCGGTGTCATCGAAGCTGCGTGGGCTCGAATGCAGCCCGGCGATCGCAGCTTGGATGGCGAACCGGCCGCTGCCTCGCGTCGCGAAGGTGGCGTCGGTCAGGCCGGCGGCGAGCAGCCCGCGGTCCCACAACGACCGGTCGACCTCGTCGAGGGGCAGCGCGGTGCCCGAACTGTCGATTCGAGCCGGCCGTCGAGCGAGGCCGAGGCGGATCACGGCTCGCAGCCCCCGCACCTCCGGATCGTCTGGAAAGGCCCGCACCAGCGAGTCGGCGATCGACAGTGACTGGGCACCCGTGTCGTCGAACGCGGTGGCAGGGTCGAGGCTGGTGCGGTGCGCGACGGTGAACATGCCTGCCACGCAGGCGAGCACGACCGGCAGCCGAGTCTTCGCCTCTGCTCGACTCGGAACGCGGAACTCACCACGTGCCTGGGCCAGGGCCTTCTTGGCCCGGGTGAGCCGAGCGGCCGTTGCGGCGTTCTGCAGTCCGAGGTGGTGGGCAATCTCGGGCACCGTGAGACCGCACACGACGCGCAGGGCCAGCACCATCTGCGAGCTGGGCGTGAGGGCGTCGTCGCAGGCCACGAACAGCAGGGCCACCCGGTCGTCGAGGTCGTCAGCGAACGCTGAATCCGAGGCGTCGTCGGGGAGGTTGGGAGAAGCCATGGCACGCCAAGTCGTGTCTGTCGGATCGGTCTCGGGCGGAAGGAGATTGGGTGCGAGCCGCCGCTCCACCGCGCGCCGCCGGGTCTCGTCGATCCAGGCCCGCTTGGCCACCGAGGTGCACCAGGCGGCGAACGAGTCGATGGGACCGTCGTGGGCGGCAGCCCGCGCGACGGCCTCGGCGGCATACTCCTCGGCGTCATCGAGACTGCCCGTGAACGACGCCAGGGCCCGCACGATGCGCGGCCAGGCGTCGTCGAACTCGCTTCGGGTCGGCCGCATGGCGCCATTGTGCCGCCTTGAGCCGACTACCCGATGAGGGTCACGACATCGGGAAGACCTTGCGCCACTCGACCGTGCTGGCCGTAGGCACGAGCGCGGCGATCGTGCGCGCCATCTCCGCGTCGGCCACTTCCACGAGGTAGAAACCGCTGACGATCTCGGAGGTGTCAGCGAAGGGGCCATCGGTGTACACCGCGTCGTCAGCCTTGCGGTCGTTCTGGCCCGGGGCCACCACGCCGCCGTACTTGGAGTCCTGCAATGCCTCACCGCCGATGATGCGGGCCCCCATGGCTGCCACCGCCTTGGCGAAGACGCCGTGGGCGGGAAAGCCGCCGTTCATGTCGTTCGCGGCCTCGCTTGGCTCGGGGGCCCCGGGAAGGTAGGCGTCGGAGTTCCAGTCGCCCTCACGGATCAGGTACAGGTAGGTGTCGGCCATGGTTGTCTCCTCTGTGAGTGGGTTCTGCTCAGTGGCGGTGGCCCGCCACAACATCCTGACGAACTCGCCGACGCCGAATCGACATCCCGGCCCGGTTCGGCCGAGAAAGTTCACCGGCCCGGTTCAGATGACCGAGGCGGCCCCGCCGTCCATCGGCACGATCGCACCGGTGATGTAACCGGCCCGCTCCGACGCGAGGAACAGCACGGCATCCGCGATCTCGCTGGGCTCGGCCGGGCGGCCCATCGGGATCGCGGCGATGTTCGCGGCCCGAAGCTCGGCCACCGGGCGCCCGGTGGCCCGGGACTGCGCCTCGAGCCCCGCCTCGACCCGCGACGTACGCGTCATGCCTGGACTCACTGCGTTGACCCGAACTCCTTGAGCGGCAAACGCACTCGCGAGGCCGACGGTCGCGAGCATGAGTGCCGAGTTGGCCGCGCCCCCAGCCACGTGCATCGGGTTGGCGCGGCGCCCACCCTGCCCGATGACGTTGACCACGGCGCCCGCACCGCGAGCGGTCATCAGGGCGATGACGGGCTGGGTCACGTGCAGGTAGGTGAAGTACTTCGCGTCCATGGCGTCGTGGTAGGCCGCCGCATCGAGCTCGGCAGGCGGGTGTCGGCGGGCCGCACCCGCGCAGTTCACGAGCACGGCGATGGGGCCGTGTTCGGCCTCGACGCCCGCGACCATCGCTGCCGCCGCGTCCGGATCCCTCAGGTCAGCGGCCATCGGGTGCATGACGTGGCCGTCCCCGGCGAGCTCGTCGCGGGCCCGGCCGAGGTCCTCGAGGCCCCGTGATACCCCGACGACCACGGCACCCTCCCCGGCCAGCGCTCTGGCGCAGGCCAGGCCGATCCCCCTGCTCGCGCCGGTGACAAGCGCGACCTTGCCGGTCAGGCCAAGATCCATCGGGGTGCTCCTTTGGCTGTCGTGGTGCGTTCGGTGATGCGGGCTCGTGGGTGGGCGGACTGGCGGTCGGATGCCGCTGGGCGGGGTCAGCGCAGCTTGGTGAGCCGCCCCTCCAGCGCGGCCACCCGGTGTTGGTTGCCGGTGAGCGCGAGGTAGCGCTCGCCGAAGACCGCGAGCAGGGCGTCGTCAAGCCGGCGGACGGCCCCCGGCGGGTATTTGTACCCCATTCGCTCGCTCACCGCGGCGCTGTCGACGTCGGCGATGGCGCTCTCGAGCTCGTCGATCGAGGTGATGCCGAGCTCGAGCAGCAGCCCCGACACCCAGGAGTAGTGATCGGTGCGCGACCACCCGGCATCCGTGAACCGGCCGGCCAGGAACGTGGCGAGGTCCTGGGCGCTGATGCGGGGGTCCTCGTCGGGCGCGGGCCGTTTGGCCGGCATCGCGGCCTGCAGCCGGTCGCGGATGGCCGTGAACTCGCGGTCGGCGAGCTCAAGCAGCCCGGCCGCGAGGGTGAAGCGGCGGTCGAGGTCGGGCGCGTGCTCCTCGGGCACGGAGCCCTTGTAGCGGATGTCGTGTTCGAACTCGGCCCAGGCGTGCTGCAGCACGGTGCGCACCTGCACCGACGCGCTGCGCCTTCGCAGCGACTCGTAGAGAGCAGGCACCGTGCGGCTCGCGTCGACGGCGACGAGCAGGTGCCGGCTGGCGTAGCCGAACCGGCCTTCCCGAGCGGTCTCCTCACCCATGTCGCGGTCGTCGAGCACCGCGAGCTCCTCGCTCAGCACGTCGGCGACAGCCGCCACGTCGTCGTGGATGTAGGTGATCACCCGCAGACCGATCTGGTCGGTGATGCCGGAGAGCGGGTCGGGGTAGAGCGGTGCTCCCCCCACCAGCCGTTGGGCCTTGCCAGCGAAGGAGGCCACCGACTTGGTGCGCCCGCTGACACTCAGGTAGTTGATGCCGGCGTCGTCGAGCAGGTCGGTGACGAGCCGGACGAACAGCTCGGTCGCTGCCTCGAGCTCGGGCAGCCGAGCGGCATACGTGTCGACGGCGAGACGGACAGGGTCCTCGGGGGTGCGGGTCGTCGGCATGCTCCCATCCTGCCCGCCCCGGGTCATCGCTGAAAACCGCGTGCTGCCGGTCACTGGTGGGTGGTGAAGGCCAGCCGCCGCGGTTCGCCGTCGAGAGACGCGCCGGCGGGGTCGTGCGGACCTGCCCCGTCAAGCTGGCCCGTCTTGGCGCCGGAGCCCGCTGATGCTGTCGCCGCCAGGGTGTTGCGCACGAGCAGGTAGACCGGGACGATGCCGAGCAGCACGAGCAGGGCCGCGTAGGGGGCGGCTGCGGTGAAGTCGAGCGACTCCCCGTTCGTCGTGGCCCACAGCTTGCTCGAGAGCGTGCTGGAGTTGAACGGCAGGAGCATGAGCGTCGTGGTGAGCTCCTTGCTCGCGTCGAGTGCGACGAGGATCGCTCCCGCGGCGAAGCCCGGCGCGGCCAGGGGCAGGGTCACTCGCGCGAAGGTGCGAGCGGGCCGGGCGCCCAGCGACGATGCCACCTCGTCGTAGGAGCGCCGGGCAGACTGCAGGCCCACCCGTTGGTTGGCCACTGCCAGGGGCAGGAACAGGATCACGTAGCCGGCCACGAGTACGGCCGGGGTCTTGTAGAGCGACGGGACCAGTCGAGTGGCCAGGAAGACCAACGCCAGAGCGAGGATCGCGCTCGGTATCGCGTGGGCCAGCCACACGGCGCGCTCGGTCAACTGTGAGAGAGGCTTGGGGTGTCTGGTGACCCACCAGCTGACGGGCAACGCGCAGAGGGTGGCGACCAGAGCCGCGGCGAGGGCGTAGCCCACGGTGGTCGAAAGGGCGGCCCCCACCTCGGACCAGGAGGGGGTCACGGTGCCCTTCGCGGCGAGGAGGCCTCGCACGGTCATGACTACGGTCGGCCCGACCGCAAGCAGGGGAACCAGCAGTGAGACCAGCAGGACCGTCCAGCGCCACGAGCCGAGGGTCGAGCGACGCGGTGGTCGTGATCCGCCCCTGGCCACCTCAGCAATGACGCTGCGGCCCGAGAGCCAGCGTGTCGACAGCAGCACCAGCACCGAGAGCCCGGCCAGTAGCAGCGACAGTGAGCGGGCCGACTGGTAGTCGCCGTAGTCGAGCATCTCGGCCATGATCTTCGTCGTCAGGGTGCTGCGCCCCAGCTGAACCATGGCGCCGTACTCGGCCAGGACGTGCAGGGTGACGATGAGCAGACCGGCCGCCAACGCGGGACGCAGCGCGGGCAGACTCACCGTGCGGAAGGCGCTGAACCGCCCGGGCCGAAGCCCGCTCACCACCTCCTCGAGGGCCGGGTCGACGCCCCGCAGTGCGATGAGGCAGGGCAGGAAGACGTAGGGGTAGAGCGTCAGCGACATCACGACGGCGGCACCGAGCAGGCTCGTCACGACCGAGGACTGCGGTGCGAACGCGAGCTCGGCAGAGTAGGTGGCGTACGCGCTGACGAAGCCCGGAACGGCCAACGGCACGGTGAAGAGCACCGTAAGCAGCCGCGGCGCGGGCACGGTCGTCCTGGTGACGACCACGGCCGCGCCCACCCCCAGAACCGAGGTCACGGCTCCGATGAGCGCCGTCAGCACGAGGGTCTGGACCACCGCGGCCGAGGTCGAGGGGTAGTCGAACTGGGCGCGAATGTCACTGAGCGAGGTTCCGCTGAGAAACAGGTAGAGCAGCGGCACCAGGCAGGCCACGGCCACCGCCACCGCCAACCACGCGGTGACCAAGCCGGGTCTCGTGGGGCGGCGCACCCTCAGCCCTTCGACAGACCCAGCTGCTTCAGCAGGTTCTCGCCCTGCTGCGAGTCGGCGAGGGAGTCCATATCGAAGGTGGGCGACTTGATCTCGCTGAGGTCACCGCTGACGCTGCTGGCCACTCCGGGCGCCACCGGGTACTGGGCCTCGGACACGTCGGCCGGGGCGTCCGCGATCAGCTTCTGTCCCCCGTCCTTGGCTGTGAGCCAGGCCAGGAACTTCTGCGCGGCCGGCTGGTTCTGGCTCGACTTCAACACGCCGGCACCCGAGGAGAGGATCAGGTTGCCGGGGTCGGTCGAAGGGAAGTGGTAGATCTTCGAGGTCAGCTTGTCGGGGCCGCCCTTCTGACCAGCCAGCACCCACCAGTAGTAGTGGTTCGACAAGCCCATGGCGTGCTTGCCCGCCTCGACCGTGTCGCGGACGTTGCCGTTCTTCTGCTCGTTCACGCCGTTCGTCTTCACACCCTCGAGGAAGGTCGTCGTGGCCGCTTCGCCCTGCGTGTTCAGCAGGTACTGCGTCGTGGCCACGAAAGCTCCTGATGGCGCCCAGGCGAACAAGCCCTTGTACTGGGGTGCCGTGATGTCGGCGAGGGTCCTGGGCAGTGCGCTCTCGGCGATCTTCGTCGGGTTGTAGTAGAGCACGCGAGTGCGCGCCGCGTAGGCCACCCAGAGCCCCTTGCCCGAGCTGAGGCCGGGGCGCACCTGCTTCAGCGTGGTCGGAGCGACCGGGGCGAACAACCCCGCGGCCCCGAGCTGGGCGGCGGGGCCCGGATCTTCGGAAAGGAACACGTCGGCCTTGGCGGCGTTGCCCTCGGCCTGGATCTGACCGACCGTCGCATCGTTCTGGATGTTGAACCTCACACCGGACGTCGCGGTGTAGGCCTTGGTCAGGCCCTCGACGAGCTCGGCGTGCTGGTCGGTGTAGACCGTGAGGGCGGTTGCTGCGGCGTTCGCGTCTGACGACCCCGACGACCCGACGGAGGCTCCGGCGTCCGAGCCACATCCGGCGGCGAGGGCCAGGGCCGACGTCGATACGGCGACGACGGTCGCGCGGGCCAGTGTTCGCCGACGTCCAGGCGCCCGACCGACGAGCCGGGTCAACAGGGAGGTGGTAGGAATCGCGGTCATGGAGAGGTACCTCTCAAGCGTGGGGTGGTCTTGATCAACACCTTACGCGATAGGTAAGCCTCGCCTAACTTGGCCTCTTCACATCTGTCCAGGACCGATGGATCTCGTCAGCGAGCCCGTCCCCCGACGCAGTGGGCTCACGTTGCAGTCGGCACCGAACCGGCGTACGTCCACACCGGCGTGTCGACCTGCACCCGCACCCGGTCGCCGACGCTGAAACGCACCGAACCGGGCACTCGACCGGCCAGCACCGTGCCGTCGTCGAGGCGCACCCGAACGAGGGCGTCGTGACCGTAGAACGACTGAGCCACGACGGATGCCGTCGCGCCGGCTGTCGACGTCGTCGCCGGAGCGCCCGCGGCATCGGTGTTGCCTGGCGGCCGAGGCTGCGCGAGGACCGGCCCGTGGAGACGCCGCACGCGCAGTTGCTCGGGTCGAATGAGTACGTCACAGTCGGTACGTCCGGGCAGCCGATCGGCGCCGGTCTCCGCAGCGACGGCGAGCCGGCCCAGCACACAGTCCACCGCAACGGTGTCGCCGGACCTCACGAGAGTGCCGCGCACCACGACCGCCTCACCCAGGAACCGGCCCATCTCGGCGTCGACGGGTTCGCCGTAGACCTGTCGGGGGTCGCCGGCGGCCACCACCCGGCCTCCGCGCATGACGACCAGATGATCGGCGAGCGTCATGGCCTCGGCCTGGTCGTGCGTGACCAGCAGCGCTGTCGTCCCGAGCGCCCGGAGCAGGCCCCGCACCTCCTCGCGCAGCTCGACCCGCAGCTGTGCGTCGAGGGCGCTGAAGGGCTCGTCGAGCAGGATCAGCCGTGGCTCGGGTGCGAGAGCCCGGGCCAGAGCCACCCGTTGCTGCTGACCTCCGGACAGCTGATGGGGGCGACGGTCGCCGAGCCCCTGCAGCCCGACCAGCGCGAGCAGCTGCTCGACGCGCTCCCATCGCCGCGCCCGGGGGCGGTCGGCGATCCCGAACGCCACGTTGCGGGCCACGCTGAGGTGCGGGAACAGCGCGCCCTCCTGGGGCACCACGCCGATGTCGCGGTCGTAGGGGGGCACGCTCGGGCTGCTCGATGAGTCGAGGTCGCGCCCGGCCAGGCGGATGGTGCCCGCGTCAGCACTCTCGAACCCCGCTATGCACCGGAGCAGGGTTGTCTTGCCCGACCCGGAAGGGCCGAGAACCGCCCCGAACGAGCCCTTCTCGACGGCTAGGTCGACGCCGTCGAGGGCGGTCGTGGGGCGACGACCGGTGGTGTAGGACTTCCGCAGCCCTCGCACTTCAAGCACGTCCCAACCCTAACCGCGGCGGGTTCTGCCCCCTAGCTGAGCCCTGATCGTGCTTGCGACCCAGCCCCGCTCGAGCCTGGTCGAACCCTCAACGATTACCGCGGCGACCGACACCGAGAATGAACCGCCGCCAGCGGGATGATCGCGAGCAGGAGCACCATCGGCACGGCGAGGCCGATCCGAAGGTATTCCGCGCCACCGCGCCGGTCAGCACCGCACTGGTCAGCGTGAACCCAGCACCGCAACGACGCACGTCGCCGCGAAGACCACGACGGCCAGAGCGGCCACGCGGGCGTCCAGCGTGGTGTCGAGGTAGACCGGGCCCCACGTCGTGGCGGCGGTGTCGACCATGTAGGAGAGCGCCATGCCCGAGTGCCAGGCCGTAGACCGCCAGGCCCTCGACGAAGGGGTCTCTGGCTCACTCTGGGTCACGGTGGGTCACCGTGGGCCAGAGCGGACCCCGCGGCGGAGCCCGTCAGGGCTCCGCGCGGGTGTTGGCGGTGGCATCACGGGGCCCGGTGGCGGCTCGCGGCATCCGGTCGATGACGCACCGCCTGTGGCAGGTCACACTGAGCCATGCTCCGACTCACCGTCACCACTCCGAGCGACCTGACCGAGGCTGCGACCGGCATCCTCAACGAGTGTGAGGCGGTCAGCACCCTGTCGATCTCGCGGGGCGCAGCCCTACGGCCCCTCGGTGACGTGCTGCACGCGAACGTGGCGCGCGAAGGGGCCGACGCGGTCATCGAACAGCTGCGCGACCTCGGTGTTCACGAACGGGGGAGCGTCGAGATCGACTCGGTGGCGACGTGGATCTCGCGGCCCGGCTACGAGGCCGAGGTTCGAACTCCCGGGAGCAGCGCGGATGCCGTCGTGTGGCCGCAGGTCGCGTACCGATCGTACGAGGACACCGAGCTGAACTGGACCTTCTTGTCGTTCATGACCCTCGCCACCCTGCTCGCTTCCGTGGCGATCGTCATCGACTCCCAGATCCTCACCATCGGCGCGATGGTGCTCGGCCCCGAGTTCGGAGCCATCGCGGCGCTCGGGCTCGCGCTCGTGCGCCGTCGGCCGCTGCTGCTCGCCGCCGCCGTCAGAGCGCTCGTCGTCGGCTTCGGGGTCGCCATCGCACTGACGACGGCCTTCGGGTTGGCCCTTCGCGGTCTCGGGTGGGCGACGGCCGCGACTCTCACCGGGCCCAGGCCCGACACCGACTTCATCTACAGCCCGAACAAGTGGTCGCTCATCGTGGCGGTGCTCGCCGCGGCGGCCGGGGTGCTGTCGGTCACCTCCGGACGAACCGGCGGCCTCAACGGGGTGTTCATCTCGGTCACGACGATCCCGGCCGCGGGCAACGTCGCTCTCGGGCTGGCGTTCGGGCAGTGGGGCGAGGTTCGTGGCAGCGGCCTCCAGCTGCTCGTCAACGTGGTCGGGATGGGGCTGGCCGGCTGGGGGACCTTGGCTCTACAGCGGTCGCTGTTGTCGCGCGTGCCGGTGCCCCGTTCGCGGTTGGCGCGACGACTGCAGGGCGGCCCACCGAGTCGTTGACCGCCGACCCGCCGACCCGCTGTGCGCGAACACACCGCTCCCCGTGGCCTCACCGAGGACGGCCGCTTCGCTCGCCCGCAACCCCGCGGCCGCCAGGTCCCCGGTGTAGACCCGGTTCGACACCCGTAGCAGCAGCGCTGATGGAAGCACGGACAGCGCGTCGGCGTCGCGCGCGAGATCGACGAATCTGGCCGAAAGCACCGACCAGGTGTCGAACTCCCTGGGGTCGTGCGCCATCCGGCAGACGAGCGGCAGCCAGCCGAGCTCCTCCTCGGCGGTGATCTCATCGGTGCGGTAGGCCGTCACGGCCCGCCTCAGGAGCGGCAGGCCGGTGGGGTTGCCCTCGGCGACCAGGGCCGCAACATCCCGGTGGCGGCGCAGAGCCTCGAGGTCGGCGGGCCGGGGCCCGCGCCGTGCGGGCCGGGGGACCGCGCCATGCGGGAGGTCGCCGGCGCGTCGCACACCGTGGTCGTCCCACTGACTTGTCGCAATCCTCAGCCGCCAGGGGAGTTTCACCCACATAGCCGATGAGCGGTAAACGCTCAACGGGGATATGTGGGTGATCGATCGCGGGTGAGCGGCAGATCACCCACCAGGCCGATGGATCGAAGAGGTGGCCTTGGCGAACCGCCGCTGCTGTTGCCTGTTAGGGCTAGAGACGCTTCAACCTGGCCGACGATGCTCGAAGGAGCGCGTCGTTGCGCGGAGTTCAGCGCTTCACGACGGCGGTCGCCTGCTCGACCAGGCGGGTGGCCCACTCGACCGCTTTGATGGCATCGGTTCTGACAATGGCGGGCGCGAGGTACTGAGCCTTCGTCTTCAGCTTCAGCAGCCGGCTCATCGTGGCGGCCACGTCGGCTCCCTGCGGCCCGGCCGCTTTCAACTCCGCGACGGCCTCGTTGTGGTTGTCGGCCTTCTGAGCGTGCCCGGTCAGCTTGAGGCAGATGGCGTCCTTGGAGTTGATGCCCGCGATGACCGCGTGGGAGGTGACCATGTCTCCTACCGGCAGAAATACGTACCGAGCGGCCACAATTCCTTATTTGAGGAAGATATTGCAGCCACCTGCTCGCGGTCCCGGAAGGGCGGCCCCGGGGTCCGCAAAGCCCGTTCGCTAGCTACTGGCAAGAAATAGAGGCCGTGCTGCCAATGGCCAAACTCGTCCGACTCTCATGCGATGGGTGTAATTCCGCTTCTACTCCCGGGGGCGTGGATCTCTGCGTGGACTCCGCGCTAGCGCCGCGAAGGGAATGCGTTCGGCCTAGCCGCGATCCGACTTGGGAGCCGTCGAGGCCACGGGGGCCTGCTGCCGCCAGCTCAGGCCGGGCAGCCGCCCACGTCGTCACAACGTCCTCGCCCTGGCAGAACGTGTGGCGCAACTCCACCTCGTCTCGCGGCGACCAGCTCACGCTCCCACGGTCCGCCTTTGCGCCAGAAAACCGGACGACGACGACAAGCTGATCCCGATCCCACACGACGTACTGAACCTCGCCGCCCAGAAGGGCCTCCGCGGCCACGAACCCAGCATGAACGTGCGCCACGAATCGGGAACGTGCGACACGTGCAATACACGAATGTGGAACGAGGACACGAAACTCGGGTTCTTACATGGTCGGTCGCGGTGCGCCGGGGGCGGGCAGGGCCAGCGAGGTGCCGAGGCCACTGTTGACCAGCACCAGCAGCGTGGCGGTCTGGGCGCGGATCACGTCGTAGCGGGCGGTTGCCTGGGGTGAGCTCGCACGGGCTTCCTCGGCTGCTGCGGCTGCGAACAGCTCGAGAGAGAACAGGCGCCCGACGTAGCTGGGTCGGTCGACCTTCGCCGGAACCGGCGAGGCCCGCAGGGCCCGATAGCGCCCGGCGAGGTCGTCGAGCGCAGACCCGGCTGCGGTGCCCGTGCGGGGCAGGGCGTCGATGACCCCGATCTTCGCGACCATGGCCTGGTACTGCGAGACCAGCTGCGACTGCGCCGCCCCGCCGGGGCCACCGGAGGTCGTGGTGCCGCTGGCCGAGGCTGGGGGCGGCGAGCTCGATCCCGCAGGCAGGCTCGATGTCGAGCTGCCTCCGGTTGTGGCCGACGACGTCGCTGAGGTGCTCGTCACGGGTGCCGTCACCGTGGTCGTGACGGTCACCGTGACGGGTGGTCGGGTCTGGTTCAGCTCCACCGGTGGGTCCGACGAGCACCCCGCGACCGTGGCCAGCCCGAGCAGAAGGCCCCCGAAGGCCACCGCCATCGCCCCCGCGCCACTCACCCGAACCTGTCTCGGCGGCATCCCCTCTCCCTTCGGTACGGGGCCACCGCTGCTGCCCGGCCCGTCGTCGCTCATTCTTCCCGGATGTCACCGTGGCCGCGCGCCGACCCCGAGGCGGGCCGCGGCCAGCTGAGGGCGGGTCAGGAACAACGCCGCGTCGAGACGGGAACCGCGCAGGTCGGCGTCGCGCAGGTCGGCACCGAGCAGGTCGGCATGACGCAGGTCGGTGCCGCGCAGGTCGACCCCGATGAGCAGGGCCCCGTTCAGGTCGGCCGTTCGCAGGTCGAGGCCGCGCAGGTCGGCGCCCACGAGGTCGGCGTGCCGCCGGAAGCGCTTGGCCGGTGGGCCGATCGCGTAGGTGCGCCGCATCGCCTGTCGGACCCGTTCGCTCGTCTGACGCAGCAGCGGGCCGACCCGGCCCCGCCAGGCGGGCAGGTCGACGTGCAGCAGCTGTTCGGGGGTGGACGCGGTGACGGCGGCGATCTCGCGCTGCGCCATCTCGAGCGTGCGGGCCAGGGCCGCCGGCGGCTCGCTGGCGGACGACAGTGCGATGGCCTCCGCGAGGTGCCCGAGCATCTCGTGGAGCTGGTGCATCACCGGCAGCACGGCGAACATCTGCGCTGCAGTCTCGGGCGCGTCGCGCCACGACACCCCACCGAAGCTCACCTGTGAGACCTGCTGACCGGCGCCGAAGCAGTCGAACACCGTGCAGCCCTTCCAGCCCTGCTCGCGTAGCCCGGCGTGGATGCCGCATGAGAAGTCGGGCGAGAGGTTTCGGCAGGGCGTGCCCGCCGACTTGCTCACCGGGAAGTCGGCCGAGCGGGCGAAGGGCAGCGCCACGCAGCACAGGCCGAAGCAGCGGGAACAGTCGGGCTCCAGCGGCGGGATCGGCGGTACGGGGGAAAGGCTCGGGGGGGAGGGCATGGCGTCGAGGGTCTCCGAGTCCAGGTTCAGAGCAGCGAGCTGGGGTCGTCGGGAACGTCAGCAGCGTAGGCCTGCAACAGCTGGAGCGGCACCACGTCGAGCGCCCGCTCGTGCGTGGACGACAGCATCACCGGGGCCGCTTTCCCGTCGCGCTGAGCCTGCAACCAGCGCGCGGCCACGACGCACCACCGGTCGCCGGGGCGCAGGCCCGGAAAGCGCCACTCGGGCCGGGGGGTGCTGAGGTCGTTGCCGACGCCCTGCTGGTGTTCGAGGAACTCCGTCGTCATGACCGCGCAGATCGTGTGGCTGCCGCGGTCCTCGGGGCCACTCGTACAACATCCGTCGCGATAGAAGCCGGTCACCGGGTCGGAGCCACATTCGTGGAGCTCGCCACCGAGCACATTGCGTTCGCCGTACGCCATGGCCTCGAACCCTAGCGGCAGGAGCGGGGGAACGGAGGGATGGGCCAGGGATGGGCGAGCGTCAGGCGTGACGAGTGCCAATGCGCCGGTCCGCCGCGTCGACGTCGGCCGACGGCTCTGCCCTAGGCTGTCGCCATGCTCGAGATCAAGGCCTACGACCCCGACTACGTCGCATCCTGTCGGGCCCGAGACGAGTCTCAGGCGGGGATCTTCCACGAGGTCGTCATGGCAGCCCGCAGCCACGGCGAAGACGGGTCTGACCTCGAAAGCGCCGTCGACTCCCTGGAGTCAGAATACTTCAACAACATGCTCATCGTGCTCGAAGGCTACTTCGTGCACCGGATGCGCGAGGTCGAAGGCACAGACGGCAACGCGCTCAACGAGGTTCGCCTTGTTGCGGCCTCGCTCATGAAGAATGGCGGCACCATGATGGCCGACCCGCAGCTCACGCTCGACCCGACGCGTTCCCTACTGGGGCTGGAGGTCGGCGACTCCGTGCGGCTCACGGCGGAGCAGTACCGGAGGGTCTCCGACGCCTTCTTCCGTGAGATCGAACGACGGTTCACCGACACCCGGAACTGAGCTCCCTGTCCGCACGGGTGCCCATCCGCGCACGACGGTGGCAGAGTGAGGCAATGCCCACCCCACCCCTTCCGCCCGAGGCCGTGGCGTTCCTCGCCCGGCCCAACATCGCCACGATGAGCACCGTGCGGCGTGACGGCGCCCCCGTGTCGGTGCCCACCTGGTACCTCTTCGAGAACGACCACATCGTGGTCAACCTCGACGCCGGCCGCACCCGTCTGGCCCACCTGCGTCATGACGGGCGGATGAGCCTGAGCGCGATGGACCCTGACGACTGGTACACCCATATCAGTCTCCAGGGTCGGGTGGCCTCGATCGCCGACGACGTCGACCTCGTCGACATCGACCGCATCTCGAGGCACTACGGCGGCCAGTCCTACCCGGTGCGCGACCGCCCCCGTGTCACGGTCGTCATCGAGGTCGAGCGCTTCCACGGATGGGGTCGGCTGAAAGACGCCGAGTGACGGCTCACGTTCGGCGCGACGCCCGGGGGATCCCTCACCTGTGGGCTGACGACGTGCTCGAGCTCGCCCGCCTGCAGGGACATCAGACGGCCCTCGACCGGGCCTGGCCCATGGAGTACCAACGTTGGCGCCTGGAGGGCCGAACGGCGCAGTACCAGGGCGCCGCCGGCCTTGACTGGGACCGCTTCGCCCGCCAGGTGCGCCTCGAGCAGACGGCCCGCGAGTGCTACCTCGGGCTCGATGCCGCAACCCGGGCCTGGGTCGACGCCTACGTCGCGGGCGTCAACGAGGGGATGCCGCTGGGCCTGCCGGGCGCCCAGGAGCTGCACCTGCTCGGGCTCGGCTCCTACGCCGAGAACCCGCGGCCCTGGGAGCCCTGGACCCCTCTTGGCATCTTCTGGGCGATCCACCTGCTGTTCGGGTCGTTCCCGTCGAAGCTGTTCAACGCCAGCATCGCCGACCGGCTCGGGGCAGGGTGGCTACCGCTGTTCGCGGCGGAGGGTGAGACCGGGTCGGGCAGCAACGCATGGGTGGTCGGGGGCGATCGCACGGCAACCGGTAAGCCGTTGCTGGCCGGCGACCCGCACCGCACCATCGACCTCCCCAGCTGCTACCAGCAGATCGGCCTCGCCTGCCCCGAGTTCGACGTGGTCGGGTTCAGCTTTCCCGGCGTGCCAGGCATACAGCACTTCGCCCATGCCGGCTCCGTCGCGTGGGGCATCACCAACGCCATGGCCGACTACCAGGACCTCACGCTCGAGCGTCTGGAGCGCTCGCCCGGTGGCCGCTTGCGGGCCCTCGGACTGCGGGGCTGGGAACCGGTGGAGGAGTCGGTCGAATCGGTGGCGGTTCGAGACGAGCCCGACGTCACGGTGCCGGTGGTGGTCACGGCACGCGGTCCCGTCGTTACGGGGCTGGAGGCAGCCAGCGCCGCAAAGGCGCCCCCGACGTACAGCCTGCGCACGCCTTCCCAGGTCGGGCGCGACCTGGGCTTTGCGGCGTTTCTGCCCCTCCTGCGCTCGCGCACGGTCAACGACGTGTCGGCCGCGCTCTCGCTCTGGGTGGAGCCGGTCAACAGCGCTCTCGTCGCCGACACCGCGGGCCGGATGCGGCACCTCGTCGTAGGCCGGGTGCCTCAGCGGCATCCGGACAACCAGTGGCTGCCGGTGCCGGCGTGGGACGCGCGCCACGTCTGGGAGCCGGGGTGGGCGACGGGCCCGGTGACCGAGGTGGACGAGGTGATGGTGAGCGCGAACGACCGGTCGAGTGGGGGAGGGCTCGGGGTCGACTATGCGAGCCCGTTTCGTGCGACGCGGATTCGGGAGCTGATCGACCGTAGCCCGGCACTGACCGTCGACGACTGCGCGGCGATCTCGGTGGACACCCTGAACGGGCAGGCCCAGCTCATGCATGAGCTGGTCGAGGCGGCCGAGGTCGGTGGTGCGGCCGCCGGCGTGCGTGAGCAGCTGCTCGCCTGGAACGGCCATAGTGACGCCGAGAGCGAGGGCGCCGCGCTGTTCGCCGCGTGGCGCCACCACCTCGTGCGGTGGTTGGCACGGCATCCGGCCCTGGCTGCGCTGCACGAGGCCGCGGGGCACTCGAGCCTGTTCGACGGTCCGCTCGATGTCACGGTGCAGGTCGGCGTCGGCTGGCCGTCCCTGGCCCGAGGAGCCGGCGCCCGGGGCGTCGACGTCGCAGACGGTGTGCGGTGGGCTCTCGAGGCGGTGGCCGGAGACGCCCTCCGCCAGCGGCGACCCAGCCGCCTCCAGTGGGGGGCGTCGCACCGGCTCGAGCCCCTGCACGCGCTCGAACCGCGGCCCGGGCTGCCCCGCGTGGTGGCGTCATCGAGTGGTGACCGGGGCTGCGTGCTGGCGGCCGGTAGCACTCCGGGCGTCTCTGACGCGTGCACCTTCGGCCCGGTGGCCCGCTACGTGTGGGACCTCTCCGACCGGTCGGCCAGCCGCTGGGTCGTGCCCTTCGGGTCATCGGCCCAGTCGGCGAGCGCGCACTTCGCTGACCAGCTCGACGCGTGGGTGGCGGGCCGGCTCTACCCCGTCACCGACGCCGGGTCGGGTCAGTGACGCCGGCGAGGCGTCGCTGACCCGCCAGCTCTGCGGCGCCGCCGCGCCGGCGCTGTTCACTGACCTCGCCATCCGAAGGTCGGGGCGCTAGAGGGCAGAACCGAGCCAGAAGCCGACCAGGCCGAGCAGCACGGTCAGGACCAGGACGACGAACCCGTTGCCGATGGCCAGAGCGTATCGACGCTGCTGGAGCAGGCGCATGGTCTCGACACTGGCGGTGCTGAAGGTCGTGTAGCCGCCCATCAGCCCGGTCCCGGCGACCAGCGCCCACGTCGGCGAGATGACCGAAGAGAGGGCCAGACCGGTGAGGAAGCCGAGCACGAGCGAACCGCTGAGGTTGATGATGGCGGTGCCGAACGGGAAGGGGGCGCGGACCCGTTGCCGCACCAGGCCGTCGACGACGAACCGCAGGGCGGCGCCCAGCCCCCCGGCCACGCAGACTGCCCCGAACTCCAGCGCGCTCATGACCGCCTCCGACGGTCGGTCCCGTAGCGACGGTGCAGCTCGCCTGCCACCGCGACACCGGCGAACGCGGCGGCAGCGCCGACCACGACACTGACCCCCGCGTAGCCGAGTCCGACCACCGGCTGACCCGAGATGACGGACTGACCCGTCCCTACGGCGAGGGTGCTGTAGGTGGTGTAGCCGCCCATGAAGCCGGTGCCCAGCAGCAGACGCAGCGAACGGCGGGCGCCGTGGTCGGGCCCGTGGCGCAGCAGCACCTCGAGCAGCATCCCGAGCGCGAACGCGCCGGTGACGTTGACGAGGAAGGTGGCGAGCGGGAAGGCGCCGGTCGAGGGCAGCACGAGGCTGAGAACCTCGCGTGCTCCGGTGCCGAGCGCGCCACCCAGGGCGACGAGTCCGATGAGAGACCAACGCAGGTGCACCGGGGTGAGGCCGTCGACCTCGACGTCCGGGTCGAGCGGTAGCCGGTCAGGGTCGCCGGTGCCCTCGTCATCAGCGTCTGCGCCGCGTTCGTCGCAAGGTTCTCGCACGCGCTGCCCACCTTCGCTCGCTCGGAGTTTCGGTAGGAACCATCAGCCGGTAGGGCGGTTCGGGCGGCCTCGCTCAGGTGGGATCCATCACCTGTCCTGCGAGGCTACACGAGGCCGCGCGAGCAGACCCGTGGTGCGCCCTGACTCCCTCCCCTACCCTTGGCCGTCGGCTTCGTGGTAGCAAAGAACATGACCGGTCAACAGCAGCCCCCGGGTGGTGGGCGCAAGTCGGTGCTCGTCGTCGGGGTCAAGAAGGGGCAGCCCGACGGTGTGGTGCGCGGAGCGCTGAGGTTCGCGCAACGACTCGACGCCCGGCTCGTGCTCGCCACGGTCGACAACACGAGGTACACCGTTCGGCATGATCCGGTCGGCATCGTGGCCGCCTTCTCGATCGACTCCGACGACTCCGAGGTCATCGAAGAGGTCGTCGACCCGCAGCTCGCCGACCACATGCGCGAGCTGCTGGAGCCGTCGGGCGTCGAGTGGCACCTGCGGGCCCTCGCCGGCGACCCTGCTCACGAACTGGCCACCCTGGCCGACGAGCTCGACGCAGTGGCCATCGTCGTCGGCACCCGGGATCGAGGACTGCGCAGCGGGGCTCTCGAGTTCTTCAACGGTTCGGTGGCGGTGCACCTGGCGCATCGACAGCACCATCCCATCATCGTCATCCCCCTCGACCCGGCGGCGCGCGACGAGTCGCTGCCGTGGGAGGCGCAGGCGGAGCAGGGTCAGTAGGGTCAGCAGGGCGGGCGAGCGAGCGGGACACGAGGGGCGCTGAGCTCGCTGCCGGCGCTGAGGGTGGTGACGCCTGGCGCCCGGGACGTCAGCGCAGGCCGCGGGAAGAACGCACGGCGAGCAGCACACCCAGGAGGGCGACGACGGGCCCGATGACCGCCCACACGGTGTTACCCGACATGGCGCTGCCACCGACGACGCCGAGGCCCTGCAGGGTCCACAGGCATCCCGTCAGGAACAGCACCACGCCGATGGCGACGAGGAAGGGTCGGTTCATGGGCTCAGCGTAGGCGCGTCGGCACAACACGGCATCCAGTGAGGCCCGGCGGCCACCGCGACCGGCGTGCGCACCAGACCCGCCAGGCGGAGCCATGACGCCGCAGCTGTGCGAGAGTGACGGCGTGGGAACGTCAATGACGCGGGCGACCGTGATCTGGTTCGTCGCAGCCGTGGTCACAGGTACGGTCGCGGCCGGGCTGCACGTGCTGCGCTCAGAGGTCGGCGGTACCCACGACGCGCTCGCGCTCGCGGTCGCGGCGTGGCTCTTCACCGGGCTGACGGCGGTCCTGCTCTACCGCGGCATCATGACCGCCGCCGGAGAGCAGGACGAGGCGGAGCGTCGCCGCTTCGCCGGTCGCACCGATCTCGACCGGGGCGCACCCTCCGGCGCCCCAGGCTCCGGCGGGGTGAAGAGGTCAGGGCCGACCGGGCGGGTCGAGAAACGTGGCCGCGGACGTCGGTGACGGTGGCTTATGAGTGAGACCCCGTGGGTGCTGCACGTCGACCTCGACCAGTTCATCGCGGCCGTCGAGATGCTGCGACGCCCTGAGCTGGTCGGGCTGCCGGTCATCGTCGGAGGCCGCGGCGACCCCACCGAGCGCGCCGTCGTCTCGACCGCGTCGTACGAGGCGCGCCGGTACGGCGTCGGTTCAGGGATGCCGCTGCGGCTGGCCGCGCGCAAGGTGCCGGATGCCGTCATCCTCCCCGTCGACGCACCCGCGTACACCGCGGCGTCCGAGCAGGTGATGGCCAGCCTCCGATCGCTCGGGGTGGTCGTCGAGGTGCTCGGGTGGGACGAGGCGTTTCTCGGGATCGAGAGCGTCGACCCCGAGGGGTTCGCGCGTCGTACGCAGGCCGTAGTGCTCGAGTCGACTCGGCTGCACTGCTCGGTCGGCATCGGCGACAACAAGGTGCGCGCGAAGATCGCCACTGACTTCGGCAAGCCACAAGGAGTGTTTCGGCTGACCGCCGACAACTGGTTCGAGGTGATGGGGGAGCTGCCCACGGTCGAGCTCTGGGGCGTGGGCTCGAAGGTGTCGAAGCGGTTGGCGAAACACGGGATCGACACGGTCCGGCAGCTCGCCGACGCCGACCAGTCAGTGCTGATAGGCGAGTTCGGCCCACGCATGGGGCTTTGGTACGGGCAGCTCGGCCGGGGACTCGGCTCGGCTGTCGTCGACGACAGCCCCTGGATCGCCCGGGGTCACAGCCGCGAGACGACCTACCAGCGCAACCTCACGACTCCCGATGAGGTCGTGGCCGCCGTGCGTGAGCTGGCGTCGCAGGCTTTCGACGACACGGTGGCCGATGGCCGACCCGTCTTCAGGGTGACGCTCAAGGTGCGCTACGCGCCCTTCAACACCTCGACCAAGGCCAAGAAGCTGGCTGGGCCGACGACCGACCGGGAGGTCTTCGTCGCCGCGGCTCTTGCGCTGGTCGCTCGCCTCGACCCGGAGCGAGAGGTGCGGCTGCTCGGAGTTCGCGCCGAGATGGTCATGCCCGATGACGGCGACCCGGCCGAGCGCACCCCGATCCGTGGGCGCCTCTGAGACCGGCCCGAGCTGCCGGTTCGAGGGGTTCGGCGGTTGCGAGTGGCCGCCGAACCCCTCGAGCCGTGAGTGGGGCGCCGGGTCAGGCGCGGCCGTGAGCAGCGCGGCTACGACGACTGAGCGCGTCGACGGTCACGGCGAGCAGCAGCACGGCGCCGGTGATCATGTAGAGCTCGGGCGACTGGAGGTTGATCAGGTTGAGCCCGTTGCTGATCGACTGGAGCACGATGATGCCGAGCAGGGCCGAGTAGGCCGAGCCCCGGCCGCCGAACAGGCTGGTGCCGCCGATGACCGCGGCCGCGATCGCGTTGAGGTTGGTGTCGGCGCCGCCGCTGCTCTGTCCGACCGAAGAGAGCCGGGCCATCGCGAAGATGCCACCGAGGGCCGCAAAGGTCGTGCAGAGAGCGAACACCGAGAGGTAGATCCGCCTGACGTTGATGCCGGCTCGCCGGGCGGCTTCGACGTTACCGCCGACCGCCATGACCGAACGACCCCAGCCGGTGCGGCGGATCGCGAAGTCCATGATGACGACGAGAGCGAGGAAGAGCAGGAACATGACCGACACGCCGCGGTCCTGGTTCAGCACGACGGCCGGGACGATGAGCGCGACAGCGAGGAGCGCGGCTCGGAGGGCGACCATCCCGACGGGCGTCGTCGACAACCCTGCGGAGTTGCGTCGGGCGTTCGCTCGCAGTCTCGTCACGACATAGACGGCCACGACCGCCAGGGCGAGCACGTAGGCGACCACGTCGGGCAGGAAGGCCTGTTGGGCGAACTTGGCCAGCGCCGAGTCGAAGGGGATGTTGATGGCACCGGTGTCACCGAGCACCTTCAACTGTAACCCGAGGAAGCCGAGCAGGCCGGCCAGAGTGATCACGAAGCTGGGTACCCCGAACCTGGTGTAGATGGCGCCGTAGGCGAGACCGACGATGGCCCCGGCGAGCAGCCCCAGCAGCACGGCGACGATGAGGGGCCAGCCGTTCTTGACGAAGCCGACCCCGACGATCGACGCGGCCAGGCCGCTGATCGAGCCGACCGACAGGTCGATCTCGCCCAGCAGCAGCACCAGCACGATACCGATCGCGATAGTGCCGATGGCTGCGCTTTGCAGGGTGAGGTTGACCAGGTTCCGGCTCGACAGGAACGCGGGGTTGAGGGCCTGGAACACGCCCCAGATGATGACGAGGCCGACCACGACCGGAAGGGAGCCGAGGTCACCGCTACGCAGCCGGGAGAAGAAGGCCTTGACCATCCCGCCGATGCCGGCTCCGTCGGCGATGAGACGTTCGTCCTGGAGATCGGCGGGCAGCGTCGACACGAGTTCGGAGACGGCTGAGCCGTCCTGAGTGGGGTCGGGGATGGTGGGGCTCACTGCTGCTCCTCGCTCGGGGTGCGGCGGGACGCGCGGTCGGAGACTGCGTTCGTCGTAGCACCGGTGATGGCCGCGATGATCTGCTGGGTGCTGGTCTGGCTGACATCGAAGGTGCCGTTGTTGCGACCGAGGCGCATCACCACGACCCGATCGGCCACGGCCATGACGTCGCTCATGTTGTGGCTGATCAGGATGACGCCATGGCCGTTCTCGCGCAGCCGCTCGACGAGGTTGAGCACCTCGGCGGTCTGGGCGACGCCGAGGGCCGCCGTCGGTTCGTCGAGCATGACGACCTTGGGCGCGCCGAGCAGTGAACGGGCGATGGCCACGGTCTGGCGTTGGCCACCAGAGAGGCTGGCGACCGGGATGCGGACCGACGGCAAGCGGGCGCTGAGCTGCCGCAACAGCTTCCATGACTCCCGTTCCATCGAGACCTCGTCGAGTACGCGGCCCTGGTAGAGCTCGCGTCCGAGAAAGAGGTTCGCGACGACATCGAGGTTGTCGCACAACGCGAGGTCCTGGAACACGGTCGCGATCCCGAGGCGCTGAGCCTCAGCGGGGCTGGCGACAGTTGCGGGCGACCCGTCGAACTCCATCGTGCCCGCGTCGGGCGTGTAGACCCCTGCGATGGTCTTGACCAGGGTCGACTTGCCGGCCCCGTTGTCGCCGACCAGGGCGACGACCTCACCGGGGCTGACGTCGAAGTCGATGTTGGTCAGCGCCTGAACGGCGCCGAACCGTTTGGAGATACCGCGGAGCGAGAGCACCGCGGTCTGGGCCGGAGCCGGTGGGGAGGTGGTAGCAGTCATCTCGGTCCTTTGCGCGACGTCGAGCATGCGAGTGGGTGGTCGTTGGCCTGGCGGCGACGGGCCTTCAGCGGCAGGCTGTCTTCCATGATGACCCGCCGGAGGGCGGCCCCGACGCCGGACGTGGTGTCCGATCAGCCGGGGCCGCCCCCTGTGCTCGCTGGTGGGCCGGTTTGCGAGGGTCGGCCGGGCTCAGCTGATCCCAGCGGCGGTGCACGCCTTGGCGAAGGCCGAGGTGCAGATGTCGGACGTCTTGTAGATGCCGTCCTTGACGACCGTGTCCTTGATCTTGTCCTTGGTGACGGCGATCGGGTCGAGGATGGTGGCCGGCACCCCCTTGAAGTCGGTGGTCTTCTCGGGCGTCTTCTTCTGGGCCAGGGCGACCGCAGCCTTGGCCGCTGCCTCAGCCTCGGGCTTGATCGGCTTGTAGATCGTCATGGCCTGGTCACCGCCCAGGATTCGCTGGATGGCGGCCAGTTCGGAGTCCTGCCCCGTGACCGGCGGGAGCGGGTTGACGCCGCCACCCTTGAGGGCGGCGATGGCTCCGCCGGCGGTGCCGTCGTTGGCGGCGTAGACCCCGACGAGCTTGCCCTTGACGGCTGAGATCTGGCCTTCCATCCACTGCTGGGCCTTGTCGGGGCTCCAGTCGGGAGTGTCGTACTCGGCCGCGATCTTGAACCCGCTGCTGTCGAGCACGCTGTGCGCGCCCGACTTGAAGTCGGCGGCGTTCGGGTCGGTCGGTGAGCCGTTGATCATGACGAGGTCGCCCGAGGTCTTGCCCTCGGCCTTGAGGATGTCGACGAGAGTGGTGGCCTGCAGCTTGCCGACGGACGCGTTGTCGAAGGAGACGTAGTAGTCGGCGCCCTCGATGAAGCGGTCGTAGGCCACGACGGGGATGCCGCTGCTCTTGGCGCTCGCGACGACGCCGGCGGCGGCCTTGCCGTCGACCGGGTCGAGCACGAGCACGCTGGCGCCCTGGGTGAGTGCCGCCTCGGCTTGCTGTTGCTGCGTCGCGGCGTTCTGGTCGGCGTTGCTGTAGATCATGGTGCAGTCAGAGCACGAGGCCTTGAGGGCGGCCTCGAACAAGGGCTTGTCAAAGGTCTCGTACCGGGTGGTCTTCGACTCCGGCAGCAGCAACGCGATCTTCTGGCCCCCGGCCGCCGCGCCACCTCCGCCGGACGGGCCACTGGGTGCTGGGGTGGTGGTGCTGCCGCAGGCGGCGAGCGATGCGATGCCGAGGCCCGCCACCAGGGCGGCGCCGGCAAGTCGGGTGGTGCGAACACGCATGGTGGGAACTCCCTTGTCCTGAAGCTGGCACCGCCGATGGTGCAGCCGTCTGGAGCAGTCAATGCCCTCCACCCCATTGACGTCAAGGGTTGAATTCAAGAAGTGGACGCAATCGTTATCATCGGCGACTCGTTTGACGCGTGCAGAGCCTCGGCCGCCACGATCGCGCCCACGACGTCGGCGTCTGCTTCAAGTTCCGAGCGGCGCACGACGAGCGAGGCTGAGGCGCTCGGAATGGCACTGCGTTCGATCGCCACCCGCATCGGGACCGAGAGGATCTCGCCGACCTCGGCGAGGCGGCCCCCGAGCACGATCACCTCGGGGTTGAGCAGGTTGACGAGCCCGGCCACGGCGACGCCCAGGTGCCGGCCGGCGTCATCGATCACCCGGCGGCATCCGGCATCCCCGTCGATGGCCTTGGCGATGACATCGCCCAGGGTGAGGTGCCCGTGCGAGTGGCTGAGGGCCTCGATGAGCGCCTGACCGCCGATGAACGTCTCGAGACACCCTCGGTTGCCGCAGCGGCAGATGGGACCGTGCTCGTCGATGGTCAGGTGTCCGATCTCGCCAGCCGTGCCGGCGCTGCCCCGGAACACCTCGCCGGCGAGGATCAGCCCCGCTCCCACCCCGTGCGAGAGCTTGATGTACACGCCGTCCTGAACTCCTTGCAGCGCACCGCATCTCAGCTCTCCCAGGGCGCCGAGGTTGGCCGTGTTGTCGACCGCGACCGGAGCCCCGATGCGACCCTGCATCTCGTCGGCCACGTCGACGCCACCCCACCCCGGCAGGAGGCTCTGAGCCCCGACCTGACCGGTCACGCTGTCGACCGGTGCGGGCACCCCCACCCCGACCGCCCTGACGTCAGGCATCGTCTTGCCCGCCTTCTCCACGAGGTCGTAGAGCAGTCTCGAGGCACGCTCCATGCCCTCGTCAGCGTTGTGGTTCGCCGGCAGCGGCATCCGTTGGCGTCCGACCACGTCGCGTGGACCGGTAGCGATCGCCACCCGAACGTCACGGTCCCCGAAGGCGATGCCGGCCAGCAGGGTGTTCCCCGTGGCCAACGACACGAGCACTGCACGCCGTCCGTTGCGGATGCTGGGCGAGAGCTCGACGGCGTCGGCGGCATCGAGGTCTCTGACCAGGTTCGACACCGTGGCGGCGCTGAGGCCGGTCGACCCGGCCAGCTCGATCTGGGTCATGGCGCCCTGCTCACGCAGCGCGTCCAGCACCCGCAGACGGTTGGCTTCACGCAGGGAGGCCTGGGAGCCGGGCGCCGCCTGCATTGGATTCACGGGCTAAAGATAAGGGTTTGAGGTGCTCGATGGGTAGCCTCGTCGACCGGTGATCCGTCTGGCGAGCCCTCCGACCACGCCTGCCCTGGGCGGTCAGACGGCGGCGGCGGCCGCCCGCCCGGCGACCCGGCCGCTGAAGATGCAGCCTCCGAGAAAGGTGCCCTCGAGGGAGTTGTAGCCGTGCATGCCTCCGCCGCCGAAGCCGCTGACCTCACCGGCCGCGTAGACCCCGGCCAACGGCTCACCCCCTGGTCGCAGGACGCGTCCGGAGAGGTCGGTCTCGAGGCCCCCGAGGGTCTTGCGGGTGAGAATGCTTAGCCGAACGGCGATCAGGGGCCCGGCCTTCGGGTCGAGCAGGCGATGCGGCGCCGCCACCCGAACGAGCCTGTCACCACGGTAGTTTCGCGCGCCGCGGATGGCCGTCACCTGCGCGTCCTTGGTGAAGTCGTTCGCGATCTCGTTGTCGCGCGCCACGATGGTGCGGCGCAGGGCGTCCTCGTCGATGAGATCGTCACCGGTCAGGGCGTTCATCCTGCGCACCAGCTCGCTCACTGCGGTCGCCACGACGAAGTCGGCGCCGCGCTGCTTGAAGGCCTCGACTGGGCCCGGTGCTCCCTGCCTGAGGCGCCCGAGCACCTGGCCCACGTGCTTGCCGGTGAGATCGGGGTTCTGCTCTGACCCCGACAGGGCGAACTCCTTCTCGATGATGCGCTGGGTCAGCACGAACCACGAGTAGTCGTGCCCGGAGCGCATGATGTGCCCGAGGGCGCCGAGGGTGTCAAAACCCGGGAAGAACGGCGCCGGGAACCGGCGGCCGGTCGCATCGATCCAGAGCGACGACGGCCCGGGCAGCACGCGGATGCCGTGGTTCTCCCACACGGGGTCCCAGTTGCGCAGGCCCTCGGTGTAGTGCCACATCCGGTCGGAGTTGATGAGGTTGCCGCCGGCCGTGCGGGTGATACCGAGCATGCGGCCGTCGACGTGGGCGGGCACGCCGGCCACCATCCGCTCCGGCGGCTGACCGAGCCGTGCGGGCCAGGCCCGCCGCACGAGGTCGAGGTTGCCGCCGATGCCCCCGCTCGTGACGACCACGGCCTGGGCGGAGATCTCGAAGTCGCCGACCTCCTTGCGGCTGCTGGCCTTGCCGCGGGCAGCGTCGTCGGCGTCGAGAACTGCGCCGCGCACGCCGGTGACCTGACCGCTACTGATCACGAGGTCGTCGACGCGATGGCGAAAGGCCAGGGTCACCAGGCCGCGGGTCATCGCCTCGCGCACCCGTCGCTCGAACGGCTCGACCACTCCGGGCCCGGTTCCCCAGGTCACATGGAAGCGCGGCACCGAGTTGCCGTGGCCGTCGGCGCGCCCGTCGCCCCGCTCGGCCCAGCCGACGACGGGAAAGAAGCGAAGGCCCCGCTCGTGCAACCAGGCCCGCTTCTCGCCTGCCGCAAAGTGCAGGTACGCCTCGGCCCACTGCTTGGGCCAGTAGTCCTCAGCCCGGTCGAACGAGGCGGAGCCGAACCAGTCCTGGGTAGCCAGCTCGAGACTGTCCTTGACGCCCAGGCGCCGTTGCTCGGGGGAGTCGACGAGAAAGAGGCCGCCGAAGCTCCAGAAGGCCTGCCCGCCGAGGTTGGCCGCGTTCTCCTGGTCGAGCAGCACGACGCGCTTGCCGGCATCCGCCAGCTCGGCGGTCGCGACCAGCCCGGCGAGCCCCGCGCCCACGACGACGACGTCGGCCTCCATCCCGCTCTCCCTGCTC
The DNA here is from genome assembly GCA_040007275.1 of Terracoccus sp. Taxonomy (GTDB): domain Bacteria; phylum Actinomycetota; class Actinomycetes; order Actinomycetales; family Dermatophilaceae; genus DSM-29435. The sequence goes on from JBDTVJ010000001.1 coordinate 89,409, forward strand.
TCGAGCCCGTCCCGCCCACGACGACTCAGGTTCGGGCGTTGCCACGAAACCTACCGGGTCTTCCTTAGGGTGGGTCCATGACGGACCTTCGTGACCAGGCCGGCCAAGCGACCCCGGAGCAGGTCGTGCTGCTCGCCGACGACGGCTCGGCGATCGGCACCATGGCCAAGAGCGCCGTGCACCACGGCACGACGCCGCTGCATCTGGGCTTCTCGTGCTACCTGTTCGACCATGACGGTGACCTGGTCGTCACGCGTCGAGCGGGCGACAAGGCGACCTTCCCCGGGGTGCTCACCAACTCCGTCTGCGGTCATCCTGCCCCGGGTGAGTCGCTCGTGGATGCCGTGCGCCGGCGTGCGCACCGTGAGCTCGGTATCGATGTGGGCGACGTCGTCGACGTGCGGCTCGTGTTGGCCGACTTCGCCTACCGGGCAGAGATGAACGAGGTGGTGGAGAACGAGCTGTGCCCCGTGCTGGTGGCCCGGCTGCGCGAGGGCGCTGCCGTGCGACCCGACGCCGCCGAGGTGGGTTGGCACGGTCGGGTCGACTGGGCAGGCTTCGCGGGCGATGTCCTCGCCGGGCGCACCACCGTGTCGCCCTGGTGTGCTGAGCAGGTGGCCGCCTTGAAAGCGCTGGGGCCGGGGCCGGCGCAGTGGCCGGATGCCGAGACCGACGACCTACCGGCAGCTGTGGTGCTGGGCCGGACGGCAGTCTGAAACACGGTGATTCGCTATTGGCGAATTCGCCTGCGGCAGATACGGGCCCCGGATGCCGCAGGGCTCGCGCACGCTGGGGTGCATGACCACCGAACCACTCAGTCCCGCCCCGCTTGACGATCAGCTGGCGATGCAGCTGCTGTACCAGCGAATCATCGTTCTCGGCGCTGAGGTCGACGACCCGATCGCCAACCGGATCACCGCTCAGCTGCTGCTTCTCTCGGCCCGTGACCCCCGAGCCGACATCAGCCTCTACATCAACTCACCGGGGGGCTCCGTGACCGCCGGTCTCGCCATCTACGACACGATGCGGGTCATCCCCAACGAGGTCGGCACGCTCGCCTTGGGGTTCGCGGCCAGCATGGGCCAGTTTCTCCTGGGCGCAGGCACGCCCGGCAAACGCTTCGCGCTGCCGAACGCCCGGATCATGATGCACCAGCCCTCGGCCGGCATCCAGGGAACGGCCGCTGACGTGGAGGTGCAGGCCGGCAACCTCAAGGTCGTCAAGCAGCGGGTCAACGAGCTGCAGGCCGAGCACACCGGGCAGAGTGTCGACCAGATCACGGCCGACAGCGACCGCGACCGCTGGTTCAGCGCCGCGGAGGCGCAGGAGTACGGGATCGTCGACCACGTCGTGACCTCGCTGGCTGACGTGCGACCGGTCGGCGTCGAGCGCAAGGTGGGCCTGAGATGACCTGGCCACTGCCGCAGACGCTGACGGGCCCGCCGCGGTCGACGTCAAGCAGCTACACGATCCCGTATGTCATCGAGAAGACACCTGCGGGGGAGCGCAGTTTCGACATCTACAGCCGTCTGCTCCAGGAGCGGATCATCTTCGTCGGCACCGAGATCGACGACGGTGTGGCCAACGTCGTGATGGCCCAGCTGCTGCACCTGGCCGATGTGGCTGCCGACCGCGAGGTCTCGCTCTACATCAACAGCCCGGGAGGCTCGTTCACCTCGCTGATGGCGATGTACGACACGATGCAGTTCGTGCCGACACCCGTGGCGACCTTCTGTCTCGGCCAGGCCGCCTCGGCGGCTGCGGTGCTGTTGGCCGCCGGAGAGCCCGGGCGGCGGTTCGCCTTGCGCCACTCCCGCGTGCTGTTGCACCAGCCGTCGGCGGGCGGTCAGGGCACGGTGAGCGACCTCGCTCTGCAGGCCGAAGAGCTGTTGCGCGTGCGCGCCCAGGTGGAAGAGGTGCTGAGCCGTCACACGGGGCGCCCGGCTGCGCAGCTGCGAGTCGACACCGACCGCGACAAGGTGCTCACGGCATCCGAGGCGGTGGCGTTCGGGATCGTCGACGAGGTGATCGAGCGAGCTTCAGACGTCGAAGCCGCCAGCGAGACAGGCTGATTCGGCACTGAGAGCAGCCCGCCGCCATGAGTAGCGGTGGCGGTGGCGGGGTCTGTGCCACATAGTGGCTGAACCGACTACTTCTGATCAGGAGCTTTCATGAGCCAGAGCAACCCCACCGAACCGACGTCCATCTCCGACTTCGGCCGCGACATGTGGAGCTATCTCACCGGCAAGGAGGCCGCGATCGACTACACCTTCGTCGACATGGCCGTCGAGGTGCCGCGCACGACCGGGCCCGACAGTGAGCGCGCCACCTGGAAGCTGAACGGCACGCTGCGTATCACGACCACCGACAAGGACAACCGCGGCGCCGTGCAGGGTGGCTGACACCCGCTCGACAGGGTCGTTGACCTACGTTGCCGACCTCTCCGTGGAGGTCAGCGGCCCGCACGGGACGGCCAGGGCTCACCTGGGTAACGACGCTTCCGGTCTGGTTCTTGACATGGCGGCCCCCGCAACGCTCTTCCGCAGCCTCCCTGGTCGATCGTTGACCCGTGATCTGCCGATCAGCTTCCCGCGTGACGTGTTCGCCGGGACGAGCGTGCGACTGACGTCGCAAGGTCATGACCTGGGTCGGGCTCGACTGGACGAGCGGGGGCGGGTGCGTTTCGCCCCCACCCCCGTCGGGGTCGTGGTGCTCGGTCGCGCCGCCGGCAACGCAATCGACCGTACCCAGCGCAACTGGTTGGTGGTGTCGGTGTTGGCGATCGTGGCCGGCCTGGTGGCTTGGACGCGACGCCGCCGTTCGTGACGCTGGTCGAGTGGCCACCCCGATCGGGTTCGGTGACCACTCGACCAGGTCGGGACAGGTCAGGCAGCGACGAGGCTGACGTCGCGGAAGCGAGCCGGGGCAGCGACTGTCGAGTCGGAGGGGATGTTCGACCGGCCGGGACGGCGTCGAGTCAGGTCGAGCACGCTGGCCTCGTCTGATCCGTCGAGGTCGTCGGTGTCGAGCCCGGCCCCGTCGAGCCCGAACCCGGCAGCGGCGGACTCGAGCACCAGCTCACGGTGGGCCGCTCCGAGCAGCTGTGCGATGCTCGACCCCAAGGCCGTGCAGACCGCCTCGAGCACCTCTGAGGACGGTTCTTTCAGCCCCCGCTCGATCTCGGACAGGTAGGCGACCGAGACGCCGGCCCGGGTGGCGACATCGCTCAGGGTGCGGCCCTGACGGCCGCGGAGTCGGCGGATCAGCGTGCCGTAGACCTCCCGCAGCAGGGGCCGGCGACGACGGCGGGCTAGAGCACGAGTGGGCAGCCGAGTCTCGGGCCGGGGCGAGATCTGGGTCATGGGCGTCTCCGATCGTCGGGTGGTCTCAGGTTCGCACGTCAAGGCAGCCGGAGAAGCCGACTACGCGCAGAGCGAAACCCCGGCCTGCCCGGCAGTGGCCGGGGTGGCACCACGTGGGCATCGAAAAAATGTTGACGCCGTGCACATGAACCTTAGGCTGTCGGGGGTGGCGCGTAGCGTCAGACCACCTACTCAGCCAGGGAGCACCCTCACATGACGACCACCTCAACGGCACCCGCTTTACGATCTCGATCCTCTGGTCCGGCCATCGTGGCCGAACATCTGGTCAAGAGGTTCGGCGACCTGATCGCGGTCGACGACGTCAGCTTCAGCGTGCCGCAGGGCTCGGTGCTCGGTCTGTTGGGGCCCAACGGCGCCGGCAAGACCACCACCGTTCGCATGATGACGACGCTCAGCCGCCCGACGAGCGGTAGCGCCCGGGTCGCCGGGTACGACGTGCTCACCCACCCAGAGCAGGTGCGCCGCAGCATGGGTCTCACCGGCCAGGCGGCCACCGTCGACGAGCTGCTCACCGGGCGTGAGAACCTGCGCCTGATGGGCTCGCTCTACGGCCTGGGCCGCGCCGAGATCACCCGCCTCAGCGACGAGCTGCTCGAGCGTTTTGTGCTCACCGACGCCGGCAACAAGGTGGTCAAGGACTACAGCGGCGGCATGCGGCGCCGTCTCGACCTGGCCGTCAGCCTCATCGCCGCGCCACCCGTGCTCTTCCTCGACGAGCCAACAACCGGCCTTGACCCCCGCAGCCGCGTTGACCTGTGGGAGGTGCTTCGTGGCCTCGTGAACGACGGCACCACACTGCTGCTCACGACGCAGTACCTCGAGGAGGCCGACCAGCTGGCCGACCGCATCGTCGTGATCGACCACGGGCGCGTCATCGCCGAGGGCACCCCGCTCGAGCTGAAGGACCAGTCGGGCCAGGCCGCGATCGTGCTCACGGTCTCCCACGCCGACCAGCTCGAGCCGGCCCGGGCCCTGCTCGCGGCACACGTCGACGAGGTCTTCGTCGACGTCGCCGCCCGCCGACTCACGGCGCCCGCCGACGGACTGTCCGACATGACCCGGGTGGCGGCCTTGTTCGAACGCAGCGAGATCGTGCTCGACGACCTGGGTCTGCAGCGGCCGAGCCTCGACGATGTCTTCCTGCGCCTCACCGGCCACCGGGCCGAGCAGCAGTCGGGCCGCGACGAGCCTGGCCGCGCGCCCACCACGACAACTGCCCATCCGGCATCCGCCGAGAACGCTGAGGAGCAGAGATGAGCAACACCACCGTCACGGCCACCTCACGGGTCGCGACCGACGAGCCGCACGGCTTCGAGCCGCCCAGCCTGTTCCGCCAGATCCGCACGATGGTCTGGCGCAGCCTCAAGCACATCAAACGCCAGCCTGAGATGCTCACTGACGTCACCATCCAGCCGGTCATGTTCGTGCTACTTTTCGCGTTCGTGTTCGGCGGTTCGATCCAGACCGACAGCGGGTCCTACCGCGAGTGGCTGCTGCCCGGCATCATGGCTCAGACCATGGCCTTCTCGTCGTTCATCGTGGCCATCGGCCTCAACATGGACCTCGGCAAGGGCATCATCGACCGGTTCCGGTCGCTGCCGATCTCGCGGGGGTCGGTGTTGGTGGGGCGCAGCATCTACGCCATCCTCCACTCGAGCATCGGCATCTTCGTCATGTCCATCACCGGTCTGCTCATCGGCTGGCGCATCCGCGACGGGTTCGTCAACGCCGTGCTAGCGTTCGCGCTGCTCGTGCTCTTCGGCTTCGCGATGATCTGGATCGGCATCCTCGTCGGCTCGGCGATGCGCTCGCCGGAGGCTGTCAACGGGCTGATGTTCACCACGATCTTCCCGGTGACGTTCCTGGCCAACACCTTCGCCCCGACCGACGGGATGCTGCCGTGGCTGCGCACCATCGCCGAGTGGAACCCGATCAGCTCACTGGTGCAGGCGATGCGTGAGCTGTGGGGCAACGTGCCACCGGCGCCGGCCGACGCCGCCCTCCCGCTCCAGCATCCGATCATCACCACGGTGATCTGGTCGGTGGTCATCACCGTCGTCGTGGCGCCGCTCGCCGTGCGGGCGTTCCTGCGTCGCACCACCGACTGACCGAGGTGATCAGTGCCGATGTGATCACTCACCGACGAGGTCACTGCACGCGTCAGTCCCGGCTCGACCCGGGCTGGTCGCTGTCGGCCGCGAGGTGGTGGTCGAAGTCCATGTGGTGGGTGCCGTCAGTATCGATGCGGTGCTCGTCGTGGCAGTGACGCCAGCGCCGGGTTCGTCGGGGCGCTAGAACCTTTGCGACGGGCCCTGTCGCGGGGACTCGTCCTCGATCACGGCGGCGATGGTGCGGCGCGCCATCTCGCAGAACAGCGGGTTCGTCGTGACGTAGTAGGGCACGATGAGGGCGGCCTGGGTCAGGGCGTAGCCCCTGGCCCGAGCCCAGGTGCCGTCGTCGACGACGAGTGCCGACCGGTAAGTGGCCCGCGCCGCCGGGCCGAACATCGTCCAGGCCGGGATGACGTCGGCGGCGGGGTCACCGACCCCGACCGCGCCGAAGTCGATCACGGCCGCCAGCCGGCCCCCATTCACGAGCACGTTCGGCGGGAGCAGATCGGCATGGATCCACACGGCGGCCTCGTCGCTTTCGCCCTCCTCGTGGCCCGAGAACGTCGGCGCCGCCAGGGCGCGGTCCCAGGCGGCCAGGGCGGCGACCTCGTCGACCAGGCCGAGCACGTCGGCCTCCCTCAAGGCTGCGCGGGTCTCGGCATCCAGCGACGCCAACGGCGCTCGGCCGGCCGGCGGCTCACCGCCCACAACCGGGATGCCGCGTAGCGCGGTGACGAACCCCGCCAGCTCGACCGCCGCCGTCGACTCGTCAAGCAGCGAGGCGGCGTACGGTTGCCCGGCGATCCAGTCGAACAGCGCCCAGGCGTGCGGGTAGCCCGTGCTGGCAGGTCCTCGCCCCATTGGCCGGGGCACGCGCAGGGGGAGGTGAGGGGCGAGCGCGGGAAGCCAGGCCAGCTCGCGTTCGAGGTCAGCGGCCCAGTCGGCGGTCAGGGGCATCCGGACGCAGTGGTGTTCGCCGACCCGGAAGATGGCGTTCACCGTTCCGGTGGAGCGCACTCGGTGCACCGGCCGGCCGGCCAGGTCGGGAAACCGCCCAGCCACCAGCTCGCTGACCAGCGCGGTCGCGACCAGGATCTCGTCGGCGTGCATCGTCATCGGTCACTCCTTCGTCGGGTCGCCCATTCTGCACCGAGCCAGCCCCCGTCAGGAACGCGTCAAGACCTCGTCAGGATGCCGTCGGGCCCCCCCGCCATGGATGCGCGAGTGGTTTCGTGGGGTCTATGTCCTCTGACTGGATGGTGATCCACCGCGCGGTGTTGCGCTGGGCCGCCGTGGGCGTTCCCATTCTGCTCGCTGCCGTTCTGGCGCTGCTCCGCGACCAGCTGGCCCCCAGCACGGCGGCGCTGGTGCTCGTGCTCGCCGTCGTCGGAGTCTCGGCGACCGGCGACCGTGCAGCGGGAGTCGCTTCGGCCGTCTCTGCGGCCGTGGCCTTCGACTTCTTCCTCACCGTGCCGTTCTACAGCCTGTCGATCTACGACCGAGACAACGTCGAGCTCGCGACCGTGTTGGTCGTCGTGGGGCTCGCCGTGACCGAGCTCGCCTTGTGGGGGCACCGCCAGCAGGCGGCTGCCCGTGAGCGGTCCGGCTACATCGACGGGGTGCTGGGTCTCTCCGACGTCATCGCCACCGGGTCGGATGCTGCCCTCCCGAAGACGATCGGCGCTGCGATCACGACGGTTCTCGGACTGGACCGGGTGGCCTGGGTGCTGGGTGAACCGAGCCCGAACGCGCCCGTCGTGGGACGAGACGGGCTGGTGCGCATCGACGGGCGCGACCTCCGCGTCGACCGCCGAGGGCTCCCGACCGACCTCGTCACGGTGATCCCGGTGAGTCGTGGCGGCCACGTCTTCGGCCATTTCACCCTGGTAGCGGCCACCCGCGTGGTCAGACCGGGCCGAGACCAGGTGCGGGCGGCCATCCTGCTGGCCGAACAGATGACGAGACAGGAGCGGTCTACGGGCAGAGCAGCCGGCTGACCGACCGCGGCGAACGCTCCGTCCGGTACCTTGGCGGTTCGAGATAGCCGGACAGTCCGCGGATGAGCTGAGAGGAAGGCTGACGTGCGCGCGCCCGTCGTCGAGAAGGTCTTCGCACGGTGAGGCCGCTACTCGACGACCCGGCATCCTCGCCCGTCAGCTCGATCAAGACCTACCGCCACCTGCACCTCGCAATTCGCTCCGTGTGGCGCTGCTCCTCGCTGTCCACCCGGAGACGATGACCGTGTCGTCGCCGCGACGGCTCTTCGCGAAGGTGCGCTCGCGCCTTCGCTCGCGGATGTGGCTGGTGTGGCCCTCGTTCCCGACCGCCTGGTCGCAGGTGCCCGACCGGCTGCGGCCCGCCACGGTGCAGATCAGCCGGCTCACCATTGCGGCCGTGATCTCGTTCGTGGCCGCCAACGCGTGGTCACCGGGCACCATCGACCTCACGGCACCGCTCACCGCGCTGCTCGTCGTGCAGGCCTCGACCGTGGGCACGCTGCAGATGGGCCTGGTGCGGGTTGGGGCGGTGCTGACCGGCGTGCTCGTGGCGGTCGGCGTGGCCACCACGCTGGGCCTGTCGTGGTGGAGCCTGGCCCTGGTGATCGCCGCCTCGCTCATCCTGGCCAAGGTGCTGCGCCTCGGCGACCAGTCGCTGGAAGCCCCGATCAGCTCGATGCTCATCCTCGCGGTGTCCTCGCCCGAGCTGGCAGCCGAGGTGCGCATCGTCAACACCCTGATCGGCACAACCATCGGTATCGCGTTCAGCCTCCTCGTGCCGGTGGCCATCCCCAACGCCCGGGCGCGCGAGGCGGTGCGCGCCGTGGCCCGCTCCCAGGCTGCCCTCCTCGACGAGGTGGCGCTCGGCCTCGGAAGCCGGGCCCCGCATCCCGAAGAGGTGACGGCGTGGTTCGAGTGGACCGACCACATCGGCGGCGACATCGACGACGCTGCGACCGCGGTTCAGGCAGCCGAGGAGGGGCGCACCCTCAACCCGCGCGCCCTGGCCGCGGCCACCGTGCACCCCGGGCTGAAGGGCGTGCTGCGCCGGCTCGACCGGTGCCTCGCGGCCGAGCGCACCCTGCTCATCGTCATCGGGAAGGAGATGCCGGCCCGGGAGGGGACCTCCGAGAGTGCTACCGGCGCCGAGCTGCGCCGCGTCTTCGCCATGATCCTCGACGACGTCGCGAATGCGCTGCGGGCCTTTGCCGACCTGGTGGACGCGGAGTTCAACACCAGCCCCGGCCGCACCGACGAGGCACTGCACCGCACTCTCGACATCGTCGCCGAGACACGAGCGGTGCTGACCGAGCTACGGTTCCTCGACGTCTCGCCCGCAGGGGGCCCGGAGGCGTGGATGCTGCAGGGCCCGGTGCTGGCTGCCGTGGAGGAGCTGCTGCGCCAGCTCGATCTCGAGCAGACCGAACGCAGCAGCCAGGCGTGGCTGCGGCGCCGACCGTTGCCCGCGCTGCCCGAGGCGTGGCAGCGCAAGGGTGACCAGGGGCGTGGTCGAGGTTGAGCCGGTGGGTGTCAGTCGAGCACCATCCACTGCCTGCCGTCGATGAGCTCCCTGGCCGCATCGAGGTGCCCGGCGTGGCAGGCCGTCTCGGCGATGACGTGCAACAGCACCTCGCGCAGGGTGTGCATCTGCCACTCGCCGAAGAACGCCGGCCACCAGCGCGGTTCACCCTCGATCGACGTGGCGGCGATGACCTCGTCCGAGCGGACGGCCTCGGCGCGGTAGCGGTCGAGCACCGACCGGGCTGACATCTCGCTCGGCACCTGCCACGCGTCGCCGTCGGCAGACTCGATCTCGGCGATGACGGCGGGGTCGCCCGCCACCACCGCCTGGAACCAGAAGCGTTCGTCGTCGAGGGCGAGGTGGTTGACCAGGCCGGCGATGCTCCAGCCCGAGGGCAGCACGGGTCGCCGGAGCGCCGCGTCGTCAAGGCCTTCGACGATGCCGAGCACGTGCTGTCGCTGGGCTCGGAGGTGGCCGAGCAGCAGCTCGGGCTCGGGCTCTGTCGTGGGGGTGACGGTGCGATCATGGGTGGTCACAGGGGGTTCCTCCGATCCGTGGGCGGCATCCGATTACCGCCTCATGCACGGTACGTCGGAGCCGGCTGGAACTTCTCGACCTGCCCCGCCCGACGGGGACCGCGGCTACCTCCCGTTCTTCTCGCGGTGGCTGCAGCCGGCCCAGCAGCACGATCTGCGTTTGCGCGCGCCGAGCTCGGTGTGGGTGCGCTCGATGCGCTTCGTTCGCGTGTCGTCGCGCTTGGCGTCTTCGACCCAGCAGATCCACTCGGTGCGGGCCAAGGGAGTGATGTCGCGCCACGCGTCGAGGGCGGCCCCGTCGGCGGTGAGCGCTGAACGCAGCACGGCCGGCAGACGGTGCTTCGTGCCCGGCGGCAGCTCATGCTCGGCCAATACCCGCCGAACAACGCGGCGAGCCCCCACGGGTGCACCTGAGCCAGTAGCCGCCGCTTCCCCGCCCGCGCTACGACGACCCTCGCGTCAACTCCGCGCAGGCAGCCACAAACTCCGTGCTGCTGCCGCCGACTGCCTCCGCCAGCTGAGCGAACTCGGCTGGTTCGGGCTCGCCCTCGTCACTGCTGGGGGTGTCGGCGCCGATCCCGACCAGGGCATCGGCCGCCGCGTTGAGCGTCTGAGCCGACAAGCGCCCCTCACCCGCCTCGAGGAAGCCGACGATGGCCAACGTCTCGAACCGAGTGGCCAGGGCAGTGCAGCGCTCGACCTGAACACCCGCTCGCTCGTCGTTCCGGTTCAGCGGTGATCCGAGATTGTCCATGGCCGTGCGCATCCGCAAGAGAGGTCGCACCAGTGAGCCCGGAACCGTGTGCCGATCTGGTGCCCCGGACGCAGGCGAGACCCAAAGGGCGACACCGCGCAGCAGCTCGGTTGTTGTCTCTGTGGCCAGTCGCACCCGTTCCTCGACCCGGTCCGGTCGCAGGTGTGGAACGACGGTGAAGCCGAGCAGCAACCCGATCGCGACCCCGGCAAACAGCAGAAAAAGGTACTCGACGAGCGTCTGGGTCCAGCTGATCTGCAAAATGGCGAAGGATGCCGTGGGCATGGAGGTCACCAGCGGGTCGTGTGGCCCCACGGTCGCCCAGGCCACGAGAAACGTCAGCAGTACCCCGACGGCGGTGCGAAGGGCGTGCCAAAGGATCTGCGAACGCCAGGTCAGCGCCGAGCGCACGGAGGCCAGGGCGAACGCCCGCCTCGTGGCTGCGGCGTCGGGGACCACCGAGGTGTCCCGGGTTCGGGCCGTCGCCTCGATGCGGTCGAGAGCACGCAGAGCCCGCTCGAGCGCGCCCCGCCGGGGGGCGCGTCGGCAGAAAGGTCGTCCGTACCGGGCGAGGTTGGCTCGGGCTCGGGCCCCACCACGACCGCAGCCACCGCTTTGGCGCGCAGGTCTGCGGTGACGGCATCGTCGTCGCGCAAGACCCCGCGGAGGGTGCGGTATCCCACCGCCACCCGGAGAGTGTCACCCAGCCAGCGCACCGGTTTGTCGCGCAGCCACATGGTGTAGGCCTGCTCGAAGGCCGGTTCGGTGTCGGTCAACGTCCCGGCCACCAGCTGTCGCGTCACGTCGCTGGGGTCACGCATCTTCAACAGGATCCGCAACACCACGACGAAGCCGACACCGACGAAAGCGGCCGCCACGGTCTGAACCGGCGACCCGATATCGGCCTGGAGGGCGAACCCCAGCACCGTCGCGATCCCCAGGCCCAGACCGGCCTGCGCTTAGTTCCTGCCCAGCACGGGTAGCAGCCCCGCCACGAAGATGATCACGCAGACCAGGGCCAGACCCGCGCCGGGGCTGTACTCCGCGACGATGCGTGGCACCGAGGCCGACAGTGCAGTCAGCGGGCCGTACCACGCCACCTTGCGCAGGTCAGCGCGCAGCGAGCCGCCTCCGACGCCGAGGGTGAAGAAGATGGCCGTGAACCCGGCGATGATGGTGCTCGCTCCGAGCCCGATTGTTGCGGCGATGAGAATGGCGCCGCCCATCACGACGACCACGATGACGATCAGCCCGATGTTGGCGGAGTAGCGGTGTGGGGGCTTGGCCGGGTCATCGTTCGTCGATGGCTTGGCTCCAGATCGTGGCATACGCCGATGTCAGGTCTGGTGCGAGCGAGTGGCCGGAACGGGACGGGCCGACGGCAGGCGCTGAGTACGGGGCGAATCACCGGGGCTCTCGCCACCGGCGAACGGAGGTTCGTCGGTGGCGGGCTCAGCGGCATCCCGGAAGAAGTGGGCGCGAGGTTCAGCGGGAGCCGACCGTCTCCAGCTCCTTCGCCGCCTCTTCCGGAGTGTCCACCATCTCGGGCGCAGCCGTGGCCTCAGCCCGGGCCCGGGTGAGGGACTCGCCCTCGACGTCGACGTTGGGCAGCAGCCTGTCGAGCCACGTCGGCAGCCACCAGGCCTTCTCGCCCATCAGGTTCATCACCGCGGGAATCAGGGTCATCCGCACGATGAAGGCGTCGAAGAGCACGGCGACCGCGAGGGCGAAGCCGATCGACTGGATCAGCGCCTGGTCTTGCAGGATGAAGGCGGAGAACACCGAGATCATGATGGCCGCCGCCGCGGTGACGACGCGCGCACTGAAGCGGAAGCCCTCCACGACAGCCTGTTTGGCTGATGCCCCGTGCACGTAGGCCTCGCGCATGCGGGTCACGAGGAAGACCTGGTAGTCCATCGCGAGCCCGAACACGATGCCGATCACCAGAATCGGCGTGAAGCTCATGATGGGCGCCGGCTCGAACAGGCCGAACAGCCCGTTCTGGAAGAACAGCACCGTGGTGCCGATGGTGGCCAGCACCGAGAGCAGGAAGCCGAGGGTGGCCGTCAGCGGCACGAGCACCGAGCGGAAGACCATCATCAACAGGATGAAGGCCAGCCCGACCACGATGGCGAGGTAGGGAGCCAGAGCGCCCGACAGTCGGTCGCTCACGTCGGTCTGGATCGCGGTGAGGCCAGTGACGCCGAGGGTCGTCCTCGTCATCTTCTCCTGCGCCGCCTGCCCGTCGCGCAGCACGGTGAGGAGCTGCTCGGTGGCCACGTCGTCGGCGCCGCTCTGGGGAGTGATGAGGATCTGGGCGCCGTTGCCGGCCTTGTTCAGCCCGATCACCTGGGCGTTCTTGACGTCGTTCTGCTTCGCGGCCCAGGCCGTGACGTTGCTGATGGCCTGTCCGGTCGCCTTGGCGTCGCCGGCCTGTCGGGCGTCGACGACCAACAGCAGTGGGACGTTGCGGCCGGGGCCGAAAGCGCTGTCGATGAGGTCGGCCGCGCGCCGGGCCGTCGTGTCGCTGGATGCCGTCGAGTCGGTCGGCAGCGCGAGGTGCAGACCGGCGGCGGGGATCGTCAACGACCCGAGCAGCACGACCGCGAGCAGACCGAAGATGACGGGGTGCCGACTGACGCGCCGGGCCCAGCGAACGCCGCCGTTGTCGCGGTCACGCTCTCGGGCACGCCGCTCGCGACGGGTCAGCTGCGCGGCGTCAGCATCGTCGATGCCGGCATCCGAGACGATCCGGTTACGGCGCACCCGGCCCGCGAACGTCTTGTTCTTGAGCATGCCGAGCACGGCCGGCAGCAGGGTCAGGGCGATCAGCACCGCGACGGCCACGGTGGCCGCGGCGGCAATTCCCATCGAGGTGAGCAGCGGGATGCCCACCACCGAGAGGGCAGCCAGGGCGATGATCACCGTCGAACCGGCGAAGACGACGGCCGAGCCGGCCCGGCCGACCGCCAGAGCCATGGCTTCCTCGCGGTCGTCAGTGCCGGCCAGCTCTGACCGGTAGCGAGACAGGATGAAGAGCGCGTAGTCGATGCCGACGGCGAGCCCGAGCATCGTGGCGAGGATGGGGGTGGTGCTGCCGACGTTGACGAACGCGGTGGCACCGGTGACTCCGAGCGCGCCGATGCCGACCCCGACGAGGGCGGTGAGGATGGGCAGCCCTGCGGCCACGAGGGATCCGAAGGTGAAGATCAGCACCAGGGCGGCGATGGCGATGCCGATGAGCTCGCTCGAACCGCCGGGCAGCTCGAACGACTGCATGCCGCTGCCGTTGACCTCGACGGTCAGGCCATCGGCCCGGGCCTTCGCGATGTGGTCGAGCACGTCGTTCTGCGTCGCCTTCGTGACCTCGGTCGGCTTGTCGACCCCGAAGTTCCAGCTGACCGTGCCGACCCGCTGGTCAGGGCTGAGCGGAGACACGGCTGCGGCGTTGGCCTCGGCGACGTCCTTCGGCTGGCCCGCCTTGACCGCGCCGTCGATCACCTGCTTGCGCTGGGCGTCGGCCGCCGTCACCGGGTTGACGAACTTCGTGCCTGGGGCGAGCTGAGGCGTCTTGGCCATGTCGGCGAGCAGGGCGTCGACCTTCCTGGTGTAGCTCGGCTCGGCGAGGGTGCGTCCCTCGGGAGCGGCGATGACCAGGGTGCCGGTGGCGCCGTCGTACGCGCTCTTGGCGCCGGGGAAGAGCTCCTGCTGCAGGGTCTGCGCCTGCTCCGACGGGATGCCGGGGATGCTGAACTCGTCTTGCATCGGCTTGCTGATGGCCGAGCTGACGCCGGCGATGCCGACGAGGGCGATCAGCCAGACGGCGATGAAGATCGGCCAGCGTCGAAACGCGAGTCGGCCGAGGCGGTAGAGACGGGTTGCCACGATGTGGTCACTTTCCTGAAGGTCTGAGTGGGCGTGGCCACGTCGTTGTGGCAATCGTTCGGGTGGTTGGACGGGGCGGTTCGACGGGGTGGTGCGTCGAGGGTGGTGCGTCGTCGAATCGGGTTGCGGGTCAGGCAGGTTGCGGATGCCGCTCAGTGAGCAGCCCTCGGGCCGTCACCTCGGCGAGGCGCAGGTGGTCGACGAGGGAGGTGTCGTCGTCGGCGCGCACGAACTCGTTCATCGCGTGGGCGACGAGGGCTCCGAGCACCACCACGACGACCCGCACGCGCACCGGGTCGGTCTCACCGGGGCGGTGGCCGGCCATGGCGACGGCATCGCCGCAGACGCGCTCCAGCTCAACGTGCACGCGATGGGTGAGGCTCGGGTTGGTCTCGAGCAACCTCTGGAAGCGGCCGGCATCCTCACGGCCCGCGTTCTCTCGCTCGAGCAGCTCGACGATGAGGGCGAGCAGGTCGTCGAAGAGATTGCCGCTCGGCCCGCCCGCCTGGAACTGCGCGACGAGCGCGGGGTCGAAGTCGGGGGTGACGCCGACGACGGCCTGCTCCTTGCCCGAGACGTGGTTGAACAGGGTGCGCCTCGACACCCCGACCTCCGTGGCGAGGTCGTCGAGGGTGAACCCGTCATAACCACGGCCGATGGCCAGCTCCTGGGCCGCGATGTTGATGCGGCGCAGCGTCGACTGCTTGCGCTGCGACCGCGCCTGAAGGGTTGCACTTTCAATCACAGAACAAGTTTGCACTCGAGGGGAAGAGAGTGCAACTCAATGAGGAGTGAGACTCAGCCGACGGCGCCGCGCAGCCACTGGATGTCGGCGGTCTGGCCCGGCACGCCACCGGGGGTCTCACAGACCACCGGGGCGCCCGCGGCCCGGACGACCCCGGCCAGCGCGTCAGCGTCGATGTGCCCGGAACCGAAGTTGGTGTGCCGGTCGGCTCCCGAGTCGAACTCGTCGCGAGAGTCGTTGGCGTGCACCAGGTCGATGCGCCCGGTGATGGCCCGAATCTGGTCGACGACGGTGCCGAGGTCGTTGCCGCCCGCGTGAGCGTGGCAGGTGTCGAGGCAGAAGCCGACGTTCGAGGCGCCGGATGCCGTGCTGATCGCGTCCCAGAGCCGCGCGATCGCCTCGAGCCGGCGGGCCATCGCGTTGTCGCCACCGGCGGTGTTCTCGATGAGCAGGGGTACGGCAAGGTCGAGCCCGTCGATACATTTGCGCCAGTTGTCGAAGCCCTTTGCGGCATCCTCGTCGACGCCCAGGTGGCCGCCGTGCACGATGACGCCCTTGGCGCCGATGTCGGCCGCCGCCGTGACGTGTTGCTGCAGCAGCTTCCGGCCCGGGATGCGGATCCGGTTGTTGAGGCTGGCCACGTTGATCGGGTAGGGGGCGTGCACGTAGAGGTCGATACCGGCCTCCGCCGCGTCGGTGCGCAGCTGCTCGGCGCCACCCTCGTAGCGGATCACCGGGCCCTTGTAGCTCTGCGGGTCGCCGAGGAACAGCTGCGAGAGGGTCGCGCCCCGCGCCTGCGCCTCCGCGATCGGGTCTTCCTGGTCGACGTGAGCTCCGATGTTGAGGGCCATGGGAGCAGCGTAGGTGCGCTGAGCGGGACGTGGTTGGTCGGCCGGGCGCCACGGCGAGATCCGTGGAGACCCTCCCGGCCGGCTCAGCCGCTCGCGCTGCTCAGCCGCTCGCGCTGCTCAGCAGGAAGAGCGACCGGTTGGCCCACGAGACTCCGTCGAGGGAGGGCCCACTGATCCGGGTCGACGCGCCGACGACGGACGAGCCGTTCCACGCGACCCGGTAGAGGGAGCTGTCGTTGGTGGCGGAGTAGTAGAGGTTCGAGCCAGCGATGAGCAGGCCCCGAGTGGAACGGAAGTCGACAGAGCTGGTGACGGTGAAGGTGCGCTCATCGACGATTCCGCTGTCGGGGGAGAACCAGCGCCACCGCAGGGTCGGGTCACCGCTCAGGGTGTAGTAGAGGCGCCCGTTGCTGTAGACCATGCCGGTCAGAGAGGGAATCTGGCCGTAGATCGTCGGGAGGTTGCCGTCGAAGGTGCCACCGAGGTGGTTGCTCACGGTGGCCCAGACCGGGTCGTGGTAGGGGTTGATCTGCACGGCCGTGCCCCACACCCCGCCGGTCAGCGTCCTCGAGTAGAGGTACCCGTCGGTCAGGGCGTAGAACACCTTGTTGCCAACCATGAAGGCGCCACGGGTGCTCGACCAGGCCACCCCACCGTCCGCGGCGGGCGCGGGCTGCGAGCTGATGCCGCTCGAGGTCAGACCGACACTCGACAGCGAGTCGGACGTTGTTCCACTGACCGAGCCGCCCATGACCACGATTCCTGGCAGGGTACCCACGTTCGTCGCGGCGAGCTGGCCCCCACCGACATACGGGAAGAGTGCCACCTTCTTGCGCAGGTACTTGTAGTTGCCGACGTAGTCGGTGTTCGACCCGACCCAGAGGCCCTCGGAGGTGGCGAGCACGGCGTAGACGGCCTTGCCCGGAGGGTTGCGGCCCGGGTTCCACTGCAACGGACGGCCGCTGGCGGGGTCGAGTGCGACCAGGCCCGGCCGCGGAACGGCGCCGGGGCCGGCGAAGTCACGCCCGTAGGGGTTGTTGCCCCACCTTTGGTGACCTCCGACGTAGACCGCGTTGTCGGTGATCTCAGCGCCCCACATGGTGTCGCCGCCGGTCTCGCTGACCCAGGTCGGTTGGATGTCGGTGCCCGTGGCGTAGGTCTCGAATCGGGCGGCTGCGTCGCACAGCGAGTCGCGAATGCCGCCACCGGTGGCCGCGATCACGAAGTACGAGCCGTTCGGAGAGAAGGAGACCCCGCGCACGTAGGAGTCGAACGCGTTGCTCAGACACAGCGGGTTGTAACGGTTGGTGTTCCAGTCGGGCGTCACCTTTGCCGAGGTCGCGCCCAGCGTGATGAGGGCGACCTGGTCGCGGGCCAGGCCGTCGGCCGTCTTGAAGTTCCCGATGACAGCGAGACGGTCGCCGGCCGCCGTGACATCGATGTTCCACGGCCCGACCGAGCCCTGGGCCCCGCTGCCCGAGTTGTTGTGATGGCCGGCAAACTTGACCGTGAGGTAGGTCTGGTCGACCGCCCCGGTAGTGGCGCTCAGGGCCGCGATTCCCGGGCGGGTCTGGCCACCCACGGTAGTGAAGTCGCCGACGATGAAGATCCGCGAACCGACCTTGACCATGTCCTTGACGCGACCGAAGCTGCTGAAGGTCGGGGGGATGAAGGCCGTGACCACCGCGCTCGTCGTGAGGTTGACGAGGGCGAGGTTGCGGCGCGCCACCGAACCGACCGTCGTGAAGTCGCCACCGATGTAGGCGGTGTCAGCTGTCGGGCCCGGCACCACGGACGACACCTCGCCGTTGACCGGGAGGTTAAGCGGCGAAAGTGCTCCGGTGGTCGCGGAGAATGCCGCCAGCCGCGCCCGAGGTTGCCCGGCCACGCTGGTGAAGTTGCCCCCGATGACCATCGTGTCGCCCACTTTGGCGATGCCACGCACGTCCCCGTCGTCGACGGCCGGGGTGTTTGCCGCCGGCACCGCGCTCACCATCGCGCTCGCCGACGGCGGCGGGGCGGGTTGCTGAACCGCCGAAGCGGTCGGGGCGGTCAACACCGCAAAACTCAGTGCGACGGCGCTCAGTCCGGCTGTCGCGATGCGCGGCACAATCATGGGTCCCCCACCTTAGGTCTGCTGATGTTCTGCCCCGCGGATCCCCGGTGTCGCGCTGCTCGTCCCCCCGGACGCCGACACCTGCCACCTGAAGCTGATGGGCCAACGGTAAGTCCTCGCAATGGTGCCCGAACGGCAAATCGCAGAACCCAGGTCGGTGGCCCCTGTGTTCGAGGAGCACCGACCACCATCCGAGCCACGATCAGGGACCTGGGCACTGGGCCTCAGAACTGGGCCCGTGCCTGCATCTTCAGGATGCGGCGGCGAGGCGGCCCGATCTGACCGGCGCTGTCGGTCAGGTGAACACGCCGACCAGGGTGACGACCGCGGTCGCCACGAGAACGAGCAGCACCCCGGTTCGAAACTGCTGCTCCGACATCTTGCGCATCAAGCGGTCTCCCACCAGCCAGCCGACCGGGATCCCGGCCAGGCCGCCGAGCATGACCGCGGCGACCTCGACGTTGAGAAAGCCGAGCACCCCGAAGCCGATCACCGCAATGAGGTCCTGGCCGACGAAGATCCCTTGCATCGTCGCGCGAAACTCGCGGGCGGGATACTTCATGGCTTGCAACGCCAGCGCCACGGGCGGACCGTTCATGCCGGTCGCCGTGAGCAGCACCCCACTGACCAGGCCGGCGCCGCGTTCGACCCCGGCACCTCGGGGGAGGCTCACGCGACGCCAGATCAGCACGACGAGAGCGAGCACCGTCAGCCCGATGACCAGCGACATCCAGCGACTGTCGAGCCTGGCGAGCAGCACCAAGCCCAACGGCATCCCGACGAGGCTGGCCACGAAGACCCGGCGGGCCGTGCTCACCTGCACGTGTGCTCGTTCGCGGTAGCCGGTGCCGGCGGTGAGAAAGAAGCCGAGGGCCGTGGTGGCGACCACGGCCGTGCGGGTGTCAACGGCCAGCGCGAAGATGGGCACCGCAACCAACGCGGATCCGAACCCGGTTGCGGCCTGGGCGGCGCTGGCGAAGGTGAAAACCGCCAGCCCGATCAGGGCGAGTAGGACCACGTCCACGGGTTGCGTCACTGCCCAAGGATGCCGGACGCAACCGACCTACGCGGCGCGGCACGGCATCCAGATGCTGACGTGTCATTTGCATAAGTCAAGATTATGTGACCCATAATGCCAGCATGAGTATCGGTCGCATTCCTGCTGTTGTTGACGACGTCACCGCGCGTCTCATTGCAGCGGTGGTGCTCCTCTTAGGGGTCACTGCGCTTGCGACGCAGCAGTGGTGGCTCTACGCCGTGCTCGCCGCCGACTTCGTGCCGCGGGCGGCGCTGGGGCCGAGGTTCAGCCCGATCGCCCAGCTCGGGATCAGGCTGATCCGTCCCCACGTCGCGGCGGCTCCCCGGTTGACGGCGGGCGCCCCCAAGCGGTTCGCCGCGGGCATCGGTGCCGCGCTCACCACCGCCGCGACCGCCCTGTGGGTCATCAGCCTGGCCACCGCGTCGACCGGGGCGCTCGTCGCGGTGGCCGCCATCGGCGTGCTCATGGTCATCTTCCCGGCCCTGGAGGCCGTGGCGGGAGTCTGCGTCGGGTGCCAGGCCTTCTCCGGGCTGATGCGTCTCGGGGTCATCCCCGAAGAGGTCTGCCTCGAGTGCTCTGACATCACCCGTCGTCAGCGGTTGCGCATCGTGAGCTGATCCGCGAGTAGCGGTCGTCACACCTCGGTCCGGATGCGGCTCGGCCGCTACGGGGTACGAAGGACGTGGGGCGGCAACGTCCGCCCACCATCCGTTCACACCCCAGCGCTCGCTCCGTACCGGACGCGGAGCAAGGAGCAACACATGTCGAAGAAGGTCGCATTTCTCGTCGCTGCTGAAGGAATCGAGCAGGTTGAGCTGACTGAGCCGTGGAAGGCCGTGGTCGACTCCGGCCATGAGGCGGTGCTGGTCAGCCCCGACTCCGGCGAGGTGCAGATGTTCAACCACCTCGACAAGGGCGACACCAAGAAGGTCGACGTCACCGTCGCCGACGCCAAGGTCGAGGACTTCGACGCGCTCGTGCTGCCGGGTGGCGTCGCCAACCCCGACGCGCTGCGCCTCGACGCGGATGCCGTCTCGCTGGTCCGCGACTTCGTCGCGTCGGGCCGCCCCGTCGCAGCGATCTGCCACGCCCCGTGGTCGCTGATCGAGGCCGACGTGCTGAAGGGCCGCCGGCTCACCTCATGGCCGAGCCTGCAGACCGACATCCGCAACGCCGGTGGCGAGTGGGTCGACGAGGAGCTGGTCATCGACGGCAACCTCATCACCAGCCGCAACCCCGACGACCTACCCGCCTTCTGCAGCGCAGTGGTCGAGGCGCTGTCACACGGCGCCGCCGCCTCCGTCTGAGACGGTTTGGCTGGGGCGTCAGCCGAGGCCGTGCGCCGCAAGCGGGTGCAGCAGCTCGCGCTCCTCGTACGACAGGTGCGAGAGCAGGGTGTCGGTGAGCAGGTCGACGGCCCGCTGCAGCTCCTCGAGCGCGGCGCGCCCGGCGGTCCCGTAGCCGTCTGACCCGACGAGCAAGACAAGGGCATCGTCGACCTGCTCCAGCACGTCGGCGATGACGTGGTGCTCGTCCTCGAGTCGTTCGAGTACCGCGGCCAGGCCGGAGTCGCTGCGGCGCAGGTGGGTGAAGACGCTGCGGTCCTCGAGCGTGTGGTGCCCGACGACGACCCGACAGTACGACTCGCAGTAGGCGCCGAGAGTCCAGTGGTTCTGGCGCATCGCCATGGTGTTGAGGTGCGAGCGCGCGGCTCCGACGGTGAGCAGCCCCTGTCTCACCTGGTCGACGATGTCGCGCACCTGCGCGAGCTCGGTGCGCAGGTGGTCGTGGATGTCGACGAGGTGCTGTGGCGCCGACTGTTGGTGGGCCGTGTAGGCCACGCCCACCGGGGCGGCCACGACCGGTCGGGTGGTCTCGTCCCACGGCAGCGAGCCGCTCAGGCGCACCCCGTCGTCGGGGGTCGGGCGCACCCGCAACGTCGAGTGGGCGCTCGGTGTCGTGTCAGCAGGCTCGTCCGCCGACACCGACGACACGAACTGACCTTTCGAGGGTTCATGTGGGGTGGCCGCGGCGCGGCGGGCCCGTTCGGCCGCGACGAGCTCGCGCACCCCGGGCGCCACCTCGGCCGCGAAACGGGCCACCGTCTGCGGGTCGTCGGCGCCGAGCACGTAGGTGCTCATGCCGGTGGTCAGCGTGAGCTCGGCCAGCTGTTCGACCCAGTCGGATGCCGTTCCCTGCAGGAAGTCCGCACTGGTGCCGAACCGCCCGAACACGTTGTACATCCGGCGCACCGCCTGGTGCCCGCGCCCAGCCGCGTCGGCGGCCTCGTCGATGACGGCGTTCATCGCCGCCAGGGCATCCGGGTCGGCATAGCCCTGGCTCGGGAGCCATCCGTCGGCCAGCCGGCCAGTGACCCGCAGCATCCGCGGCCCATAGGCGCCCACCCAGATCTCGACCGCGTGCACGGGGCGCGGGCCGGCGTGCAGCCCGGCCACGGAGTAGAACTCGCCCTTGACGGTCACCGAGCGCGCACCGGGGTCGTCGGGGCTTTGACCCCACACCCCGCGAATGATGCGGATCGCCTCCACAAGCGCGTCGACCGACTCCTTGGGAGTGCGGCGCGGGCCCCCGGCCGCCACGATGGCATCCCAGAAGGCTCCGGTGCCCAGGCCCAGCTCGGCCCGGCCGCCACTGAGGAGGTCGAGGGTGGCAACCGACCTGGCCAGCACCACCGGAGGACGCAACGGGAGGTTGGCGACGTTGGCCGCGACCCGGACGTTCGTCGTGCGCGCCGCGATCACGGCGAGCAGCGTCGAAGCGTCGAGGTGCAAGGCGTTGTAGGGGTGGTCTTGCACGGTGACGAGGTCGAGGCCCGAGACGTCGGCCAGTTGCGCCAGTTCAAGGGTCTGGTCGACCTGGTCTGCGTGCGGGCTGGGAAACAGCCCGAACTGCAGCTCGTGCCCGTAGTCGGTCATGCTCGCCGGCCTCCTGCTCGCTCACCATCAGCAGCCATCACGCAGACCCCATGACACCACGAAACGGGCTGCCGCGAACGGCTCCGCGGACCCCGCCGCCACCACCTGAGGCGGCGAGCTACCGGCCGATCGTCGGCCCGGCGCCGAGCTGGGCGCGGTCGGCTGCAGCCCGGCCGGAGTGCCACCCCTCCGCATCGCGCGCCGACCCCACCTTGTGGCTGGTCACGGTGGGGAACCACTCGTCGATGGCCTCATCGACCTGTTCGGCCCGGGCGGCGAGTAGCGGCACCAGCTCGCGACCCTGGGTGGAGGCCACCGCCGTCGCCGCCGCCTCCTCACCGGCAGTCGCCTCGGCCAGCCGTTCGCCGATGCGGCTCGCGTACGCGGTGAGAAACGAGGAACGGAAGGCACGCGTGCGGCTACGCCCGTAGCCGTCACTGCGCGACCCGGAGGAGGTGAGCGTGCGGGTGGCCTGCACGAGCAACGAGGTGAAGAGCAGCTCGACGCACTCGAGGTCGGTTTCAAAGCCCACCACCGTGCCGAACCCGAGCTCACGGCTCCAGACCATCCGGCATCGGTTGGCCGAGGCGACCGCGTCGAGCAGCATCGCCTTCGGGGCGTCGTAGGGGTTGTCGACGCTGATGCGTCGGCCGTGGGGCGCCGTCGTGCCACGGTGTCGAGCCGCGTCGTCGGCGGCGAGCAACGCAGCGTCGATGCTGTGCCGCGCCATCAACGACTGAGCGCCGGCGGTGAAGGTTTCGGCCTCGGCCTCGAAGGTCGTCGACTCGGCCTTTGCGAGCAGCATGCGCACCCGGCTGAGAACGCGCTCGTCGACCACCGGCTGCTGAGCGGCAGAGTCGCCGGCTGCAGCAGATACCGCTTCGGTCGGGCCAACCGCCTCTCCTGGCAGCGGAGTCAGCTGCTCGAGGGTGGGTAGGCGCACCAGCAGGTGCCATGCTGTGAGGCAGCCGAGAACGAGGGTGAGCCAGTCGATCCCCTGCGTGCGGCGAGCATCGATCCACGTGACGGAGCCCGGCCACCAGACCCCGCCCTCGAGCTCGCTGAGCTGGGCTGACCAGTGCGGGTCGATGGTCGAGGGCGCGTAGCGGTCGAGCTCGTGGCTCATGGCGTCGACGACGAGGGCCTGATCGGCGACCGCGAGCCGACGGCCGGCGAGCCGGTGCACATCGGCGGGTTGCCACCCCCGCCGCCACGCAGCGGTCACCGCGATGGTCATCGACTCGAGCAACACCCCGACGACGGTCCGTTGCAGACGCGGGTCGGAACACCGCCCGGCCAGCCACACCGCCACGTCGTCGAGGTCGTCGCCCCGTCGGTGGTCGATGGCGTCGAGCGCCTCCTGCAACAGGTGAGTCACCACCGCGCGTTCGTGGTTCTCGTCGAATGCCGGTGGCTCGAACCGTGGCTCGGCGCGACGGAAGCCCGCGCCCGCCGCAGCCCCGGAGGCCGCGCCGCCCTTGCGCGCCGACGCCTTCATGCGCCTGCGTGCCTGGTTGTTCCTGCCCATCGCGCCGTCCTCTTCCTTGCTCCGACCATGCCCGGTCAGCCCCGTCCAGCCCCGTCCAGCCCCATGCTGCCACCCGCGACCGACGCCGCCCCAGCCCGCTGGCTCAGCCTGTGGACAACGCTGCCACCGCCAGGCGTCCCGGTAGAGGCCGGACGCCGGCGCGGGCGGCCGGCTCGTATGGCCGCGAACTCGTGCCGCCGATCACGTCGGCCCGGCTAGAGTTCGAGGCTCGAGCGAGGTCCAGCAGCAGGCGTGGCGTGCCACGGCCGGTTCTGCGCGTCGTCTCGCTCACGGGACTTGCCATCCCAGTCAGCACCACCCCAGGGCGGTGTCGGTCGGAACGCCGTGATCATCGGCCCTGCGGCCCGGGTTCGCCCGGGCCCCGCTGAAGACCACGACCGGCCGGCGCCGTCCGCTGACCACGATCCGGCCGGGCTGTCGGACTCAGAGGAACGAGGTTCGCGTGTCGCTTTTCCACCACACCGTGGAGGCCCGCACCTGCGCCCTGCGCTACCGGCACGGACGCCTCGAAGCGGTACTGGATGCAGGCCGCCACCCCAAGGTGCGCGGCAGCCGTCTCGTGACCGTCGACCTGCGTGAGCGGCTGCTGACGCTGTCGCCGCAGGAGATCCTCACGGCAGACGGCGTCTCGACCCGCGTGACGGCAGCCGTGCGCTGGAACGTCGCCGACCCCACCGAGTTTGCCGAGCGGGCCGAAGACCCCGTAGCCCGCGTGTACCTGGCGACCCAGGTCGCTCTCCGTGAGGCGCTCGTCGGCCTCGACGTGGAGCAGCTGGTGGCCCGCGGCGCCGTGCTCGACCTCGCCACGGTGACCGCCGCGACCGCTGCGGTGGCGCGCAGTGTCGGCATCCAGGTCGACGAGGTGCTCGTCAAGGACGTCATTCTGCCTCCAGAGCTCCGGCGGGCCGCCGCCGAGCTCGCCACCGCCCGGCAGCGGGGAGCCGCGCAGCTCGAGCAGGCCCGCTCCGAGACAGCGGCGCTGCGCTCGATGGCCAACGGGGCTCGCCTGCTCGCCGCCAACCCGGCCCTGGCCACGTTGCGGATGATCCAGTCGGCGCCGCCTGGCACCCAGCTCGTACTGCGGTTCGACGGCTCGGCCGCCGCCGGGTCAGCGACCGCCGCCTCAGCCGGCGCCGCCGCCACGGACCCCGCCGACGGTGCGAAGGCAGCCGGCGGCCCAGGGGTCTGACCCGACCGGGGGCTCGCGTCCGCTGGTGACCCCGACCCGGCGGTCCCGGCATCCGGGCCTCTAGGTTGGGGTCATGGCCCGCGTGCGCATGACCGTCGCGGGCACTGCCGTTGGCGAGATCACGCTCGTCGTGGCCTCACCGACCGGAACCCGCCGGGGCGACCCCTTGCCTCTGCTGCTCGCCAACGACGGTCCGCAGTACTCACGCCGAGCCGGGCTCGTGCCCTTCCTCGACTCCCTCGCCTCCACCGGTCGGATGCCGCCCTGCCGGGTCGCGCTGCTCGTGCCCGACGACCGTGACGCGCGCTACTCCGCCAACGCCGACTACGCCACCGCCGTCGTCGACGCCGTGCTACCGGCCGTCACCGCGACCTACCGGTTGTCGGGTCGCCCGCTGTTCGTGGGCGCCAGCCTCGGGGGTCTGTCGGCGCTGCAGAGCGAGTGGCTGCGCCCCGGCACGTTCTCGGGGCTGCTGCTGCAGTCGGGGTCATTCTTCCGTCAGGGCCTCGATGACGAGGAGAGCTACGAGTACTGGCCGCGCATCACCGATTTCGTGTCGTCGGTGCGTCGGGCCCGGAAGCCACGGGGAACCGCGGTGATGACGATGACCTGTGGTGCCGACGAGGGGAACCTGGCCAACAACCGTGAGCTGGCGCAGGCACTCACCCAGCTGGGGCAGACCATCGACCTGACGGTCGTTCCGGGAGGCCACGACTGGCCCCAGTGGCGGGCCGCGGTGCGCCTGGTGTTGCCGGCCCTGGTCGACCACACGATCGAGCCCGACCACCGCTGGCGCAGCTCACACACGACGGGCGCGGACGCGGCAGCGACAGATCGCCCAAGTTTTGCAAGGATCGACCGCATTGGTCCCGGTGCCGTCCCCAGCGGGCAGGTGCCGGCAACGGAATACGAGGCAGGAGACGCACGATGACCGAGACGTCGCAGACCCGGACCCACCTGATCGGTTTGTTGCTGGGGGCGGAGGAGGACTGGCCCACCGCGTTCGAGGCGCTGCTGCGACTGGTCGGGCCGATCACCAGCCCCGACGGCGTCACCCACGAGCTGACGAGCGAGCGGCTCACCATCGAGCCGTTCGACCTGCGCCAGCCCGTGCGCACCGAGCTCGTCATCGACCGCCTCGCCTACTGGTACTACCACCCGCGCGAGTGGCTGAAGAAGGCCGCGCTGATGAACGACACGTACCTGCTCAACAACCCCTTCACCTTTCAGTCGATGGAGAAGCACAGCGCCTATGTCGCCCTGATGCGCCTGGGGCTGAGGGTTCCCGAGACCTGGCTGGTGCCTTACAAGAACCCGGTCGACAACTCGCGTTGGGCCTACACCTCGGCGAAGTACAACCTGTCGTTCGACCTCAAGGCCATCGCCAACCAGCTCGGCTACCCGATGTACATGAAGCCCTTCGACGGGGGCGGCTGGCGCGGCGTGTCGCGCATCAACGACGAGGCCGACCTCGTCAAGGCCTACGACGAGTCGGGCGAGATGCTCATGCACCTCCAGTCGACCGTCGAGTACGAGCATTTCGCCCGTGCCCTGTCGATCGGCCCCGAGACGATGGTGATGGACTTCCGGCCCGAACAGCCGATGCACAACCGGTACGCCGTGACGCACAACTTCCTCAGCCCCTCGGCCGGCAAGCAGACGGCCGCGATCAGCCGCATCGTGAACGCGATGTTCGGCTGGGAGTTCAACTCGTGCGAGATGCTCGTCGCCGGTGACGACGTCTATCCGATCGACTACGCGAACGCCTGCCCCGATGTGGCCGTCACGTCGCTGCACTACTACTTCCCCTGGGCCATCAAGGCGCTCGTGCGGTGGTCGGCCTACTGCCTCGTCAACGGACGCCGTGGCCCGATGGACCTCGAGATGCGCCGCTACTTCGACATCGCCGATGATGAGTCGCGTTCTGACGAGCAGAAGCTCGACGCCTACCTCGCCATCGCCGACGAGTACTTCGAGACCGAGGCGTACTGGGCCTGGTGCAACGAGTATCTGCCGCACCTCGACGCGGCGGTGCTCGACTGGGTGCAGTCCGACGACTTCGACCACCTGCTCAAGTCGACCGTCGTAAAGACCTACCCGGCGCACGAGCACGACTACTTCATGGCCCACTTCGGCGGGCTGCTCTCGGCCTGGGTGAAAGACGAGAAGGTGCGCCTCGGCGTGACGTCCTGACGACCAGCGGGAGCCCACGAGAGCTGTCGCTGTCCGTTCGAGCGAAAGGTACTCAGAGCCCAGAATCGAGAGGCGTGAGAAGAACGGCTGTCTCGACGTGACCCATGAGCCCGACTGACGATGAAAGTGAGACGGGTGGCTGGGTCGCCCCAAGAATGGCCGCACCGGCTTGTTGCGAAGTTGGCTTCACTTGCCCCCCGGGGGCCAACGCCTGCATGCGGCATATCCGGTCGTGGCGCGGCGGTCAATGGCGGCGATAGGAAGCACGCAGACTGCCTGTTCGAACCCTGGCTTCCTATTGACTGGGCGGAGGGGGACTGGGCTCGGATCGGAACCTTAACGTCAGTTCACTCCTGTTGCCGTCTCGGCGCTCTACACCCCAAACACCGACGCGGAATGATCGACGCATCAGGGGCTCGAGCCCGGAATGACCCTCGGCCCGCGGGGCACGGAAGCCGATACGCTCCGAAAAACCGAAAAAGGAGCCACCATGCCGCACCTGCCAGCAGCCCCCATTCCCCCGCAGGCCGTCGCCGCCCAGACGACATTCGACTGGGCGATGCTGACGTGGGCGTTTTCCGGTGGCCTCATGATCCTTGTGCTCACCGCTTCGCTGGCGATCGCATTTCTTCGGCCGTCCTCCGGAAGCCCGTCGACGAAGAGGAGAAGCGAGTCCCGTGGTGCAGGCACCACCGTCAGCGCCCCTCGCAATCCGGCGTCGGAAGACCGGACACTGCCCGCAAGTGCGAAGTGGACGTTTGCTGACAGCTGGGCAACCAACCTCACGGCCCTGATCACGGGAGCAGCCGCGGTCGTGGCAATCTTTGCGAAGGACCTGCAGGGAGTATTCCGGGACCAGGCCCCACTTGCGTTCTCTCTCACTCCATCCGTGATGTTGGCAGTCTCGGCACTGGCGCCGATCGCCTACGGTGTCCTGCAGGGCGCTTCTCCCCAATTGCATGAGGCCACAAAGGGGGCCGAGAGCGGCACCGCGGAACCGCAGGGAACGATGTGGGGTTGGTGCGTCTCCGCGTCGCTGACCCTGTTCGCGATCGGCGGTTCTCTCTTCGCGGCCCTGAGGCTCGTGGCAGACGTCCGCGGGCCGGCGGGTCCGTCGGTCGGCAAGGCCTTCGCTTGGTTGATTCTCGTACTGGTGATCGCCCTCGTGGTTGCGTACGTGCTGAGGTCGTTCTTGACAATTGCGAACGCGTTGCGGCTGGGGTCTTCGATCAAGCTGCGTTCCCTCGTGGGCATGGTGGACGTCAGCTGCTGTCAGGGTGCTGCGGAGCGCCCTCGCACGCGGATGTCACTGCTCTAGCCGTCCTTCGCATCTAAGTGGCCCGCCGCCTTGTCCGTAGGAAGGAACCGGCGGAGAGCCTTGCCCATGATTGATCCGCCAGAGGCCTGGCCAGTGGAGGGAGGTGGACGGAACAACACCGCCCTTGCCGTCGCCTCGCCCCTGCCCCACTGTGCCCGAGCCGCCCAGCAGGCGGCGAAGTGACTCAGCATCTTCACCGTTACCACCCGTGGCGCTTGGTGCTAGCATTGCTGTCAGGAGGTGGCGGGATGGGTACCCTCACGATCAGACAACTGGACGAGCGCACACACACACGGCTGCGGGGACGAGCGGCTGACCATGGCCGTTCGGTCGAGGCCGAGGTTCGGGCGATACTCGATGCGGCCGTTAACCGTCCCGAGCGCAACCTCCTTCTGTCCCTGCACGAATCCATGGCCGAGGTCGGAGGGGTCGATCTCCAGATCACTTCGCGTACTGAGCGGCCTCGTCGGGTCGATCTGTCGTGATCGTCGCGGACACCAACGTGGTGTCGGAGTTCATGAGAGACGCACCTGACCCGGCGGTCATCCGTTGGGCGCAGTCGATCGACGCGTCGGACCTGACTATCTGCGTAGTGACGGTCGAGGAGATTGAACGCGGGCTTGGGAGACTGGCCGAAGGGCGACGGCGCCGCGAGCTGAAGCATCGGTGGACACGGCTGCTCGACGACTTTGCCGAAATGGTTGTCAGCTACGACTTGCTCGCGGCTCGAGAGACTGCCGCCGTCTTGGTGGCGGCCGAAGGGTCTGGTCGACCGATGGCTCTCGCCGATGCTCAAATTGCCGGGATCTGCTTAGCCGGTGGTCATGACTTGGCGACCCGCAATGTCGGGGACTTCGTGAACACCGCGGGCTTGACCGTCATTGACCCCTTCGATAAGTGATCGCTGGCTGACCGATACGCGGTGGAGTGACTCACCCTCTCGGGTTGGGTGGGCGCATCGCGGCAACTTTGG
>JBDTVJ010000002.1:0-72684 GCA_040007275.1 Terracoccus sp.
TGCCCCTCCTCGAGTGACACGAGATCAGGCGGCGAACCACCCCTCATCGCGGCTATGACCGGACGAGCGTCGCCGTCCTCAACGCGGCTGCTTGCTTCCATGCGGATACCACCTGCCGCAGGACCCCGCGGCCCTGTAGACAAGGTCCCATGCCACCCGAGGATGCGCCGCCTCACGACCCACGACTGGACCCCTTCCGCGATGCCGTCTGGGAACTGAGTCGTCAGGGGAGGGTGGAGGCGTATCTCGTCACGAACGTGTCGGACTTTCGGTACTGGCCGTTCGGCCGCAAACGCCATGACTCCATGTGGTTCAGGGTCTGCTGGCCCGACGGCCGATATGAGGTACCTGAGGACGATTACGGACCTGAGTGGTACACCGTCGCCGACTTGGAACAGGGCAAGTTCGACGGCTCCGACGGCGTGCTCGACGCCAAGCCGGTGAACGGTTCCCTCCGTGACCAGCTTTGGGAAAAGTACGGGCCACCGTGACAACCAAAGTAACGAGACGCCCCCGCTTCCTTCGCAACCCGGCACTCACCCTCCGCGGCAGAAGAGGGCGTTCTGCGAGGGCTACGGTACTTCGATGCCGGGCGCCCTGCCTAGGGTCTTTGCTGTCAGTGTCGACAGTTAGCGTCGTCGTCATGGGTGGTAGTTGGACGACGACCTTGGCGGCGGTGGCCGAGCATCTCAACCGTCTCAATGGACTCGAGTGGATGCTCGTGGGCAGCGCGGCGACAGCGCTGCGAGTCGGCGGGATCACCCCTATGGACATCGACATCGCAGTCCGCCGACCCGAAGACGTTTCTCGCGCCGCTACCGTGCTTTCCACTCCACAGTCCTTGGAACCGGGCCACGCTGATGAACCACCTCCGTGGATCAGCACGGTGGCCGAACCGACGCTGCACTTCGGCGATGAGCGGGAGCGATGGAGCTTCGGCGTCTGGTTTATCCAGGGCGTCAAAGTTGAGCTGGCGCACATTGACGCGCCGCCTGTCGCGGAATTAATGATCGAGACGCGGTCCTCGGCCGTGTGGAGCGAACGAGACACCTTGACTTGCCAAGGCGAGCCTGTCCCCACCGTGCCGCTCGAGACGCAACTCGCAACGATGGCCGCCCGGAGGCAGACGGCCCGCCTCGACGCCGTCCTCGCGGCCATCGAGAACGGCAACAGCAACCTCAATTTGCCGCTGCTGCGCCGCGCGTTCGCGGATAGGCAGTCAGAGTCTCCGGGCATGGTGGTCCCCGAACCAGTAGAAGTCCTTCTCCAGCGCGGTCTCGCCGCGGGTGGCTAACGGGTGGGCGCCCGTCGGCCGAGCCCGAACCTGGTTGCGGACGGTGACGACGGGCTCGTTCGTGGGGTACGAGAGCCTGCTGGAACGCGACCGGGTGCTGCTGGCGGACTTCGACCCTGCGGTGGTCGGGATCGTGTACCAACCGTTTTGGATCAGCGGCCCGGGCGAGGCGTGTGGTGGCGCCGGGAAGCCGTCGGGTTGCGTCGTGGCCGACTCGTAGCCCCACCCCGTTCCGTGCGCTGCGAATTTCGGCGGGTGCACCATCATGGGCGCATGACGAGACCGGGAGAGGTGGGGACCACTGGCTGCGATCTGCCAGTCGCACGACGGCGTTGGCCCGCTTGTTGTACCCGTCGTATGGGAGGACGGCACGGTAGTGGTCAAGCATCTCCTTGGTCCGGTGCCCGTTTTTCTTGGTCACCTCCTCGTCGAGACCAGGCGCCATACGGTCAGGATCGAGGGCACCACCGAGGAGGAGGCCGCGGCTATCGGGAGGGCCGTTCGCCGGGCCGCCCTCGCGCTAGCTGCGGTGTTCGACGTCGAATACGTCCACGCCGTCATCATCAACACCGGCTGCGACCACTTTCACCAGCACGTGTACCCGCGCCATCGTGGCACCCCAAGTGACTACCAGTGGTTTGAGGCCGATTCATGGCCGGGGGCACCGCACGGCGACGCGGACGCCGTCGAACAGCTCTGCTCGCGCCTGCGGCCGCACTTCCTTTGACTGTCACGCTCTCTTTCCGACTTCCTGCGGGGCAGGCCCGGACGTGGTGGTGGAATGCGACCGCGTTTGGTCGTCAGACGAAGTGCACCCTCCCGGCGCCCGGTGGTCGTGGTCATCAGATCCAGTCGCATCCTCGTCACGGGGTCGCCGGCTCGGGTTCACGGTTATGCCGAATGGAGTTGTAATGGCTACTTCGCGACTCAACTGAGGGCTTCCTGCGTGGTTGGCCCGCGCTGCCAGCCGTCAGCGAGTCGCAGGTACCGGTGCGTGTACCGGACCTCAGCCTGGTGGACGTCTACGCTCGTGCGAATCTGACACTCTTACCGTCACCGGGCTCGATGACCGGCAGCCTTGGCGCTGCGCCGTGGCCGAATACTCAGTGCCAGTGCTCTTCGGCACCCTTGACTCCTCCTTCTGCCTCTGCAGCTTCGTCGAGGTCATCAGCAAACGCGGTGAGCGCGACCCGGTCGTCCGCTGCGGAGGCACGGTCACCCTTCGCATCGCGGCGATCCATAGCTGCGTGGCGTCGGGCCGGCAGATCCGCGCCATAGCCGTCATTACCGTCCTGAGAGATGAACGCCTTCAAGTCGGCTGACTGGTCACGCTCCGTGGAGATCTGGTCGCGGGCGTCGGCATCGATGTCGCGCTCCCTGGCGGCCTCGAGGATCTTCTCCACTGCCTCGACCTGGGCTGCAAGATCAGCTTCGCGTTTCGCGAGGTTCACGTCGCGCTCGTCGGCGCGCTCGTCGTTCTCAACTTGGACCACAGGACCACTATGACACCCCGCCCGGTCCGATTCGTGGTGCCCAGCGAGGATCAGCCGGTCGCAGATTCTGGTCAGCCGCCTTGAGGGAAGGGGGCTGGCGCACCCTGTTGTCGAGGCTCGGCGGAACTGCCCTAGCAGCGCGGGGACGTTGGCGTACATCCTGAGCGGACCCTGTCCGTCACCGCGGCCACCGGTCGCGGCGTCGCGGGCTTAATCAAGGACGCCGAACGTGGTGAGGACGTCATCGTTGAACGCCACGGTCGCGCGGTCGCTGCGGTCATCTCGGTGAAGCATTTCGACGAGCTCCACCGCGTCCGGACCGACCCGCTCGCTGCTTCCCTCGTCTTGGCACGAGAGCTCTCCGACACTGGGAACCGCACCGACCTGGACGACGCCATCGCGGCGTTCGGGTTCGACCGGTCCGAGCTCGAGGCCGAGCTCGACGCCGGCCGCGAGTGACCCCACTGCCACGACTTGCCTCCGGTCGGCGGTGACGCATGGCTGAGAAGCAGAAGCACCCGGATGTTCCAGGGTGCGTCGTGCGCCTGACCGACGATGCTCTCGAGGAGCTGCAGACCCTTTTCAAAGGCGATCCGCAGATCGTGCGCTGGGCGTTGAAGAAGATGATTCAGCTCGAGCGTGACCCAAACTCAGGGGACCCTCTGCTAGGCGGGCTCATCGGCTACCGCAAGATCACCGTCGGCGATCGTGACTGGCGCGTCGTGTGGCGGGTCGTGCAGGACGAGGCAGGCGACTTCCGGGTGGAGGTCGCGGAGGTCTGGGCGGTCGGGTACCGCAAAGACAGCGAGGTATACGCAGAGATCAAGGAGCGAGTTGCTGACGCCGGCTCCTCCTCCAAGACCAAGGCGCTCACGCAGGTCCTCGACCTCGTTGCCAAGCAGACACAAGACCTGACCGCGACCCCCGAACCGGAAGAGCCTGAGCCGGTCCCGAAGTGGTTGACGGACGCCCTTCTTTACGTGGTGCGCCTCCCCGCCTCGCAAGTCGAGAACATGAACCTCGAAGAAGCCGAGAACGCATGGACGGAACACATCTCCGGAGCGGGGTCGGGAACCTAGCCGACTCTCAGACGACGTTGTGCCCGCTGCCGACCGCGGTCAGCGGCAGAAGAAGCCCTGTGTCAAGCGGCGGGTTCCTGGAGGGCTTGGTAGGCGCCGTGTCGTGCGGGGTCGTAGGCCTCGTGGTTCTGCCAGCAGCGCCAGATGACCATGAGCCAAGCCCTGGCAAGGATGCGGGTGGCGTGGGAGTGGTCTTTGCCGCGCTGGCGGGCTTTCCAGTAGAGATCGGCGGCCCAGGGGTTGGCGTGGTGGGAGTCGCCAGCGAAGTCCATGACGGCGCCGCGTAGTTGTTTGTCGACGGCCCAGCGGAAGCCGACGACCTTGACC
The DNA here is from genome assembly GCA_040007275.1 of Terracoccus sp. Taxonomy (GTDB): domain Bacteria; phylum Actinomycetota; class Actinomycetes; order Actinomycetales; family Dermatophilaceae; genus DSM-29435. The sequence continues at coordinate 4,194 of JBDTVJ010000002.1, forward strand.
TTCCCGGACTGCCTGGTCGATGGTGTAGCACCGGCGAGGCTGGTGAGGGCCTGCACGGTGGGGAACCGGCTCCGGCAGTCGCCGATCTCGGCGAGCAGTCTCGCTGCTCGCACGGTCCCGGCCTTGGGAAGGCTAGTGAAGATGTGCGCGTCGGGATGCACCATCAGCTGGGCTTCGATGTCGTCCTCGAGGGCGGTGATCTGTATCCGCAGGGACTGCAGTCCGCCGACGTAGGCCGCCGTGATGTGCGCCCGGGCCTCGGCCTCCGCTGCGGTGGTGCCACGGGCAGCCGAGGTCAGGTGTGCGTGCAGCTGCTCGGCGCGGCGGGGGTTGGGGTAGCGCTGGCCTTTCAGCCAGGACTGCAGGCGTGCCGGGCTGAGCCAGTCGACTTTGGTCTGGGTCGGGAAACGGTTCAGGAACGCCAGCGCGATCGGTGAGTCGATGTCGCGGAACAGCCCGATGGCGCAGGGTAGGACGGTCGCGAGGTGCGCTCGAAGCTGGTTGGCCATCGCCACCCGTGCTGCCACCAGGTCTTGGCGAGCACGCACGCTCATCCGCATCGTGACCGTCGCCGGCGTGTCGGGTACCAGCGGGGTCAGCCGGTGCCGGTCGGTTCGCACAGTGTCGGCGAGTACGTACGCGTCGAAGTGGTCGTCCTTGTTCCCGGCCGACCCGTAGCGGCGACGCAGGTTGCGCACCTGGTTCGGCGGGATGACGAACACGACGAAGTCGCCTGCAAGGACGGCGTCGACCATCGGCCCGTCGCCACGCTCGATCCCGACCTCTGGAACGCCAGCACCCCGCAACAGCCTGACTAGTTGCGTCAGACCGGCCGCAGTGTGAGGCACCGTCGCGCGCTGCAGTTGCACCCCGTGCTCGTCAACCACCGCAACAGCGTGCTCGCTGCTAGCCCAGTCGATACCGGCGGTCAACACGCCGCCCGGTATGGACTCGCCGGATGGGGGCGATGACGCTGGTGACGAGCAGATCGTGCTGATACTCATGGTGTTCCTTCCACGCTGATGCAGTAGTAGGCACCAGGTGGTCTCGGGACGCGAAGCCGGTCGCTCACTGATAGGCGCTCATTTCGGCGCACAGCCCTGTCGCCAGTCACCCGCGTCCTGGGACCACCGGACCCAGCGAATCTTTTGCTGGACCTTCCACCCCAAAGGGGCAGCAGTCAGCGGACGTTGGGCTGTGATCCGGTGGGACCAGGTGCACCAGCGGACTCCCCGCTGACGGTGATCACGCTGCCGCAGGAACGACGCCGGTAGGAAGAGTCTGCGCAGTGAGCGGGCGTTTTGAGAGTCCGTCGGGCCTGAGCGGCAGGTAGCCGACTCGCGGCGCTGAGACGCAGGTTGGCGATGTCCCGGAGGCCCGCCGCCGACGACATAGGTCTGCCTCAATATGGCGGAGGCATCGTCCGGCCGCAGGCAGGTTCAGAGAGACTTCCGCTCCGTCGATGTGCACATCGTGCGAGGGGCCCATGGGGACCAGTCGGGCCCTTGGCCGTGAGGTGGCGCAGACGAGCCCTCCTTCGAGGACCGGGAGTGTCAGGTCAGACGAGTCCCGCGTCGTGGACGCACATCGCGATCTGGACGCGGTTCTCGACCCGCAGCTTGGCGAACAGTCGCGTCACATGGGACTTCACGGTGGCAACGCTCATGTAGAGCTGGGCGCCGATCTCGGCATTGGAGAGCCCGTGCCCGATGGCGACTGCCACATCGTGCTCCCGCTCGGTGAGGGAGGCGAGGAGGGTGAGGGCGTCGTCGCGCCGCTCAGTGGGCTGGCCGTCGGTGGCCGAGGCGATGAGCTGGGCGGTGACGCTCGGCGAGAGGATCGGCTCCCCGGCAAGGACACGGTGCACGGCCTCGACGATCTTCGGTGGCGGGGTGTCCTTGAGCAGGAAGCCACTCGCGCCCGCACGCAGCGCGGCGAGGACCAGGTCGTCGGTGTCGAAGGTGGTGAGCACGATGACCTTGGGCGGGTGCGCCATCGCGAGAAGGCCCTCCGTCGCCGAGATGCCGTCGCGCCGGGGCATCCGGATGTCCATCAGCACGACGTCGGGTCGCTCGCGCGCGACGACCTCCTGCGCGTGCTCCCCGTCGTTGGCCTCGGCGACGACGGTGATCGTCGGGCTGCCGCCGAGGATCATCGACAGGCCGGCCCGCACCAGCGGGTCGTCGTCGACGATGACGACCCGGGCCGCAGCCGACCCGGGACCGGTGGGCTCCACAGGCGGCCCGACCGGCGCCCTCGGCGTCTCGGGCCCTACCCAGGTCGAGGTGTCGCTCATGCTGGCCACGGTAGTCGGGCACGCACCCGGAACTCGCGGCCCGGTGTCACCCCGTGCTCCAGATCGCCGTCGGCGAGGACGGCGCGCTCGGCCAGACCGATCAGACCCATGCCAGCCCCCGGCAGCGGTTCGACGGCCCGCCCCACGGGGACGCCGACCGGCACCCGTACGGGCATTGGGTTGCGGACCTCGAGTACGAGCAGCCCGCTGGGCGCACCGGTGAGAACGACGGTGACCGGCATCCCGGGCGCGTGCTTGCGCGCGTTGGTGAGCGCCTCCTGCGTCATCCGGTAGACCGTCCGGCCGGTCGCGTCCGGCACGACCGCACCGGCCGGGATCCCCTCGACCAAATCGACGCGCATACCGCCCTCGACCGCCTCGGCCACCAACGACGGGAGGTCGCGCAGGGTCGGCTGCGGCTGACGGCATTCGTCGTCCCCCATGGTGGGGTCGCGCAGCACCCCGAGCACCTCTCGCAGGTCCGACAGCGCTCGGCGGGCACCATCCTGGATGACCTGCGCGGCCAGCCGGGTCTCCTCCCGGGTGAGGTCGTCTCGGAAGGTGAGGGCGCCGGCGTGCATGGCCACCAACGAGATCCGGTGAGCCAGGACGTCGTGCATCTCTCGGGCGATCCGGGTGCGCTCCTGGGCGACCCGCATGGCCTGCTCGCGCTCGGCCGTCTCGGCCCGGGCCTGCAGGTTGGCCAGCAGCTCGCGGCGGGCGCCGATGTAGAAGCCGATCATCACGAGCACGCCAAAGCCGAGCACGCCCAGGGCGTAGGTCACCCACCACGGCACCCCGCGACCGGCCAGTGGGTTCACCAGGCCGTAGACGAACTGGGTCAGCAGAGATGCCACCCCGATCGGCAGCACCTCGCGCCAGCGCCGCCGGGTCGCCAGGGACACCACCGCAACCGCCCACGCGGCGGCAGCGAAGGCCGACACGCAGGTCATCGCGGTGAGTGCAGCGGCGACCCCCAACGGCCAGCGTCGCCGGAAAGCCAGGACGACAAATGCGAGGAGCCCCACGGCAAGGTCTACCGAGAGGATCGCCACGGCGCGCCCCGCGCCGACCGTCGTGGGCGGCGAGAGCAGCGCGTGGGAGGTGACCCAGAGCAGGGTCGCCCCCAGCAAGGCGACGAGCGAGTACTGCCACACGGTGCTCCACGCCGGCAGACGTGGCGGGGGCGCAGGGTCGATCGACCTGGGAGGGGGCACCTCTCCACCATAGGCAGGCCTGGTGCCGGTGCGGCACCGACGAAGATCTACCGCCTCCTCGACCTGGGTCGATGGGGCATAGCCCCAGGGCCGATGTGCCACGCCCCGCTGACGCACAGGCTGGAACACATGATCACCGTAGAGAACCTCACCAAACGTTATGGCTCCTTCACCGCGGTGGACGACATCTCGTTCACCCTCCCGCCCGGCACCGTCACCGGCTTCCTCGGCCCCAACGGCGCCGGCAAGTCCACGGCCATGCGGGTCATGACCGGACTGACCCCGCCCACGAGCGGGCGCGCCACCATCCTCGGCAAGCCCTATGCGCAGCTGCCGAACCCCGGCCGCCAGGTCGGAGTCCTGCTCGACGCATCAGCACAGCACGCCGGTCGCACCGGACGCGAGGTCCTCTCGCTCGCGGCGATGGTCATGGGAACGGGCCGGGATCGCGTCGACGAGATGCTCGAGCTCGTGGGCCTCACCCCCGACGAGGCCCGACGTCGACTGCGCCACTACTCGCTCGGGATGAGGCAGCGCCTGGGCATCGCCCACGCCCTGCTCGGCAACCCCGAGGTCCTCATCCTCGACGAGCCGGCCAACGGCCTGGACCCTGCGGGCATCCACTGGATGCGGGGGCTCCTCAAGGGCTTCGCCGAAGGAGGCGGGACCGTCCTGCTCTCCTCGCACCTCCTGCACGAGGTCGAGGTCGTCGCCGACGAACTCATCCTCATCGGCCGCGGTCGCATCGTGGCGCACGGCACCAAGAGCGAGCTGCTCGCCGGCTCCGGGGTCGTCGTCGACGCCCTCGACCGTGACGGCCTGGCCCAAGCCCTGCGCGCTGCCGGCTACGAGCCGGTCCCGACGTCGACAGGCGCAATTCACGTCAACGCCGAGCTGGAGGTGGTGGGCCGAACGGCCCACGCCGCCGGCCTGGTCATCACCGAACTACACGGAGCCGACGGCTCCGGGCTCGAGGAGCTCTTCCTCCAGCTCACCGCATCCGACTCCCGCGAAGGAGCAGCAGCATGAACACCATCGCCCCCACACACCAGACGTCCGTGACCACAGCGGACGCGCCGGTCATCATCCCCGACGGGATCCCCTTCCTGCGCCTCGTGCGCGTCGAGCTGCGCAAGATGGTCGACACCCGCGCTGGGCGCTGGCTCCTCATCGGTATCGCGGCTATCACGCTCGCCGTAGTGGCGACCGTCTTGATCGTCAGTGAGCCGCAGGACCTGACGATGTCCACCTTCCTCGCCGCCACCACCGGTCCGCAGGCGCTCCTCCTACCGCTGCTCGGCGTCATGGCGGTGACCTCCGAGTGGGGCCAGCGCACCGCCCTGGTCACCTTCAGCCTCGAGCCGCGGCGCCTGCGGGTGCTGCTCGCCAAGCTCGTGGGCTCACTGGTGCTCGGCGTCATCGCGATCGCCGTCGCCTTCGCCTTCGCCGCGCTGGCGACCGGGCTCGGCGGGCTGCTCCGAGGCGGTCCCGGGGACTGGCAGCTCTCCTGGCCCACCGTCGGCGGGGTCATCCTGGCCCAGCTGCTCGTGGTCGCCCAGGGTGTCGGCTTCGGACTCCTCTTCGCCAACACGGCCACGGCGATCGTGGCCTACCTGGTCCTGCCCATGGCGTGGGGCCTCGCAGGCACGATGGTCTCCTCGCTCGCGACCGTTGCGGCCTGGCTCAACCTCAGCCAGGTGACCGTCCCCCTCGTCGAAGACCAGATGACGGGCCAGCACTGGGCCCAGCTCCTCACTGCCATAGCGCTCTGGGTGTTCCTGCCGCTCGCCGCCGGCACGTGGCGGCTCGTGCGCCGCGAGGTCAAGTGACCTGACGCCATCCACCAGCCCGACCAGCTTGACAAGCACAACCAGCCCCGCCAGCACTTCTGCCGGGTGGCACCCGCGGGGGCCACCCGGCGTGCCGGTGATCGGGGCAGCGAGGCGCCGCCCAAACCTAAACGGCGTCGCACCCACCACCGATGCCTGCGGCCGTCCGGCCAAGGCAGCCCAAGCGTGAAACACATCGTGCGGCCACCGCCGCAGAACGGAGACCGTCATGGACAACCCCTACGAGGGCTTCCAAGAGTTCATCGACCAAGTGCCCCCGCTCGTGCAGCCGCTGCTCATCGCCGGCTCGGCGATGGTCCCCTACGTCGAGGGCGAAGGCGCGGCGGCGTGGGCCGTCATCGCCGGCGTCCACCCCGTGGTCGCCGGGCTGGCAGCGGCCGCGGGCAACATCGTCATCGTCGTGGTCACCGTCCTCCTCGGTGCACGAATCCGCACCGCCGTCGCCGGGTTCCGGTCGCGCCCGAAGGCTGAGGTGCTGGTCGCCGTCGGCCCGGCACGGCTCGTTGAGCCCATCGGGACAGCCGAATCCGCCAGACCCGCCAAGCCCGCCAAGCCGAAGTCCAAAGGGCGGACGCGGCTCGAGCGCTGGCTCGTGCGGTTCGGGGTGCCGACCGCGAGCCTGATCGCGCCCCTAGCGCTCCCGACCATGCTCACGGCCGCCGTGTTCGTCGCCTCGGGAGTCCGCAAGGAGCGAGTCATCCTGTGGCAAGTGGTCGCCATCGTCCTCTGGACCGGCGTCGTCACCGCCCTCAGCACGCAGATCCTCACCGTGGTGGCCTGACCTCGTGCGTGGAGATCCGCACCTGACCAGAAAGCAGGGAACACCGATGAAGGGAACGATGATGAACATTGCAACCGAGTACGTGGACGTCAAGGGCGGACGCATCGCCTGTGAGGTGGTCGGGCAGGAGCCGCTGGTGGTGTTGTCTCCCGGGATGGCCGACACCCGCAGCAGCTACCGCTTCCTCGCCCCGTTGATCGCCGATGCCGGCTACCGCGTCGACAGCGTCGACCTGCGCGGACATGGTGAGTCCAGCACCGGCTGGGACTCCTACAGCCACGCAGATACTGCCGCGGATCTGTTGGAGGTCATCACGGGGCGGGCGGCCCGGCGATCATCGTCGGCCAGTCCTTCTCGGGTGGAGCCGCGACGATCGCGGCCGCGACCAACCCTGATCTGGTCAGCGCGGTCGTCGAGATCGACCCTTTCACCCGCCCCCCGAGATCAGCGTGGCCGCGCTGCTGGGTAACGGCGATTACCGCCGCGGTGCGCTCCTGCTGGGCCGGTTCGTCGTCGCCGGAAGCGTCAAGACCTGGGCGACGTACCTCAACGTGGCCTACCCAGGACGCAAGCCGGCCGACTGGGACACCTGGCTGTGCGAGCTGGAGGCGAACCTGCGTGAACCCGGCCGTGTGAAGGCAGCCCAGCAGATGGCTAACTCGAAGGCGTCGAAGGCGACCATCAAGGACGCCGCTGCGCAGCTGGCCAACGTCCGAAGGCCGGTGCTGGTGGTCATGGGCGGCAATGACTCGGACTTCCCGGACCCCGAGGCCGAGGCCGCCGCGATCGTTGACCTGCTACCGGCCGGTCTGGGCCGTACCAGATGATCGAGAACGCCGGCCACTACCCCCACGCGCAGTACCCCCAGGAAGTAGCCGCAGCGATCATCCCGTTCCTCACTGAAGCCAACCCTAGATCGAGGAGTCGTACATGCCCATCACCCTGATCAACCCTGCGGGCCTTCCCGAGGTGCCGATCTAACGGCACGTCCCGCGTCCGGCACGAACGATCTTGAGACTTCGAGATGCACCGATTGCGGATTCTGAGACGAGCTGCTGTCGGGGAAAATGAGACTCGGCTCTTCATGTGCCTGGGCAGATCATCGAGCCGCGGTCAGCGGTGGGCCGGATGGGCCCCACCAGGGCGAGGTGGCTTCACTGTCTACGAACGACTCCTCGCTGGCCACCCCTTTGCCTCCACGGGTTGACACCAGCCAGTTCCGGACGTCGTTTGCAAGTTCCGAGGGGACCCCCGTCGGGCATGATGCCGGATGTGAGCAAAGAAATCGCACCGAGAAAAAACGCGGAGGCCGTGGCGATCCGCCGCCCCGAATACGTGCGAATCTGGACGCCGGTGGTCCTGCTAGTACTGGGGGTGCTCAGTACCGCACTGCTCTTGACCAAGGGCCAGCTCCCATGGCCAGTGTTGCTCATTGTTCTTGCAGGGCTGTCCTTCTGGATGGCGCGGAAGCCGGATGTGGTGGCTAACTCTTCCGGTATCACGCTCCGGCGTGGGACCCCGTTGGCGTGGAATGAGGTCGCCAGCGTTGGGCCACCACCAGACAATGGTTGGAAGCACCAAACGACCGACCTTGTCCTGCGCGGCGGCACTCGCCGCCCCCTCGCGTTTGACCTGGATCCCGTTGACCTGAGGCGCCTCGCAGGGTTGCTGGCAGCGTCACAACACAAGCTCTCTGATTCTGGGGCCCGTGACTGAAAGCAGAAAATGCGTTTATCGGCACGACCCGCTCACGATCGGTGCCTTTGCCGGCGAGCCCGGTTGGGCTTGACCATCGCGCACCGGAGGAATCGCCAGAGGGGGGCACCACCGTCTCCCGCGATCCTCCTCGTGACACGGCACCTGTCGAAAGGTGATCAAGTCGGCGTTTCATCCAGGGCTGGTAAATCTGCGGGTCCGAGCCGTAGCACCGGATGTCGTTGTCTACTCCCTGCCTATGACCGTCGAGGGCGACGACCTCGAGGATGAGGCGCAAGGTGCTCGGCTTCGCTTCTCGCGCGACTGCACGGCGAATCCTGTCACGAGGGCGAGGTGGCCGCCGCGGTCAACGCTTTCCATTCCAGGGCTGCCATCTTGGCCAGGCCCTGGATCGCAAGATGGTTGTGGTCCGAACTGATGTCGCCGGGGACGAGCTTCAAGCCTCGCATGATCCTGCCGTCGTTACGGCAAAGTCTCACTTGGGTGCAGGCGGCCTCCAGGGCGACCTGGTAGTGGTCGACGACGTCCTGCAGGAAGGCGATCCGGCCCGGCTGCTCTTTGCCAGCAGCGTCAAAAAGGTCGCAGGGGCCTCTACCGGTGAAGCCCTGACGGCCGGCCGGGTCGTCTTTGACGGAGTTCGCGAACTCGGTCACGGTCGCCCATTGGCTGACCAGGAAGAAGCGGGCCTGCGGAGCCTTACTCGCGATCGTCCGCATCGTCCCGGCCAGCGATTCCTGGAAGGGCCGGTAGTTCTGCGGGTCAGAGCCGTCGCACCGGATGTCGTTGTCGACGGTTTGGATCACGACCAGATCGGGAGACGCGACGTCCATGAGCATCTGCTGTGTCTGGTGTGAGAGGTCCTGGACCTTGCTGCCGTCGACGGCGTAGTTGTGGCTGTGTCCCTTGATGTTCGGGTTCTCGGCGAGCAGGCGAAGGTAGAGGCTGTCGACCTGGGGGTTGCTGCCGGTCGCCCACGAGTTCTCGTCCGAGTCGGCACCGGGTGCGTCGGGGTTTGAGTTGGCTCCGGTGGCCCCGGAGTGCCCGAGCACCACGATCGACGTCGGGTTCCCGAGCCAGCCCACTGAGGACGTCCCTGCCGGCTGTGTCTTCCCGACGATGCCGCTGGACGCGGAGCCGGTCAGGGTTGACTGCTCAGCAGCCCCCGAACACGCTGCGAAGAGCATCAGACAGAGCGCGGCAACCATCACCGGTTGCCATTCGTCGATGTGGTCAACGGACCTGGGCCCGCGCGTCATCGCACGGCCTCGACCAGGGCCAGCACCTCGTCAGTGACCAAGCCGGATTCGTTGCCGGGGATGTTGTGGCCGCTGGTCACCACGACCTGTCGGCCCTTGGGGTTGAGTACCAGCCAGCCGCGCTGGCCCTGCACGCTGGTCGCCTCCTCACCTTCGGTGATCCCCTCGTACCGGTTGCTGATGACGGTCACGGCCAGCCCTGGGATCTCCTTCCGGTGATCCCAGGCGGCGTGTTCGACGGCCGCGTAGTCCCGGCGCTCCACGTTCGTGGAGTTGGTGCACTTCAGTTCCTGCCGCAGCTCGGGTGACGCCTTGGCCGCGTTGATGGCCGGGAAGGTGTCGACCACCAGCAGGCCACGGACGTCCTGAGGGTGGGTCATGGCGAAGTGGGCCGCTAGGTAGCCACCCCCGGAGGTCCCGGCGATGACGTACGGCGGCTTCAGGTCGGCGGCCCTCAGCAGCGCGACGAAGTCGGCCTGCAGCTGCGTCATCCCGCGACAGCCCGTGGCCTCGTCGCTGGACCCGACGCCGAGCCGGTCGTACGCACATGCCCGGGTAGTGGCGCCGACCCCGACGAGCACCGCTCCCCACTGGTTGCCCGGAGACTCGTCACCGCTCTCGAACAGTACGGTCGGTGATCCATCGCCGACGCAGGAGAGACTGAGGTGGCGACCGCCGCCGATGTCGACCAGCTCGGTGAAGTCGGTGGCGGTGGAGGGCGCGGCCGTCGTGGCGGCCGAGACGGCGCCCTGCGGCGAACCTCTGCTCGCGTCTCCGCAGCCGGCCAGGCCGATCACTGCAGCTGCCAGACCCAACCAGCTGATAGCGGGCCGAGAGCTCAATCTCGCGTGGGCTGACGAACTCATCGGGGCACCCGATTCTCCACCGTTGATCCGGCCAGCTCATGAACGGCATACCTCATGTGTCGATCCTCCGACTTCTCTTCTCGGCTATGCCAGTGGCGTGAAACCCTGGGTCGTCAGGACTTGCCCGATCAGGGCGTTGCCCTTGTCGGATGGATGGGTGTAGTCGGCGCCGAGCAAGTCGCCGGAGGGCCTTTGTCCGGACGGGCCGTTGAACGCTCGGTAGAGATCGGCGCACCCGAACCCGGCCTTGGCGGCGGCGCTGCAGAGCATCGGGTTCCAGTCGTCGAGGAACTTCTTGACGACCGCGTTCTGGCCTGGGGACAGGTCCAGGGTCGGCGCCCCGAGAACGTCGTTGTAGCGGTTGATCGTGCGCAAGATGGTGGGTTTGCTGTGGCGCCACCCGGCGATTGTGGTGAACAGCTGGCCGTACAGCGGCCGGTACTTGGCGACCGACGCGGCTGAGCACGCCCGCGTCATCTTCGACCAGTCAGGAAGCTCCTTGTTGTCCCGTGTCCCTCCGCAGGGCGTGTCAGAGGCGAGTTCGTTGCTGTTGTGCGCGATGCCGACGATGATCACATCGGCGTGGGTCAGTTGTTGCTTGAACCCGTCGAGCTCCGCCAGCAGGCCCGGCAGGTCCAGGCCGTTGTGTTGGGACAGGTTATGAACGTCGACGACCTTCCCGGTGGCGTCCTGCACGGCCTTGGCGTACCGGGCTACAAAACCGGTGCATCCTGGGCAGTCGCTCGGGCTGTTGTTGGGGATTGAGTCCCCAATGGCAACCAGGCTGAGGTTGGCCGCTGTGGTCGGCGTCCGTGCGCTCGAACCCGACCCCGGTGCCGTGCCGGGATCGGCTGCGCATCCAGCAAGCAGCGCGGAGCCGGCCAGCACGGCGAGCATCAGCGACCGTGCGAACGCACCCAAGCCGACTGTGTGGCTGGACATGGCTTCCCTCCTGCACTCTGGATCAACTGTGGTTTGCGCTCGGATACGGCCGGCTTGTCGGGAGCCCAAGGAGGCATCGGCGCCTTCGAGTGCTCAGGCGGTCGTCCGGGCAGTCGGCTCGGCAATCGACTCGATCGCGCCGGGGACAAGTGCCGGTGCGACGCCCGGAAGTCGGGCCGCGTGGAGGGCGGCCCAGAGGAGCAGGAACGCGTTCACCGCGTGTAGCGCTCCGATCGCGGGGACCTCCAGGGTGACGAAGCCCAGCACGACCTGCAGGACGACCAGGCCGAGCACGATGCCGGCCCAGCGCACCCCGCCGATCATCCGTTTCCGGACGATCACCGCGACGATGAGCAACGCGATCGCGATCAAGGGGATGATCATCGCGCCGTTCTCGCCGTGCACGAGGCTGCCGATCTTGCCGGTGTAGTCGACGGCGCTGTCCTCCTCGAGGGTCGCTCGAGTGGCGGTGTTGCGGTCGGCGTAGATCCAGTGCCCGAGGCCGGCTGAGTGGAACGCCAGGGCGGCTGCCTGGACGGCTACTTGGAGGGCGATGAGGTAGGCGAACACCCGATAGGTCTTCATGTCGTGTCCTTCTGTTGTCTGATGTGTAGGGGGGCGCTGCCCGGGTCTCGTTCGCACGCGAGGACGGTCAACGCGCAGAGGACGACGACCGCGGCCCAGGCGATGGCGGTTCGGGCGGGATACGTGGCGGTCTCGAACGGCCTCAGGCTGAGCCACCGCCGCAGTGGGTCGGCCAGCACCGCCACGACGACGGTGCCGAACGTCAGGACTCCGGCGAGGTCTCCGGGCGCCGAGGTCCCCGATCGGCGCATCGCCGCGGCCAGAGCGGTCCCGATGGCGACGGCGCCCGCGGCGACCGGCAGCATCCGCAACGCGTGGGTCTGGGGGGCGAGCCGGTCGGCCCAGACCAGGGCGGTCGCCGCCACCGCTGCGGGCAGCAGGACGATCATGATCCGCCAGGCTGCCCGGCGGGGTCGCGACGCCGGGGTCGCGTCCGCGACCTCGCTGGCCTCCTCGTCGAGCACGTAGCCGGCGACGGCGCCGCAGACGCCGACGGCCACGAGCGCGAACAGCAGGCTCGTCGCGTCGCGAGGCCGCAGGATCGCGGTTCCGAACAACGCGCCCGCCACAGCGGTGGCCGGCAGCAGCACCTGCCATGGAGCCGAGCGCAGCACGGCGCCGCCGCAGGCCAGGGCGGGGTTAGACATGAGCGGGTCGCACCGTCGAGGAGGTGCCGTCCGGCGTCCAGTAGGTCAGCTGCTCTGGTCCCGCGGCGACCGCGAGCACGACCGCAGCGACGGCCACCACGAGGCAGGCGACGAACGCGCCGCCGACGGTGCGGCGGACCGGCGATCGGGCTGACCGCCGGGCACCGTGCCACAAGGCGGCCGTGGTCGCGAGGCCGCACAGGGCAACGGTCCACACCATGAACCAGAACGGCGAGGCCGGGTATGCCGTGACCAGCGTCGGCGGCGCGCTGCCGTCGGTGTTGGTCTCCAGGAAGGCCGTGTAGGGCGAAAGCATGTGCAGAGCCCTGGCGGTCACCGAGTCGACGCCGATGTACATCGGCCGGGTGGCGCCGAACCGTGACCACAGCAGGAGCACGAGCAGAGCCAGCAGGATGCCGCCCCGGAAGCGGAGCCAGCGGCCGGCGACGACGCCAAGGAGTGGCCCTCCGGCACTGGCGATGACCGGGATCACCAACGTGATCAGGGCGCGGTCAGCCGTGCCGTAGCCGGCGTAGAGGAAGGCAGGCTGCGGATCGGCCGCCACGAAGGCGCGGTGGACCAGCACCACCACGGCTCCGGCGCCGGCCGGCACCAGGCAGGCAAGGCACAGTGCAGCCGTTCGGACCGTCTCCGACACCGGGGCGGCGTCGACGACGGCGCTTGCTCCCTCGGTGGCCACCGTCAACCGGGCCGCGACCACCAGACCAAGGACACCGAGGAAGAACGCCGGGACCACCTGGTGGTCCAGCTCGGTCGGGCCGTACGTACCGCTGCTGGCGAGCGCGAACACGAACCCGACGAGGAACACCGGATGCCTGGCGTAGCGAACCATCTCGATCCGCGCAAGACTCGCCAGCGCCGGCCGCGATGACACCGACACGGCCGAGACCGAGGCGAGGGCGGCATTCATGCGAGTGCTCCTTCGTCGAGCTGGGAGCTTCCGCGCAGGATCAGGTAGGCGTCCTCGAGCGTCGCCTCGACCACGTCGGCACCGAGCGGTGCCCTCGGTCCCAGGTTGCGGTACCGTCCGACGGCGGTCCGCCACGCCAGCTGGGCCCGGGGGTCCGGCGCGTCGGCCAACCAGACCCGGCCCTGGGCCTGAGCGAGAAGATCCAAAACACTGCCCTGGAAACGCACCGAACCCTCGTCGAGCACCACGACCCGCTCGCACAGGGCGGCCACGTCCTCCGTCTGGTGAGTGGCGAGCACGATCGTCGCGGCCCGGCCGTGCTCCGCGAGCACCCGCCGCAGTGAGACCCGCTGCTCTGGATCCAGTCCCGCGGTGGGCTCGTCGAGGACCAGCAGCTCCGGCGAGCCGAGCAGTGCCTGGGCCAGGCCGACCCGCCGGCGCTGTCCACCGGAGAGGGTTCGGATGCGACGGGTGGCGCGGTCGGCGAGCCCGACGTCGGCGAGCACCCGGCGCACCTCGCGCCGTCGGGCCTTCGGGTCCTCGAGCTCCTTGAGCACCGCCATGTAGTCGACGAAGCCGTAGGCGGTGAAACCGCGCGGATAGCCGATCTCCTGGGGCAGGTAGCCGAGCCGACGCCTGATGTCGGTGCGCTCGTGTCCGGCAGCAGGGTCTCGACCCAGGATGCTCACCGACCCTCGGTCGGCGTGTAGCACGGTGGCGAGCACCCGCAGCAGCGTCGTCTTGCCGGCGCCGTTCGGGCCGAGGAGGCCCGTGACGCCCGGGTGGAGGTCGAGGTCGACGCCGGCCAAGGCCACCGTGCCACGGAACGCATGGCGCAGACCCTCCAGCTGGATGGTGGGTTCGGTCATGACGGTCCTTCGGGTCGTCGGAGTGTCGGTCACAGGAGCCGCCATGAGGGGGCGGCCGCGAGGGCTCGGTGGGCGATAAGCGCGAGTCCGGCGCACAGCAAAAGCAGGTAGCCGAACATGGCCAGGGGGGCGAGGACGACCAGAGGGTCACCAATCCGCGTGGTGGCCCACGCGACGGCGCTGACCCACGCGATGCCGATGGCTAACGCGACGTACTCGGGGTCGACCCACGCGCTGCCTGCTAGGACACCGACGGTGAACCCCGCTCCCGGCAGCAGCCAGGCGACGGCGGTCCAGGTGGAGATGGGCAGGATGAGTCCGGCGACCAGGGTGAGCGGCAGGGCGGCCGTGACCACCGCGGCCGTGCGCAGCAGAACCAGCCTGATCATCGGGTACGGAGCGGCCAACACGGTCTCGTAGGAGGGGTCGGCCGAGGGTCCGTAGGCGGCTGCCACACCCGCGACGGGGACCAGGGGGGCGATGGCGAGGAAGGCTGATACCGCGCCGTCGCCGCCTGCAGCGGAGGCCAAGAGGGTGAAGGCCAGTACCATGACGAGCCCGGCCACCCAGGCCAGCCGCAACACCGGGGCCGTGGCGATGACCAACCGGTCGGACGGGGCAACTGCGAGCCGCTCGAGGCAGCGCACCAAGACGCCAGGCGGGGGCGTCTCGACCGCCGCGAGGATGGGTTCCCATCCGGCGGCGACGCTGTTTGCGGGCACGATCGCGGCCACCACCCTTCGGCACTGGTCGCAGTGCACGAGATGCTGCTCGACCGACGCGCTGGCGAGGGGCCCACAGGTTCCCTGTACCCAGTCCCGCAGCGCCGCGTCCGACGCGTGCCAGATCGTCATGTCCGTCCCTCCACCAGCTCGCGCCGCAGCTGCGCCTTGGCCCGGTGCAGCCGCGTCTTCACCGTGTTCTGCGGCACGCCGAGCAGTCGCGCGGCCTCGCGGGTGGTGAGCCCGTCCAGGACGGTTGCCTGCACGACTGCGCGCATCTGCGGCGAGAGGTGGGCCAGCGCGGCACCCGCGTCGCCGTACTCGACTCCTGCCAGGACCCGATCCTCGGCGCTGGCCTCGAAGCCGCCGCGCACGTCTGCGAGCAGGATCTCGGCCCGCGGGCCGGCCTTGCGCAGCCGCGACACGAGCCTCTTGATGGCCACTCCCCAGAGCCAGCCGGCCGCCTCGGCCTCTCCGCGGAAACCACCCGCGCCCTTCCACACCGCGACGAACGTGTCCTGCATGACCTCCGCGACCAGGCCGGTGTCGTTGCATCGGCGGGTGAGTCGAACCGAGATCCATGGCGCGTGGCGCTCGTAGAGGATCTTCAGCGCGCCGGTGTCGCCGTCGGCGACGGCGTGCACCAGCTCCTCGTCAGAGAGTTCCGCGCGACCCTGCATACCAGACCTGTCGCTGTGACCACGGAAAATAGTTCCCCTCACTGTGAGCGGGATCGGTGGCGATCGCAAGCAGCGGGCTCCAGCGCGCCGGGAGGGATGCGCCGCCGCGACAAACGATGGGGGTCCACTCCCAACGGAGGATGGCGAAGGACTCTGCCATCCCTTGGCGGGCGCCATCACCGGCCACAGCCAGTCGCCGGGACAGTGAGCCGACGGGCGCAGGAGAAGTGGAACTTATCGGCACGGTTGCGCGGAGTGCCGGAGAGATTCGGACGTCCCGTCCGCGGCATAGAGCGGTCGTGACAGCGGCCACCGGAAACGGCCTGTGGGTGACCGGCTGCCGCGGCCGTCGTATCGCAGGCACCGGGCCGCTTCCAAGCCCCCTCCCCTTCCCCACCTCGGATGTTTGGACGCGCCTGCTGACTGGGCGGGTAGGGCGGTTGGTTGGCCCGCCGGCGAAGCCGGATCACCGGATCTCTTGGCCTGCGTTGCGCACGGAGGAGACGACGTCGAGGACGGCTTGGGTGGTGGCCCCGGCGTACTCCTTCTCCATGATCAGCGACACGTGCTTGGCCCCTGTGATGGTGCGATGGGAACTGTTGGTCGACAACGCGGCCAGCTTCGCCTGAGCCGCATCGTGTGTGGCGTCAGTTTCGGCGCCGGCGGTGAGGACGACCAACGGCTTGTCGCCGAAGTCGGTCAGCAGAGCAGCCTCCTGCCCAGAGGCGTTGGCCTGGACGAACTCGTCGATCCAGCCGGACGCGTAGGCGGCGGTGGCGGTGGCGGCTAGGACTTCGTCATCCGCTTGTGGTGGCAGGCTGCGGTAGCTGGACGCCCCGACCAGGCCGACCATGCGGACCAGGCCGACTCGTGCCGACGCCGCGCCGAGTGCTGAGAGGCGGCCCATGGCGTCGTAGGAACCGCCGTCGTAGGCCATGGCCTTGCCAGGGTTGGCCACCTTTGCGGGGTTTGTTGAGTCCACCAGCACCAGCCCGGCGACCTCGTCGGGGTAGCGGTCGGCGTACGTCAGGACGTAGAGACCGCCGAAGGAGTGGCCGGCCAGCACGTAGGGTCCTGGAACGTCGCCACGTTGCAGCAGCGTGTGTAGGTCGGTCGCTATCTTCGTGGCGTCCTGGGGACCGTCGGCGGGCTCGCTCCAGCCACGACCCGCTCGGTCGTAGACGCAGACCCGCGTATCCCTGGCAACAGCCGGCGCAATCCACCCCATGACTGAGGAGAAGTCACCTCCTCCCGGTTGGAGGACCACCGTGGGGCTGCCGGAGCCGGTGCACTGAAGGTGCAGGCGGTGGCCGCCGACGTCGATCAACCGACCCGCCATCGGGTACGCGTTGGCGTCCACGGCTTCCCGCACGGTCTCGTAGCCGCCACCGACCGCAGCCAGCAGCAACACGGCGAACACCGGGTACAGCAGCCACCCTGTGCTTCGGCTAGAAAGCTGTCGACGGGCACGGACGATCATCCAGATCACCAGCGCCAGCAACGCGGGGGGCCACACCCAGTTGAGAACCTCACGCACCGTCGTGCCGAAGCCGATCAGGAGAAGACCGCCCACTCCCATGAACACGGCAGGCGCAGCTGCCCACCGCTGAGGTTGATCGGTGAACCTCCCCGACAGCACAGCCAACGACGCCCAGCTCAGCCCGAACCCGCACAAGACTGCACCCGTGACGTCGTCTTCCTCCGGGCTGATGAACGGTGCCGCAGCGAGAAGTAACGCTGCGATGAGTCCGATGACCAACGAAATGGCCACCACCGAGCCGATGTGGCCCCTCGACTCGGGACGCAGGTGGAACGGACCGTCCTGGCCCTTGCCCCGGGAGGTAGCGGCGGAAGTAGGGCTGGTAGTCACGATGGGCTCGATTCCATGGAGGCGGCGATGACCCGGCCGACGGGATCTGTTGGCGTCAGCGATGCGGCCTTCGTCACGGACATTGGTTTGCGCGTTGGTAGTCATGACGGATTCCCTTCCTGGCCGTCCCGGTGCGGTCGGCCACACGAACCACTCTCGCGGTCACGAACTGTGTTCGCCCCGGCCACATGGCCAGGATCTGACCGGGAAATGGCGGTGTCAGGCGGACTCTTCGGGCTGCCGACTTGGGTTCACCAGAGGGCCGCCGGAGTCCGCGGGACGGCGTGATGGTCGGTATCCCGGTCAGATGACCGGTGCGAGCGCCGCGCCGCGGCGCCAAGGTCGGAGGGGACCAACGTGAATCGGAGGGGACCAACGTGAAAAGGAGAGCCGTGAACACCTCAACTGCCGTGGGAACCATCGACTGGACGACGCGTACCGGCGGGCGACTCGACCCTGCGGAGCGGCGCCGCTTGGTCGCCGACATGGTCCGCGTACACGTCGGCAACGTAGTCGGCCAATTCAGCCTCCTGGCACACCTCAACCCGGGCAGGAAGGCCTACGTGTCGCCAGCGAGGCTACTGCCCCCGGACTCGCCGTTGCGCACGTACCGTTTCGGCCGGGCCCTGGGCGAGCTCGACGAGCTCGACGTCGACATCGAGCTGCTCTTTGCCGCAGCGCTCCTGCACGACACCGGCCTCGTCCTGGCCAGCGGGCGGGACGAGGTCACCCTCACCTCGTCCCAGGTGGCCAGGGAGGTTGCCGAACAGGTGGGCCTGTCCACGGCAGCCACCGAGACCCTGCAGTCAGCCATCACCATGCACCACAGCCCTCGCGTCACCCTTGCCGCCGGCGCGGTCGCCTACCTGCTGTCGGCCGGAGCCGCTGTCGACGTGGTCGGGCTGAGGTGCTGGGAGCTGCCGGGCTCTACGGTGTCCGGCACCGTCGGCGCCCACCCTCGCGAAGGCGTCAAGCGGTATTTCAGCCAGGCGTGGGCGGACGAGGCCGCCCGGGTCCCGCAGGGCAGGGCGGGTTTGCTGCGCCGGTATGGCGCGTTCACGGCTGCGATCGCCCTTGCCCCCTTCGACGAGTGAGCTGACGATCCCGGTCAGGCCAGGTCGACCGGGGCGAGCTCTCCGCGGGTGGGCGCGGGACGGCGGCTTTGTCGCGGCGGTCGCTGACCTCCGCCATCGGTCACCTTGGGTGGCGTCGCGACGCGCCACCTGGATGTCCTCGTCGACCAGGTCGGCGTTGAGCTCGATGGCGGCGGCGGACCCCTCCCCAGCTGCGGTAGTCACTTGAGCCTTCGGGCTGGCCACGTTTTGGCGGCCCACACACCGGGCACGCTGGTTGCGCCCGCAGGCTCGGTGGACACCCAGCCGTCCTCGTCCGTATCGCAGCCGAGGCTGACCAGGAGGGCGTTGTTCGGAACGAAGCGCGGGGGCACGAACAGCGCAGTCCGTCGGCTGTTCGGCCGTCGTCCATCTCGATGCCACAGGCCCGGTCTTCCTTGATGAGGATGCGGTGCACGGTGCCCTCGACGACCTCCAGGGCGCGAGCCGTCAGCTGGGTGCGGTGCTCATGGTGTCCGACGGCGAGCAGGTTTTCAGGAGGCATGTCGTCACAGGACAGGCGAGCGTGCCTGTGCGCCGCCGGCGCGTTACGCGGCGTGCCAGCGTCCACGACGAGGACTCGTCTGCGGGCCCGTGACAACACCAGTGCCGCCGACAGTCCGGCGGCGCTGCCGCCCAGGACCACCACCGCGTACCGGCTCATCCTCGTAGGATCCACCCTCAGAGCCCGACGGAGCAGACGGTAGATGTCGATGGGCGGTTGGGGGTCATTCTGCGCGTCAGCTCACCGTGCGGGCACGGTCGCTTGCAGCGAGCCGCGCGCCGAGGTAACGGGCCGTGTCGATGCCGGCGCTGATGCTCACGTCCGTCGGCGCCGAAGACCAATGCGCCCGGGCAAAGGTTGGTCATCAGCGAGGCCCTTCGGGGCGCGGACCGGCCGCCCATCCGAGGACGCGAATGACCCCATCCACCGGTCCTGCGAATGGTTGCGAGTCAGCTCGCGACGATCTCCCACGGACCGTCGGCGTCGATCTCCTCGACATCGTCGAACAGCAGGATTCCGAGGTGCTGACCGTGGGACGTGGGGCGCGGGGTCGCTGACGAAGTCATAAATTGCTTTGCGTTCGAAGGGTCTGCTCTGCGACTTCATACTGGCCCGGCGGGCGAGGGTATCGCCCCGGCAAACTGCCGGGACGCAGAATCCGGGGCGCACGGGCCCGGAGGAACGGTACGTTCGGCTGGTGCTGTACGGACGCGAGCGGGAGCGCGCGCAACTCGCCGACCTGGTGGCTCACGCGCGCGCTGGAACCGCGGGGGTGCTGGTCGTGCTGGGGGAGCCCGGGGTCGGCAAGACCGCCATGCTGCACGACCTAGTGACCTCCCAGCAAGAGGCCGCGCCTGGTACAGCCTTGCGCGTGTTGCGCACTGCCGGTGTGGAGTCCGAGTCGCCCTTGCCGTATGCCGCGTTGCACCGGTTGCTCCGTACGGTGGCGAACCTCGGCCGGCTGCCGGGCCCACAGGCGCGGGCGCTGGGGGTGGCCTTCGGCCTCGAGGGCGGTCCTACGGTCGAGCCCTTCCTGGTCGGGGTCGCGACCCTGTCAGTGCTGACCGACACGGCCGAACTCGACGGTCCCGTCCTGTGCCTGGTAGACGACGCGCAGTGGCTCGACGTGGCATCGGCGGACGCGTTGCTGTTCGCAGCCAGACAGCTGTCTGCGGATCCCGTCGCCATGGTGTTCGCGGCCCGCTCCGCCGAAGCGGGGAGCCCACCCTTCGCCCCGCCAGGGTTGCCCCTGCTGCAGCTTCATGGCCTCGATGCCGGGGCCGCGCGTCAGCTTCTCGACGAGCGCGGCGGTGACCCGCTGCCCGGTGAGGTCTCCGACCGGCTCGTGCGCGACACCGGTGGGAACCCGTTGGCCCTGCTGGAGCTCCCCGCCAGTCTCAGCCCGGCCCAGCTGCACGGGAAGGTGCCGTTGCCCCAACAACTGACCTTGACCGCGGGAGTTGAACGCGCCTTCCTGGACCGGTGTCGCGGGCTCAGCGAACAGGTGCAGACGCTGCTGCTGGTCGCGGCAGCCGACGCCACCGGCCGGGCCGACACCGTACGTCAGGCAGCCAGTGTTCTGGGGGTCGAGGCGCCTGCGTGGCGGGACGCCGAGCGGTCCGGCCTGCTCACCGTCACCGGGGTGGCTGTGGGCGTCCGGCACCCCCTGGTCCGTTCGGCGGTGTACCAGGCGGCCACCAGCTTCGAACGACGCCAGGCGCACTGCGCGTTGGCAGACGCGGTTGGTGAGGTCGATCCGGAACGGGCGACGTGGCATCGGGCCGCCGCTGTCGACGGACCCGACGACGACGTCGCCGATGCCCTGCACCAGGTGGCGATCCAGGCAGAGCAGCGCGGCGGGCACGCAGCAGCCGCGGACACGTTCGAACGCGCCGCGGCTCTGACGGTGAACGAATCAGTGCGGGCCACTAGGCTGTTCCGTGCTGCGCGCAACGCCTGGGCGGCAGGGCAGGCCGTGAGGGCCCGGGCGCTGACCACCTCGGCTCGTGGACTCGCCTCCGACCCCTTGCTCCGAGCAGATATCGCTCGGCTGCGAGCTCGCATCGAGATCTACGTCGGCTCCGCGGCCGGCGCGCACCGCATCTTCACCATGGGGGCGCGAGCGGTCGCGGACTTCGACACTGGTCGGGCGCTGGAGATGGCCTCGGCAGCGGCTCTGACCCGCACGTACGGCGGCGACAGCGGGGCCAGCCTCCCCGACGACGTGTTGGCTCACCTGCTGACCCCAATCGACTCCGACGCCGCCCGCACCCGGTGTCTGAGGCTGCTATTGGGGACCCTTACAGCCTCCGCCGAGAGCGACTGGGCCCGTGCGACAACGACCCTCGAGCGTGCGTTGGACGCGGGACGCCAGGTGGAGGACCTGGATGTGATGGGCAATCTCGGCAATACCGCCCTTAACCTCGGCCACGACGACGGCGCCCGGTTCTATTACTCCGCCATGGTGTCCACCGCCCGCGAGCTCGGGGCCGGCATGGCGGTGATCTACGGGCTGGAGCGGCTCGCGTTCGCCCAGCTCCCCGCCGCTGACTGGGCCGGCGTCCGCAGCTCGGCGCACGAGGCCCTTGCCCTGGCGCGCAGCGTTGGCCAGCCAACTCTCACCGCCGCACCGCTGGGCTGGCTCACCCTCCTTGCCGCCTTCACCGGCAACGAGGACTACGACCATCACCTGGCCGACCTCGAAGCCGTGGTGGCGAAGCACCCGCTGGGGATTCTCACCGATCCCGTCCACGATCTCTCTCGGTGGGCCAAGGGCAGCCGGGCCGCCGCCGACGGCAACGCACCCGCAGCACTGCACCACCTGGTCGCGATGCGGGTGCCTGCTCTGCAGCGGATGGCCACCGTGGACCGCATCGAGTCTGCCGTGCGCGCCGGCGCCCGCGACCAGGCGCTAGCCTGGATGGCAGAGTTGACCCCGTTCGCGACCTCAACCAACCACCCGTGGGCGCTGGCCGACGTCGCCCTCGGACGGGCACTGACGGCGGCGAACCCCGCGGAGGCCGCCGCAGCGTTCGAGGAAGCGTTGGGCCACTATCGGCACGCTTCCCGTCCGTGCGACCTGGCCCGTTCCCAGCTCTCCTTCGGAGAGTTCCTGCGGCGCACCAACCGGAGGGTGGATGCCCGCTCGCACCTGCGGTCCGCGCTCGAGACGTTCACCGACTTGGCCGCCACCCCGCTCGTGGCCCGTGCCACCCAAGAGCTGCGGGCCTCTGGTGAGACCGCTCGCAAGCGCGACCCGTCCACCCTGCTCGACCTCACGCCGATGGAGCGCAAGGTCGCCCAGCTCGTCAGCACCGGGCTGTCGAACAAGGATGTCGCCGCTCAGTGCTGGGTTTCCCCCCGAACCGTGGCCTTCCACCTGCGCAATGTCTTCACCAAGGTGAGCGTCAGCTCGAGGACCGAGCTCGCTCAGCTTGACTTCACCTGACCCCTTCAGCCCGACCCTCCGCGTCCCTGCCTCGAGGCCGGTCACCCCGGCCAATTGACCGGCGCGAGCTCTCGGCGCTTCGACGACGGTGAGACCCATCACCGCCACAACCGACCGTGCGGTGCGACCCAGGAAGCGAACCCGTCAGCACCTCTCGCCAAGGAGTAGTCATGCACACCGCACCAGCCGCTGAACCGCCCGCGGTCGCCACCGAGACGTACACCGAGACGTACACCGCCCAGCATGCTGCCACCCACCACGTCGAGACGGATGACGGGCTCCGCAAGTCCTGGCTCGGCCTGGCACTCGCCCTTGCCGCGCAGATCCTGGTCGTCCTGGACATCTCCGTGGTCAACACGGCCCTGCCCTCGATCGGGCACGACCTCCACCTGGACGGGCCGGACATGCAGTGGGTCGTCACCGCTTACTTGATGATGTCCGGTGGTGGGCTGCTGTTCGGCGGCCGTGTCGCCGACCTGCTCTCGCGAAAGTCGGTGTTTCTAACCGGCCTGGCCGTTTTCATCGCCGCGTCCATCGTCAGCGGGTTCGCTGGCGGGGCGATCGAGCTCATCACGGCCCGCGCCACCCAGGGCCTCAGCGCCGCCCTGATGACACCGCGGGTCTCGCTGCGCCACGGACGAGGCCCCGGCCGCGTTCGAGCGGGCACTTCGCATCCGGGAAGCGGACCGGTGGCCGTTCGAGCTGGCCCGGCTTCAGCTCAACTACGGAGAGGGTCTGCGGCGCGCACGACGTTATGCCCAGGCGCGGAGCCAGTTGATGGCCGCGCTCGAAGGCTTCACTTTGTTGCGGGCCGACCCCTGGAAAGCGCGCGCACGCGGCGAGCTCGACGCCAGTAGCAACCGGCGCCGCAGTGGATGCAGGACCACGGAACTGACCATCCGCGAACTCGAGGTGGCCACCCTGGCTGCCTCCGGGAGCACCAACGTCCAGATAAGTGCCCAGCTCGGCACCTCGCCCCGGACGGTGGCCGCCCACCTCAGTCAGGCCTTGGCCAAGCTCCAACTCACCTCGCGAGCAGGACTGCGGACGCGCTGCGTGCTGAGGACGTCGAATAGCGAGAGCTGTCCCGGACCCCAGCCTGACGGGCAGCGGACACCGCCTCCAGGTCATGGCCTGGATTCTTTCGTGCTGGCACAAACATCGCCCGCGACCATGGCCGGACCATCAACGGCACCCACCCTTCACACTGCACTTACGGTAGCGCCGAGAGCCGTGACACCTGACGGCCGATACGCGCAGTGGATGCAGCAACCGGCCACGTCTCGCGGACTGGCAGGCCTAGATTCGTCAGGAGAACTCCGCTACTTCGGCAACCAGCGTCTTGAGGACGTCGTTGAGGGCGTGGAGCGTTTGGACATGTTCGGTGAGACTGAAGGTATCGGCCAAGAGTTGCAGATCCCGATACCCAATCTGGGTGGAACCTGACCGGGACCACACCAGCAGCATGGTCGACGGCCACGCAGTCCGAGAGTGGGACCACCGAGTCGAGCAGCCAAATCGACTCGACCCAACTGGTCGCGCATCTGGTTGCCCATTCCGCGCCCGCTTCTCGCCACGATCGCCGGCGTGAGAGCGCCCACTTGCCGGAGGGCCTGCGCAGCCCGACGCCGAAGTGAGGCATGGTCATGGTCCCGCACGGATTCGCCACTCTGAGCGGCGGGTTCACCAGGATCGACTCGGAGTGGAGTTGACTCGCTTCGGCGGACACGTTGGTGTGCCCCAGGTTCCATCGCCTCATCGGGACTTCTGGGTCGCGTGCCTGACACCAAGGTGGAACGGTAGGGCCGACGGGCTGAGGCGATCCAGGTTCTCGCAGCACCTGAGGCGGCTATCCCCCGCCAGGACCACCCGTCGAACAGAGGACCGCGGTGACCGCGAAGCTCCAGAAGACGAGTTCGACATCTCGGAGAGCGGCTCGGCCACGAACGGCGGCTCTGAACGAGAACGCCCCAAAGAGTTCCGGCCCTGATCGACTCGTCCTACCGCTTGGTGGTCCACTCGGCCTGTGATCTGGCACTGAACGAGGCGGCGACCACCACTGCGGTGAGAACCGCGGTGGCGATGGTCAGATCGATGGAGCCGTGCTCGCGCACGGTGAGGGTCGCGCCGAGGAGTCCGCCGAGGAACATCGTGACGACGGGGACCAGGCGGCGGCCGAGCATGCTGTCGGATCCGCCCGCTGCTTTGGAGTCGCAGGCGATACCGGTGATGGTCAGGGTGAGCACCGTGGTCGTCAGGTCGGGTACGGCGAGCGTGCGAGCCGTAGCGTTCTGCAGACCGAGTGCCATGCCGAGGGCGGTCACGAAGGCGACGATGGCGCCGTCCCCGGACGGCCGGTCGAGGGTCAGGCTGAGAACCAAGGCGACCGAGACCAGGACCGTCTATGCGCTCGTGGCCCACTGCAGGTGACCACCGCGGTGGTTACCGCGGGCCAGACCCAGTCGGCCGCCGAGCAGCGCGCCGAGGAGGAATGTACCAATCGTCAACAGAGAGGCCCACCAGAGGAATCCCTGCGCATCGGCGAGGGCAAAACCGAGGAAGACCACATTGCCGGTCATGTTGGCCACGAGCACGTGTCCGAGGAGGAGGTAGCTGAAGGCGTCCACCAGGCCGGTGACGAACGTCAAGAGCAGGAGCATTGGTGCGAGGGGTCCGTGTGGGTCGTCGGGCTGGGGGGCGATGAGGCGCCAGGCCTCCCCTATGTGGTGCGTCACTGCGTGCTCTTGTCGGGGCGCACCTCAGAATAGGTGCGGGCCAAGTCGCCGCCGCCCAGGGCGTCGAGCACTAAAGGATGGCGCAGAAAGCGCGCAGCATTGTCGGCTGCGGCGTCGTCCGTCGCCTGCGGTTGAGTCACCATCGCGTTTCGACCGTCCAATCGGGCATCAAGTTGAAACCAGTCTCGTCGGACCGCCACGTGTCTTCATCGGCTATGTGACTGTTCCTCCCGTCCTCACCGCTGCTAGCCGCGCTCGTATCGGTCGGGTGGGGCCTCCATGTTGGGGTCGGCGTCGACTACTTCGATCCGGCTATGTCGGGGTGACACGAGCGGGCCTGCGGTAGTGGGCGCGTTGCGTGGGTGCTGACAGTCATCGCAGGGGTGGTCATCGTCGATGCGGTGCTGTGTGCGTCTGGGTTGTCCGGCACACGGCCACCACGGACCGCGATGGTCGGTTCAAAGGAGAGCTGTCGCTCGGGATCCCCGGTGACCGAGCGACGTGCCACGCGCGGTACGAGCAACCGCGAATGCCTCACGGTTCCCGAGGCCTTGGTCTGTCCCCGGTCCCGCGGTGCGAGCCACGTGAACGAGTTGACCAATCCCCCGCCCTTCATCACTAGTTTGGGTACGTGCCTCAGTATCGCCACGAGCTCGACGCCGTGCTGCGAGCTCTCGCGGACCCTACCCGTCGGGCGGTCGTGGAACGGCTGGCCGCGTCCCCAGCCGTCGTGTCCGAACTCGCGGCACCGTTCGCAATGGCGTTGCCGTCGCTTTTGCAGCACCTGCGCGTTCGAGGACGCGGGACTGGTCACGTCGCACAACCACGGACGCGTCCGCACCGTGAGCCTCCGGCCGGGCGCCCTGGACGTCCTGCACCTGTGGCTCGGCGAACAACGAACCCCAGCAGAACGCCAAGCCGACCGGCTCGGCATCCGCCTGATCCGTACCACCGCGAAGGGAACCTGACATGACCCGCGTTCGCATCGACCTGTTCGCCTCACTGGACGGCTACACCTCGACCGGTCAGACCCCGGAGAGTCCGATGGGTGAGGACTGGGGGCGCCTCACGGCGGCCTACGCCGCGACCAGCACGTTCCACGAACGCGTCTTCGGCGACACCAGCGGCACCGGCACGACCGGCATCGACGACTCCTACGCCGCCCAGCACTTCGAGGGCGTCGGCGCCGAGATCATGGGCGCGGCCATGTTCGGCCTGCACACCTTCCTCGACGATCCGGCCTGGAAGGGCTGGTGGGGTGATCAGCCGCCGTTCGGCACCCCGGTCTACGTCCTCACCCACACCGCACCGCGCCCGTCGATCCCGATGCAGGGCGGAACGACCTTCCACTTCCGCAGCACCGCGATCGAGGACGTGCTCGCCGAGGCGACCGAGGCTGCTGGCGGCCTGGACGTACGCGTCGGCGGTGGGATCAGCACCGCGCGTGACTTCTTGCGCGCCGGGCTGGTCGACCACCTACACGTCATGATCGCGCCGATCCTGCTCGGTCGCGGCAATCGGCTGTGGGACGACCTGCGCGGCCTCGAACTCACCCACCAGGTATCGACGGAAGTAGCCGAGAGCGGCACGATCCACGTCACCTTCGCGCGATAGGACCTACCCCTGACGATCACACGCCGAATCGCCCGGTCCGGGTTCACCCTGACCCGGGACTACCGCGTTCGCCTCGAGCGTGTCTGGGACGCGTTCGCCCAGGAGCACCAGAAGCTGAGCTGGTGGGGCGCCGGCGACACCAGTGAGCCCGGCGAGTGGACGTTCGACTTCCGCGTCGGCGGACGCGACGTCGCCGAGGGCAACCTTTCACGACGGTCCGGTCTCGCGGTACGAGGCAACGTATGCGGACATCATCGCGCACGTCCGCATTGTCACGACGTACACCATGCGGCTTGACGGGGTCCACAGGTCGACGCCGGTGGCGTCGCTCGAGTTCGAGCCGATCGAGGAGGGCACCCGGTTCACACACGTGGAGCACGGCGTCTTCCTCGACCAGTTCTGGGCCGACGGGTCGTGGCGCCATGGTCGCGTCGAATGTGAGTGACCGAACGGGGCTCCGCGCGCCTCTTGTGGGCCTCGTGTCGTCGAAGACGGCGCTGCGGCAGCGCTGGCCCAGGAGCAGTCGCCGCTATGCACGCCATGCCCGAGAGCCTTTCTCCCGGTCTCGATGACGACAACGGGGTCTTTGTCGCCCGCGTGTTCAGGGACCAAACGGCATCCCTGGCGAAAGCAGGAAAGGGCTGAGCAAACCGCTGATGGCGAACGTGAGAGCCGTCCGGACGATGGCTACGACGGCGTCGAACAGGGAGTGCTCACGTGCCGGCGTTCGTGAGTGGCGGCGGCGCGGTGGTGCCGTGGATGACCAGTACGGGACAGGTCGCATGCTCGGTGCACGCCGCGCTGACCGACCCGAGCAGTAGGCCGGCGAACCCGCCGTGACCGCGGCTGCCCACGACGAGCATCCGGGCGTCACCGCTGAGCTCGAGCAGGACTTGGGCGGTGTTGCCCTGCAACACGCGGGCGTCGATGCCGGCCGGCGGCTCGTCACCGAAAACGGTGTGCAACGCCACGTCGAGCGTTTGACGCGAGACTGCGTCCGGGTCCCATGCGGAAGGGGGTGAGCCCCACCCGTCGCCGACGAGGCCCACGAGACCCAGGGTCGCGGTGTTCTGCCAGGCGCTGACGACCGTCAAGGTGCCGCCGGTCGCGGAGGCCATGAACGCGCCCCAACGCAGCGCGCTCAGGCTCGGTTCGGAGCCGTCCACACCGACGACGACTCCCCCGGGCCCGGGCGGGGTCGCGGTGCTCATGCCGGAACCATGAAGGCGCCGGCGGAGGCGCGGCCTCGGCCGTCCGCGCGACGCGGGAGCACGCCGATGCCGCGCTTCCGGGTGCAGTCGTTGAGCGTGCGAACGAGGTGGTGCACCGAAAGCAGCTCGGAGCGTTGTGCGAGGTTCACGACGACCGGGGCCGCGTCGCGGGAGGTGAAGTGGCGGGAGACCCGGACCCTGCCCAGCGCCGGGTCGTCGGCAACGAAACCGCGACCACAGCGGTGGCCCGACCGGCTCAGGACCGTCGTGAGGCAGGGCGGGAGGGGGAGCTCAGCCGGGGCGGGGGTGGGTCCTGAAGCTGGCACGGGCACTCCTGAAAGTTTCGGCGTTCGGTCCGGCCCGCAGCGGAAGCCCTTGGCGCCCGCCGGCGGACGGGCGAGCACCTGCGGTCTGGTTGTTTGCTCAGCGATGATCACCCTAGAACGCCGACGGGCACCGGCATAGGGTCATTCGTCCCTCCCGTCGGTGCTGCCACCACCGGTGCCCGCGACGGATGAGGTGGCGGCCACGCATGACCCCTCCCCCCGGCGACGGACCAGGGGTGCGGGGTGCCGGCCGTGCGGGCGTCTCTCCGTGCGGGGACAGGGTTCGCACCTCCGGCACCCGCAGGCCCTCGGTCAAGACGTTCCTGCCCTCTCGCGACCCGAACGGCAGGCTGTGTGTCGCAGGCCTCCCATCGCCGTGCTGCTGGCCGTGACCGCACCTCGGCACTACTGTCGTGATGCGGGCTATGGCTGCCCAGTTGCGTAGCCAACTACCCGGCCCGTTGAGGGGACAGGTGAGAACTCACGTGGTCAGGCGTCAGCTGCCCAAGCCGAATGAGGTCTTCGAACTCGTGCAGTTCAAGAGACCCGAGCTCAACCTCAAGAAGCGCCGCCTGGATGCCGCGCTGACCACGTATGACCTGCGCCGCATAGCGAAGCGACGCACCCCGCGGGCCGCTTTCGACTACACCGACGGGGCCGCGGAGGCAGAGCTGTCGATGCGCCGGTCCCGCGAGGCCTTCGAAGACATCGAGTGGCACCCCGACATCCTCACACCCGCCCGCCACGTCGATGCCTCCACCACCATCCTCGGCGCCCCCAGCGCCCTGCCCTTCGGCATCGCCCCCACCGGCTTCACCCGCCTCATGCACACCGAGGGCGAGATCGCCGGCGCCACCGCCGCCGGGCGGGCCGGCATCCCCTTCAGCCTTTCCACCCTGGGCACGACGTCGATCGAGGACGTCAAGGCCGCCAACCCCCACGGCCGCAACTGGTTCCAGCTCTACGTCATGCGCGATCGCGAGATCTCCTACAACCTTGTCCACCGCGCCGCGGCCGCTGGCTTCGACACCCTCATGTTCACCGTCGACGCTCCCGTCGCCGGATACCGCATCCGCGATGTGCGCAACGGTTTCTCCATCCCACCGGCGCTCACCCTGCGCACCGTCGTCGACGCCATCCCCCGCCCCTGGTGGTGGATCGACTTCCTCACCACCCCCAAGCTCGAGTTCGCCTCGCTGTCTGCCACCGGCGGCACCGTGGGCGAGCTGCTGAACTCCGCGATGGACCCCACCATCTCCTACGACGACCTGAGCATCGTCCGCGACATGTGGCCCGGCAAGATCGTCGTCAAGGGCGTGCAGACCGTCGGTGACGCCGTCAAGCTCATCGACCTCGGCGTCGACGGCGTCGTGCTGTCCAACCACGGCGGACGCCAGCTCGACCGCGCCCCGGTGCCCTTCCATCTCCTACCCCAGGTGGTGCGCGAGGTGGGCCACCACGCCACGATCATGGTCGACACCGGCATCATGAACGGCGCCGACATCGTCGCCGCCGTCGCGCTGGGCGCCAAGTTCACCCTCGTGGGGCGCGCCTACCTCTACGGCCTCATGGCCGGCGGCCAAGAGGGCGTCGAACGCATGATCACCATTCTGCGCAGCGAGATCCACCGCACCATGGCCTTGCTCGGCGTCTCCACCCTCGATGAGCTGCAGCCCCGCCACGTCACCCAGCTCAGCCGAATGACAGCGCTGTCACCAACCACCATCCTGCAACGCGATAGCAGCTGAAGCACAGGTTCGCGCCCTAGCGTTGCGGCCGGCATCCACGGCATCCACGGCGTGCCGGACGTGCTCACGAGCGCCGACCCGAAGGAGGAAGTGCTCACCTTCGTCAACGCCGACGGCCGCGAGCTGTGAGCTGTGAGCTGTGAGGCGGCAACGCGCAGGGCGACCGTGTCAGACACAGCCGCTCTGGCGGCGTCGAGAGCAAGCGCGTCAGGAGCCGCCCGCGAGCGTGCCCGCGAAGATCTGCCACGCCAGCGCGGACTTGGCCACGAAGCTGAGAATGATGTAGAGCCGCTCGCCCACGAGGTAGTCACGGAACCTGCCGACCGGCTTGTACTGCAGCACCTGCACGACGGCGAAGACATTGAACAGGAGGAAGAGCGAGACGATGATCGCGTAGACGAACCCGGGCGCCGACGCGTTGGACGTCGACCCGGGAGCCACGACGTAGATCAGCACGGCGACCCAGGGCACGGCCCCGGCCAGGCAACCGAACGCGAACGGCAGCCAGCCACCGTCACCGGGCTGGTGATACTTCTCCTGCAGCCAGCCGAAGAGGATCATCGAAGCGTTCACTCCGAACAGCGCAACGAGAGCGGCGATGTCGCTGATGCCGAGGAGCAACGCGATGATCACGATCATGAGCGAGCTCGACAACGAGTACTCCACCCACCGGAAGGTGTTGTGATGCTGCGCCAGCCCCCTCCGGTAGCGGTCGAACATCTGAGGTGCGCTGACGATCAGGTGGAACAGCGACGACAGGAACAGGAACAGCGCGATGGCTGTCGCGACCGGAAGGTCGAACACGGTGACCTGTTCGCCCGGCGTTCCCGGCGGACCGGCCAGGTAGGTGCCGGTCACCGGCAACGTGAAGCCGTTGGACAGCACCAGTACCGCCACGCCGCTCACGAAGTGCAGCAGAGCGGCACCCAGGTTGAGCCGCCGCAGCGACGTCGCACGGTCATCAGGGATGTCGATCTGTTGGGATGGTGCGCTAGTGCCGGTAGCCGGAGACATGTCGGGCCTTTCATTCGCGATGGTTCACAGTCGGTAGCGACCACAGGCGGTCTCCGAGGAGCCCGCGCGCCCAGCCTACGTTCGGGGGCACCCGCCGTGCAGCCAGCGGCCGCACGAGCACCCCTGCCATTGCCACCGCGTCCCGCGAACCGGGCCCTCTACATCGAGAGGTTCACCGACCTCAGCCTGTTGTGCGGCGGGCTTGGCGCGTCTGGTCCGCCCGGTGGTACTTCGGGCTTCCCGATGGCCACGGCTCGTCACCGCCCTCCCCCTGCAGGTCGATCCTCGCTCCACGCAATCTCACCCCCGACCCGACCACGCTGGATCGGGCCCCCGGTGGCAGCATGAGTCATCCGGAAGGCCCTGCGTGACCAGAGGCGACCAACGAACGGGTACGGGAGACGTATGTGGCAGAAGCGTGAAGACACGATCGTGCACGAGGCAGAGCCCTACAACGCCGAGCCGTCTCGGGCCGCCCTCGCCGGCGCGATGATCACGCCGATCGACACCTTCTACAGTCGCAACCACGGGCCTATACCGACCATCGACCCGCACCGGTGGCGGCTGCGCGTCGACGGGCTGGTCGAGCGTTCGCTCGAGATCGACCTCGCCGACCTCAAGGCGGAGTTCAAGCCGCGCGAGGTCGTGGCGACGCTCCAGTGCGCCGGTGCTCGCCGCGCCGCCTTCCTCGCGATCCGCGACATTCCCGGCGAGGCGCCCTGGGGTCCGTGTGCCACCTCGACGGCGCGTTGGACCGGGGTCTCCCTGGGTGACGTGCTGACCGCAGCCGGACTGCAGGATGCCGCTGAGCACCTGGCGTTCGAGGCGCCCGATCTCTCGCACCACCCGGCTCCCGCCCAGCCCTACGGCAGCTCGATCACGCGCCGCAAGGCCACCAGCCCGGAGGTGCTGCTCGCCTGGGGCATGAACGGTGAGTCGTTGCCGGCCGTGCACGGGGGCCCGGTCAGGGTGGTGGTCCCCGGCTGGATCGGTGCCCGAAGCGTCAAGTGGGTCGAACAGATCACGGCTCGGCGCGACCCGTCGCAGAACTACTTCCAGCAGACCGCGTACCGGTTGCTGCCGGCCGACGCCGACCCCGAGGGCGCTGACCTCGACACGATGCCCATGCTCAGCTCGGTGGCTCTCAACTCCGACGTGCTCGTTCCGTCGCCGGGCAGCACGGTCTCTGCGGGCCGAGTCGACGTCAGCGGATACGCCTACGCCGGCGACGATCGTGCCGTCGTTCGGGTCGATGTCTCCCTCGACCGCGGGCAGACTTGGCGGCAGGCCGAGCTCGAGCAGAACGCCGGTGACTGGGCCTGGTGCCGGTGGCACACAAGACTCGAGGCCGAGCCGGGATCCCTGACCATCACGGTTCGCGCCTGGGACAGCACCGGAGCAGCGCAGCCGGACTCCGTTGCAGCCCTGTGGAACCCGAAGGGCTACATCAACAACGCCTGGAGCCACACCACCGTCGACGTTGCCCCACGGTGAGAGGAGGCCGTCGAGGCCACTGCTGGTTCATCAGGGATCGACGGTCTTCGACACCGCGAGGGCCTCGCGAACCTCGCCGAGGTGGTATCGCATGGCGTCCCGAGCGCCGAGGCCATCGTCGCCAGCACGTCGGCGAAGACCGGGTTGCCGGAGGCCTGGGCGATCGTCACGTGGAAGGAGGCGTCGAGGCGGGTTCAGATGACCTCGTCGGCCTCCTCGGCCATCCGATCGACCGGGCCCAATGGAGGGCCTCGAGCTTGCGCTCGGTGCGCGGCAGCGCCGCCAACCCGGCGGCCGGGCTCTCGATGCCGGGCCGGGCCTCCATCAGATGCGCCGACGAATACCCCTCGAACATCAGGTCGGACGCGTGGGTGCCCACGACGAACGGGCCCTTCCCTCCGCGCGTGACGGTCAGGCCGAGGGCTTCACAGGAGCGCAGCACTTCGCGCACGACGCTGCGGCTGACGGTGTACTGAGTGGCCAGGCCCGCCTCCGACGGCAAACGCTCGCCGAGTTGACGCCTGAGTCGATGGCCTCGCGCAGGTCGCCCAACGTGTAGTCGACGGCACTCATCCGCTGGCCCAGCACCGGGCCCGAAGCCCATCGGTCTGTCGGTTTCGTAGGAGCTCGCGCTCTGATCTCGGTGGCGACGCGTCAGGGCGGGGGTTCCCTCGTCCTCTCGGCAGAACCACCGACCGGACGCCGGAGCGCCGGAACCGTGCGTTCCTCTTGCCAAAGTTTAAATCGACCGCAATCATTCGTTGTTGTCGCAATCCGACATGTCTGACAACCCGACAGGCTCCAACGCAGACGGCTCGCCGAGGCTTCCAGCGTGGAGGTTCACGAGGTTCCCATCCATTCGCCGACGCGAGGGTAGACCGATGACCGACACCACCACCAAAGAAACGCCGCACCACAACCTCGACGCCGAACAGGCCGGCTACCAGCAGACCCTCAGCCGTCGCCATGTGCAGATGATCGCCATCGGCGGCGCCATCGGAACCGGGCTCTTCCTCGGTTCAGCGTCGCGCCTCAACAGCACTGGCCCCGCGCTCCTGCTCAGCTACGCGTTCGTCGGCGTCATCGCCTACCTACTGATGCGCGCCCTCGGCGAGCTCGTGCTGCACCGGCCGACCTCCGGCGCCTTCGTCTCCTACATGCGAGAGTTCTTCGGCGAACGGGCGGCCTACATCACGGGATGGATGTACTGGCTCAACTGGGCTCTGACCGGTATTGCCGAGCTGTCGGCCGTCGGCCTCTACGTGCAGTTCTGGTACCCCCTCATGCCGACCTGGGCCACCGTACTCATCGCGTTGGCCGTCGTTCTCGTCATCAACCTGCTGTCGGCGCGCGCCTTCGGGGAGTTCGAGTTCTGGGCCGCCATCGCCAAGGTCGGGGCCATCATCGTGTTCCTCTGCGTCGGCATCGTCGTCGTGGTCTTCAGCATCAGCATCGGCACGCACCAGGCCGGCTTCAGCAACCTGTGGAGCAACCCGGGCGGTTTCTGGCCGGCGAGCGGCGACTACAACTGGTACGGCCCGATCCTGGTCATGTCAGGTGTCGTCTTCGCTTACGCCGCCATCGAGATGGTCGGCGTCGCGGCCGGTGAGATGCAGGACTCCGAGACCGAGGTTCCCAAGGCCGTCAACGCCGTCGTCTTCCGCATCGGCGTCTTCTACTGCGGCTCGATCCTGCTGCTCGTCTGCATGCTGCCGACCACCGAGTACAAGGCCGGCATCAGCCCCTTCGTCACCGTCTTCGAACGAATGGGCCTGAACTGGATGGGCAACATCATCCAAGTGGTGCTCATCATCGCCGCCATGTCGAGCCTCAACTCGGGGCTCTACTCCACCGGGCGGGTGCTGCGCAGCCTCGGGGTCTCCAAGCAGGCGCCGGCGTTCACCCTCAAGATGAGCAAGTCGGGGGTCCCGTGGGCGGGCATCGTGATGACCTCGGTGATCTACGTGTTCGGGGCCCTGCTGAACGCCCTCGACCCGGGCGCGTTCGAGACTGCCCTCGAGGCGGCCGCCATTGGCGTCATCTTCACCTGGGCGACCATCTTCCTGTGCCAGCTGCGGCTTCGTTCGCTGGTCAACCGGGGCGTCATTCGACAGAGCAAGTTCCAGATGCCCGGCCACCCCTACACCAGCCTTGCGGGTCTCGTGTTCCTCGCGCTCGTGCTCGTCGGGATGACCATCTCGGGCTGGCAGTCATCGCCCTACTTCTGGCACAAGACGAACTTCCTCGTGGTGGTCATCGGCATCCCGATCATCGCCGTGCTGCTCGCCATCGGCTGGTTCGTGGTCAAGCCAAAGGTCGTGGCCAACACCGGCAACCAGCTGAAGGCGGTGTGGTCGAACGACGGGCCGACGACCTACGACGATCCCAGCGCTGACAAGCGAGACGACCGGGGCGACCGTGACCCGAGTGTCGTCTAGGCCCAGTGGACGATTCGAGAGGATGAGCATGCGCACCTTCAGTCGAACGGCCCTCTGCGTCTTCGCAGCCCTCACCGCCGCCTTGCTCGGCGCCTGCTCGTCGGGCACCCCGGCGACGTCGGTCACAGCGGGTGACGCCGCCAACGCCAAGCTCACGATCGGCATCTCCTTCGACCAACCCGGCCTGGGGTTGAAGACGGGCAACTCCTACAGCGGCTTCGACGTCGACACCGCCATCTACGTCGCCAAGGAGCTGGGGGTGGACCCGGATGCGATTGCCTGGCGCGTCGCCGATCCCGCCGACCGTGAGAACCTGCTCATCAACGGTGACGTCGACCTGGTGCTCTCGACCTACTCGATCACCCCCGAGCGCCAGCAAAAGGTCGACTTCGCCGGGCCGTACTTCACGGCGCATCAGGACCTGCTGATCCGACGCAACGACGTGTCGATCACCGGTCCCGACACGCTGGACGGCAAGAAGCTCTGCTCGGTGACCGGAACGACGTCGGCCGAGCTGATCAAGAAGAAGTACCTCGGAAAGATCGATCTCCTGCCGCTCAGCAAGTTCTCCGACTGCGTGACCGCACTGGCGAACGGTAACGTCGACGCCGTGTCCACCGACGACGTCATCCTCGCCGGGTTCGCCGCCCAGCCGCAGTACAAGGGCCTGCTCAAGGTCGTCGGTCAGGGCTTCTCAACCGAGAGCTACGGGGTTGGCATCAAGAAGGGCGACACCGCAATGGTCACCAAGGTCAACGCCGCCCTGAAGAAGTACATCGACGACGGGTCGTGGAAGAAAGCGCTCGAGTCGACCGTCGGACCCTCCGGCTACCGAATCCCTGACCCACCGTCCCCCAGCAGCTGAGCGGGCCCCACGTGGCCGGGCGGCGTGGGGACGCATGACACGATGACGAGTGTGGACACCCGCGAGCTCGAGGGCTTCCTCGCCCACTACGCTCCCTTCGACTCTCTCGACGCCAAGCTGCTCAGGTCGGTTGCGGCCGCAGCGACCGTGGTCACAGTTCCCCGCGGGGAGCAGGTCCTCGATGCCTTCACCGACCCCACCAACGCGGTCTTCGTCATCCTGAGCGGCCGGGTCGACATCTGGAACGACGCCGACCGCATCCGTGAGGCTGCTGACGAGTCGCTCGGCGCAGGAGAGCTGTTCGGTTTCTCGGCCATGCTGACCGAACGATCGGTGGGGCCACGGGCCGTCGCCGCCACGCTGGTGACACTCGCCCGGGTACCGGCCGCAGCCGTGGCGCCCGTCTTCGCCTCCCGACAAGGTGCGCGATTCCTCGCCGAGACCCTCTTGTCGACCCGGCGTCAGGCGCTGGCCCCCCCGGCCTACAGCTCGGTGGAACAGCTCATCACCTCCCCGCCCCTCCTGGTCGAGCCGACCACCCCCGTGTCGGAGGTCGCTCGTCTGATGACGGAGCGAGACTCGCGCTACGCCGTGGTGCCGGGGCCTGATCACACCTTCGGGCTGGTCACCGACTCGATCCTGAGGCGGCGGATGCTCGTCGAGGCGATGTCGCCGAGCACTCCCGCCGGGGAGATCATGCAACCGGCGACCGCGACCGCCGTGGTGGGCGAGTCTGCCCAAGAGGCGCAGATCACTTTGCTTGACCACGGCAGCGACTTCCTGGTCGTGACCGACCGCGCCGGCGAGCTGCAGGGCGTCATCGCCCCGCGCGACTTCGCCGTGTCACCCTCCACGGCCGGGGTAGCCCTCAACGAGCAGCTGCGTCGCGCGAGCACCCCCGAAGAGCTCGACGCCCTGGCGCGGCAGGCGCCCACGATGCTCGCCGACGTGCTCGGTCGGGGGCTGCCCTCCGGACGGGTGATCGCGGTGTACTCCTCCATCGTCGACGCCATCGTGCGCCGGGCGATCCAGCTGACCTTCCAGCGTCATCCCGAGTTGTCGACCGAGGCGTTCACCTGGCTCGCCCTCGGCAGCAACGGACGCCGCGAGGCCGTGCTCAGCTCTGACGTGGACTCGGCGGTGGCGTTCGTCGACGGTGTCCCACCCGACGAGATCACCCGATACCGTGCCGTGTTCGCCGAAGTCGACGAGATGCTCATCGGGGCGGGACTGATGAGCGACGACCACGGGGCCTCCGCCCGGCGCACACTCTTCGCCCGCACCAATGCCGACTGGCGCACGCAGGCCAAGCGGTGGCTCGCCGCCCCGACCGACGGCAACGGGGCCATGATGACCTCGCTGCTGGTCGACGGACGCCCGGTTCACGGCGACACCGGGCTGACCGAGGTGGCCAAGGTCTTCAGTGATCTGCGCCGGCATCCGGGCACGATGCGCCTGCTGCTGCAGGAGTCGTTGTCGAGCCGGGCCCGGCTGCACTCCATGCGACAGGTGCTCTCAAGGCGCAACGACACTTTCGACGTCAAGACCTACGCCCTCGTGCCCGTGGTCAACATCGGTCGCTGGGCCGCCCTCAGCGTGGGGTCGGCGGCGCTGCCGACGACGGAGCGGCTGCGGGTCGCGGCCGGGTCGGCGATGCTGCCGCGTTCGCAGGCGAGCACGCTCATCGAGGTCTTCGAGACGCTGCAACGTCTGCGGCTGCGCTACCAGCTGCTGCAGATCCGCGAGGGCATCAGGCCCTCCGATGTACTGGTGCTCGACCGGCTCTCAGCCATCGACCGCACGGTCATCGCCCAAGCGGTGCGTGAGGTCTCCAGCATCCAGCGACGCATGGCCAACGTCTCGAACTACGTTCCCACCGCCGACTGGTCGTCCTCCGACGGGCTCTGACCACAGGGGTGACACCCTCCTCCGGAACGGTCGACAGACACGCGATCCCGCTGGATGCTGCTGCCCCGCTGACGTCGTTCGTCGTGCGGATGCATAGGGTCGGCCCATGACACAGCCGCTTGTGACGACCGTCGACGCCGGACCGCGGGCCGTCTCCCGCCGGGTGACGGTGCACGCCCCGGCCGCTCAGCTCTTCGCCATGGCCGCCAACCCGCACCGCCACCCTGAGCTCGACGGTTCGGGCACGGTGCGTGACACCCCGGTGAGGGGGCCAGAGGTTCTGGGCGAAGGGGCCCGCTTCAGCGTCGGGATGAAGCAGTACGGGGTGCCGTACTCGATCACCTCGACGGTTACCGAGTTCGACGACGGCCGGGTGGTGACGTGGCGCCACCCGATGGGCCACTCCTGGCGCTGGGAGTTCAAGGAGGTCTCTCCCGGCCTGACCGAGGTGACCGAGACGTTCGACTACGCCGGCTCCCGATCGCCAAGGTTGCTCGAGATCTTCGGGCAGCCGAAGGCCAACGCGGCGGGTATCACCAAGACCCTGCAGAAGCTGGCCGAACGGCACCACGCCTGACGCGCCCAGGTCAGCGCAGCAGCGAGCGAACCCACGCGGCATCCGGGTTGGTGCGGGTCTGTTCGCCGAACATCACGGTGGGGGTTGTGTGGTCGCCCCCGTTGACCGAGCGCACCACGGCACGGGCCTGCTCGTCGAGCGAGCTGTCGACCCACGATGCCCGTCGACCGCCCGGGCCGAGCGTCAGCCTCAACAGGATGCAGTAGGTGCACCCCGGCTTCCAGAAGATGACCGGCGACTCTTCCTGCGCGGCCCGGCGACGGGCCACCCCCAGGTCGGCGCTCCTCGGGAAGAACCTCGGGCTGAGCGCCCATGCGTAACTGAGCAGCAGCACACTCGCGGCCACGCCGACGAGCGGGTTCGAGGCGATGAGCTGACCGACGAGGAACACGACGCCGGCCAGGGCCACGAGAGCAGACGGCCACCAGCGACCGATCATCCGTGTCATTGACCTCATGCTAGGTCGCCCGTCGGACTGCTCGCCCAGGGGCCGGCCAACCGACACCCCAGACAGGGCCCAGCGCAGGTGGGTAGGTTCAGACCATGGCTGGAACACAGGACCGCACCCAAGACCAGGACCAGGCTGACGTCTTCGTCTCTTTCGGAGTCACCGGCGACCTCGCTCGGAAGATGACGTTCGTGGCGCTCTACCGGCTCGAACGCGCCGGCCGGCTCGACTGTCCCATCGTCGGGGTGGCCGCCAACGACTGGTCCGACGACGACCTGCGGCAACACGCCCGTGATGCCGTGACCGCAGCCGTCGGCGACGAGCCCGTCGACTCCGATGCCCTTGAACGGCTCGCGGCCCGGATGCGATACGTCGGAGGCGACTTCGCCGACCCCGGCACGTACCAGCGGCTTTCGGACGCCCTGGGTCAGGCCAAGAGCCCAGTGTTCTACCTCGAGATTCCACCCTCGCTCTTCGAGATGGCGATCAAGGGCCTTTCGGATGCCGGCCTCACCGCCAACGCGCGGGTCGTCGTCGAGAAGCCGTTCGGGCACGACCTCGAGTCGGCCCAGGCGCTCAACAGCTCACTGCGGGCCATGCTGCGCGAGTCGCAGCTCTACCGCATCGACCACTTCCTGGGGAAGCTGTCGGTGCAGCAGATCCTGCGACTACGGTTCGCCAACACCCTGCTGGAGCCGGTGTGGAACCGCGACCACGTCGAGTCGGTACAGATCACGATGGCCGAAGACTTCGACGTGACCGACCGCGGGTCGTTCTACGACAAGGTCGGCGCCCTGCGCGACGTCGTGCAGAACCACCTGCTGCAGGTGCTCTCGATGGTCGTCATGGAGCCGCCTGCCCGTGGCGGGCTCGACGCCCTGTCCGACCGCAAGCGTGACGTGTTCGCGGCCATGCCCACCGCCCGGCCGGGCGACTACGTGCGAGGACAGTACGACGGGTACCAGTCCACCGAGGGGGTGGCCGACGACTCGACCACAGAGACCTACATCGCCCTGCGTCTCAGCATCGAGAACTGGCGCTGGTCGGGAGTGCCGATTCTCATCCGCGCGGGCAAGTCGCTCCCGGTCGATGTGACCGAGGTGCGGCTCGTGCTCAAGCCGCCGCCCCCGCTCGGTTTCACCGACGACGACGGGGTGCTCGACCCGAACCAGATCGTGCTGCGGATCGACCCCAGCGCCGGGGTGCGCTTCATGGTGCAGACTCAGGACCACACGAGCGACTCGCTGCGCACGGTCGACCTCGACGTCGACCTCGGCGGTGACGACGTGCCCACCCCGTACGAGGAGCTGCTGCACGCCGCGATCATGGGCGACGCAACCCTCTTCACCCGCGAGGACGTCGTCGAGGAGACGTGGCGCGTGTTGGAGCCCCTGCTGGACCTGGCCTCGGCCCCCGAGACGTACGCCCCCGGTTCGTGGGGCCCGCCCGCCGCCGACGCCCTGGCCAAGGACGTCGGAGGCTGGCACGACCCCTGGCTTGCGTAGCCGCGAGCGAGGGTCGTGCCCGCCCGTCCGCAACCGCGTCAGCCGCGGCCACCGACGATGCGCGCCGTGCCCACGGTCGTGAGGCTGGTGCTGGGCTCGTCCGTGCTGCTCGCGCTGCTCGGGCTGCTCGCGCTGCTGCGCACCTGACCGCCTCGCCAGACGATCGACAGGTCTGTCCCGTCGACGCACAGCTCGGCAAAACAGTTATCGAACCACGGGCCACCCGTGACCTCCCACGGGTAGGCCGGATCGGGAACGTGCTTGGACCCGCGCGCCCACGCGTTCATCGGCCGCACCAGGCTCTTGGCGAGGCCCGCCACCATGACCCGCAACGCGATCGGCATCGGGTTGCGGATCGGTGAGCACACTGCCTGGGCGATCGTCGACACCGCGCCGTGGCGGGCCACCGCGTCGGTGACCTCTGCGACGTAGGAGTTGTGCACGTCACCGGAGAGGAACACCACCGTCTGCGGCGGGCGGCCCCGGTTGCCCCGGGCCACGTCCATGACAATGTCGAACACCGACTCGAAACCGTCGTCGAAGGCCGCCCAGTGCTCGAGATCGGCAGCTGACGGGACTTCTCGGCCACCGTGGCGACGACGCCGCCGTAGGCTCCTCAGCCGCCGCCTCGTCCATGGCCTCGAGGTCGTGCAGTCCCGATGGCAGCAGGAAGGGCAACGAGGTACCGATGAGCAGATGGTCCACCTCCCCGGTGAGCTGGGCGTCCAGCCACGCCAGCTCGTCGGGGTCGAGCATCGAGCGGCGGTCGGGCTCGAGCACGCGGGCGGCGGTCGGGCTCGAGCACGCGGGCGGCACGGGAGTCGATCACGACCAGCCGACTGCCGCCCAGGTCGCGGCGGTAGCTCCAGCGGTACACCTCGGGATGCCGGTCGACCCGCTCGACGAGGCCGAACACGGCATCCGTCAGGTCGAGCTCTTCGTCGCCGTCGTGGCTCAGCACGGCGCGGTATACAAGGTCGTGGGCCAGCTCGGACGGCGAGAGGTTGCCGATGTGTTGGTGCACCCAGTACGACGCCAGACCGCCCATGAGCCGCTCGTGCCACCACTGCGTTCGGTTGATCTCCTCGTGCCAGCTCCACGAGGTGTTCCAGTCGTCGCGGATGTCGTGGTCGTCGAAGATCATGCAGCTCGCCAGTGTCGAGAGCAGCCATCGGTTGGCAGGGTCGTTCCAGGCGAGCTGGTAGAGGTGCGCGTACTCCTCGTAGTCCTTGATCTCGACCCCGGGAGGCTCGTCGATGTCACGGCGGCTCGCGATGAACTCGCGCATCGCGTCGGGGGTCAGGTCGGCGTACACCTGGTCGCCGAGGAAGGCCATCAGGTCAGGCCACTGCTCCTGCTGTTCGGCGAGGGCCAGGGCCAGGGTTCGTAGCGCGTCGACCCCGTTGGTCTTGTTGGCGGTTTCGTGAGGTTCGGCCAAGCGGCAGGAGCCGAACGCCAGCCGCAGCGGGCGGGAGCGGTCGAGCGTGCGAGTGGCCGGGGCCGGAAACGGGCTGTCCGACGGGGGGCACACCGAGGCATCGTCGACGCGCACGGCATAGTCGTGGACCGCACCGGCCTCGAGTCCGTCGACGACCACGAGGGCGAAGTGGTGCCCCTTGACCGCAAAGGTGGCCGCCCGCTACTCGCGACCGTCTGCCTCGACGGTGACCGTGGCCGCTTCGGCCGTCTCGACCCACACTGTGGCCTCAGTCTCACCGACATAACGCAACATCGGACCCAGCACGAGCCGGTTCGGGGAAGGTGAGGGCATCATCGACACGCCCCTATCATCACCGATCGAGTCGGCGAAGTCGCCGATGGCCGTCACGAGCCCGCCGGATAGTCGACAAACTGCTGCTCGGGGAAGCCGCGCTATGCGGTCAATGAGCAGCCCGGCTGCCCATCGAGGCACCGTCGCGAGGCTGCCTCGTCTGGTTCCGACCGGGTGGATCAGGCGGGGCGGCGGGCGAGACCCGCGCGGCCACCAGCACGAGCAGTGGCGCCAGCAGCATCATCCCTCCAGGGGGCACCGCCGTGCCCGAGTCGTTGAGCAGAAAACCCAGCAGCCAGACCAGCGCGACGGCCCTCAGCCCAGGCGCGAGCAGGGGGATCGCCACGACAACGGATTGGATGCGCTGAGGCCACCGCGACCTGGGCAGCAGCGCCATCACCAACAGCAGCAGTAGTGGCACCAGCGCGAGCGCGGTGAGCGATGAGGAGGTCAGAAAGGTCCAGTTGGCCTGCCAGATGCGGTTGAGACTCGCGATCACCCTGCCGTCATTCAGTCCGCCGACGAAGTCGCCCAGGTGCGTGCGGTTCTCGGGGCCACGAAGGTAGTCGAGGACCGCCAGCGCGGTGACGACGACCGCCGTGCCCAGCACCACCACGATGGCCCTGATCGCGGTCAGCCGCAGCCCGAGGGCGCTGAGGGCGAGGTAGGCGAAGGCCGGGATCAGGGCACCCGGGCCCCCGCCGTCTGCCCCCCAGCGCGGGTACCCGTCGAGGAGCACCACCACCATGCCGATGAGCACCACGGTGAGCGCACTCAGTCGGGACACGCCCCCACGACCCCGGGTGAGCGGGCTGGCCACGATCGCAGCGAGGGCCAGGGAGGCCGTGGCGAAGAGCGCGAAGGCCACGTTCCCCATGCCGGAGTAGCGACTGCCGTACACCGGCTGGAGGCCCAGCATCGACAGGAACTGCAGGCCGCTGCCGTGGGCGACATCGAGGCCGATGACAGCCGTGGTGAACAGACAGAGGAAGGCCGCGCAGCCCCCGGCAAAGCGACGCCAAGGGCCTACCAGTGCCAGCACGCCGAGAACCACCGACAGCCCGACCACCGCGGTGGCGAGGTTCAGACGAGGCTGGTCGCCACGCCACCACGGCAGGACACCCACGAGAAAGGTCGACACGGGCAT
This sequence comes from Terracoccus sp., assembly GCA_040007275.1. Lineage (GTDB taxonomy): Bacteria > Actinomycetota > Actinomycetes > Actinomycetales > Dermatophilaceae > DSM-29435. The sequence goes on from JBDTVJ010000002.1 coordinate 47,288, forward strand.
GGCTGCGGCCACTGCACTGACCAGAGCGAGCCACCCGCGCACCGCCCGCCTCCCGCGGCTCGTGGGGTCGTGGGCACGCACGCGCCACCACGCCACCGCCCCCAGGGCCCAGCCCGCGAGCACCAGGGCGAAGAAGACCGTCAGGAAGAGTGGGACGAGATCGTGCTCGACGTTGAGGGCCCGGGTGATCTCGGCGCTGCGCACCACCGCGGCGGTGGGGCTGGACGACGGTTGCACGAGGGGCGACCTGCCCTCGGGCAGCACCGGCGCTTTCGCGCCGAGCCGGGACAGCACGAAGGCCGACAGGTCGGCGGTGGTGACCACCCCGCGTTGACCGGTCGAGCCGGAGCTGAGCAGGCCGTGCTGCACCCCTGGACCAGCGATCACCACCGCGTGCAGCGTTTCGGGGCCGGTGTCGTCGGCCAGACCCGCCACCACGATCGTCGCACTCGGGGGGAGCCGTGCGGTGATCCACCTCAGATAGGCGTCGTCCGGACCCGCCAGACTGATGAAGGTCACGGGGCAGGCGGCGAGGTCGACCCGACGGGGGTCGCTCACGTAGTGGGTCACGACCCCGTCGTGGTCGGCGGCCCCGAGCCCCGCCAACGGTCCGGCGGCCGAGATGCACTGACCGTGCTGTGGTAGCAGCGACCCGAGTCGGCCGATGTCGGCGGGCTGAGCTCGTTTCAGAGTGATTCGGCGCCAAAGCGCCCATTCGGGGAACACCGCGGTGCTCTCGACGACGACCGGCGTCGGATCGTCTGGACACGCCGCCGGAGTCTGGCCCGCAGGGGTCTGCTCGACGACGGTACCGACCGAGGTGCGCGCGCCGGCAGAGACGGTCAGCCATGCCTGGAGGGAGCAGGAGTGACCGCTCAGGTTCCTCGTGGCGAGGGCACCAACAGCGCCGCGACGAGCGAGCTTCCACAGCGCCGAACCTCGCGTGTCTGGGGTGTCCGCGTACGTGAGGGCCGGCACCGACACCACGACCAGGGGGCCGGGCTGCTTGAGCGGCACCAGAGCCGGTCGGCTCTGGAGAACCGACCACGATACCGCGGCTCCGATGCAGGCGATCACCGTCAGCGCGGTGATCAGGAGCCAGCGTCGGAACATCGCATCAGCCTAGGTGTCGACGGTCCGACCTCCGGACGGGCGCCACGCCATCGTCGGCTCCATCGCCGACGCCACGAGCCGGTGCTGCCACGACGGGCGGCTCATTCGCGCACAGTGACCGTGGTGACGACGTCGGTCACGCCCGGTCGGCGGGGGGTGGATGAGAAGCCGAAGCGGCAAGGCGGGTCGACCGGTGCGAGCGCGCCCAGGTCGGCGCCGGCGAAGCGTCCGGAGACCTCGGTGACGGCGTGCAGGTCGGTGGCGCCGTAGAACTCCTGCCGTCCGGTCAGGGCCGTGCCGCGGGTGCGCACCCCACGCATCACGAGGCGGGCGACAGGGTCGATGGCGGTGGCCCACGCCGGACTGGCCGCAACGCGGGTGGGAACCAGCCGCAGCAGCCGGCCGAGCGGCCTCCGGCCCCCGACCCCGATACGCAGGTTGAGTGACGCCGACCCCACCTGCCACTCCCCCGGCGGACCCCCGACCACGATCGGCTCGATGCGCACCTCGTCGAACTCGTAGGTGGCGCAGATGAACTCGGCCACCCGTTCGTGAGGCGCGATGAGCACACGGTGACCGTGCCCTGTCTCGACCATGGCGTCATCGAAGGGCCCGAGATGACTGTCGGCCCAACGGCCGACGACCACGCGTACCCCGCTCGTCGACCCGACCCCCGCGATCTGGCCCCGGAAGCACCACCTCTGCGTCACCGGCATCCCCTCACTGGCCAAGCGTAGACGAGCGGTGCGAGAAGACGATTCGTGTGCCACGCTGGAAACCATGACGAAACCCCTCCTTCAGGTGATCATCGGCAGCACGCGGCCCGGCCGGGTCGGCATCCACGTGGCCGACTGGTTCGTCGAGGCGGCGCGGGCGAATGACTCCTTCGAGGTGGAGGTGCTCGACCTCGCCGAGATCGACCTGCCCCTGCTTGACGAGCCGTATCACCCCTCGATGCACCAGTACACGCAGCCGCACACTCACGCCTGGAGCGAGTCGGTCTCTCGAGGAGATGCCGTCGTCTTCGTCATGCCCGAGTACAACTGGGGTGTCAACCCGGCCTTGAAGAACGCCATCGACTACCTGAACCGCGAGTGGGCCTACAAGGCCATGGCCACGGTGAGCTACGGCGGGGTCGCCGCGGGGCTACGGGCCGCCACCGCCCTGAAGTCGAACGTGCTGCCCCTCCGGATGATCCCGATCTTGGAGGCGATCAGCATCCCGTTCGTCACCACCTTCGTCGTGGATGGAGCCTTCGTGCCCAACAACGTGCTTCGTGACTCGGTCGACCCCCTCCTGGCCGAGCTGCTCAAGGTGACGCAGGCGACCGCAGCGTTGCGCGCCCGGCCGACGGCTGCGACATGAGGCCGAGGATGCGTCGCCGGATGCCGCTCCGCTCGTGGCGATGGCACCTCACTGCAGGCGGTTGACTGACTTCCTAAGCCCGGCGATGATCCGGGAGTAGTCGTCGGTGGGGCTGCCGCCGAGAACCGCACCCCAGGCGGGCACCAGCTCGACGCCGTAGCGGTGCCCGTAGCCGTCGGGCGTGTCGTGAGCAACCGGCATGTCGCTCGTCAGTTGCCAGAAGGTGGCGAACGGGATCCAGGTGACGTCGGGGTTGACGTCGTGACCGCGGGGCTCGCGCAACCAGTCGGGCTGGGCCCCGAGCAGGTCAGGGTTCCACCACACGACGGGGTCGGACGGGTGCTGGGCGTAGACGAACCGCGGGAAGTCCCAGGTGCCGTAGGGACGCCCGTAGTAGTCGGTCGTCAGCTGCGTGCCACTCGTGGCGAACCGGATGTGCCTCCCGTCGTCGACGACCGGCGCGATCTCGGGAGATCCCGGGTTGCGCCTCGACGTGAGGCTCGCCCAGAGTGGGGTGAAGCTCGGGGTGCCGGCCCACACGCCGCCCTGCGCACGGGCCATCATGTCGTTGGCGTCGATGAAGGCCGCCTGACCGCCATACGACCCCAGCGACTCTCCCCCGACGACCAACATGGGCCGCTCACCCGCAGGCGTTCTGCTCCACGCCGCGTACACGGCGTCGAAGAGCGCCTTGCCCGCCTCGCTCGGTGTCTCGCGGTCGGTGAGGAACTGCGCCGCGCTGGGGAGGTAGGAGTACTGCATCGCCGCGATCGCGCTGTCGCCGTTGCTGAGGTACTCGAGCGCCTGGGCCTGGTAGTCGTCGACCCAGCCGGTGCCCGTCGTGGTGAACACGGCCAGCACCCGACGCCGGAACGCCCCCGTGCGCTCGAGCTCGGCGACCACCGACGCGGACACGTCGGCCAGGCTGCGCTCGTCGGGACGGCCGGCGTAGACGCGTATCGGGTCGAGGGCTGCCTTGCCGGTCGCGGCTCCGATCTCGGCCGCCGTGGGCACGCTCGTGACGAACATCTGCCCTTCATAACCGAGGCTGGCGTAGGGCACGAACGAGCCGGGGCCACCCGAGCGCAACGGCGAGGTCGGAGCGGCACGGCCCGAGGGGTTGTCGGCGTTGACCTGGGCGGCCGAGGCAGCGAAGGCCTGCATCGCGCGGCGGAAGATGACGCTGTCGGAGACCCAGGCTGCGCTCGTGACGACGATCACCACGGCGACCACGGTCGCCACCGTCTTCGGGAGCACATGGCCCACGACATCGGCCAGGCCCCTGCGCAGTGCCCGCAGCCCGCGGGCGATGCCGATCAGGGCAACAGCGATCACGGCGGCGAGGGCCAGGGCGCCGGCCCAGTCGAGGGGGCTGAGGGGCACCAGGTGTACGACGGCCGCCGTGCGCGCTTGGGATCGGACGTTGCCGACTGTGGCCGCGAGCACCGCGAGCCCGAAGGCGATGGGAACTATCACGCGCAACCAACGGATGGCTCGCTCGTTGATGAGGACGTGGAGCCCCACGAGGCGGGCGAGGTGGTGCGCCACCCAGAAGAGGAACACCCCGAGTGCGTAGCCGGCCGCGGCGCAGAGCCCGCTGACCAGGCCCTGGTAGTACCAGGTGCGGGGCAGCAGGCTCGGTGACATCGAGATCAGGAAGTAGTTCGCTGCGAAGAACAGGCCGGTGCGCGACAGGTGCCACCACGGGCGCCGTCTCGGCAGCATCGACCACATCTCCGGCATGCTCCGAGACTAGGTGCCGGGCCGCCTCGACCGCCTCGGGGTTCTCACCGGTTGGCCTCGGGCATGACCCTGAACGGCGCTCGACCACGTGACCAGGGAGGATGGCTTCATGACGAGCAACGAGCGGATCACGGCCTATGAGCGGGTCGGCCTCACCTTCGAGGTGACCGACTCCGGCCCCGTGGGCGGCCCGCCTGTCGTGCTGCTGCATGGCTTCCCGACCGACCGCACGAGCTGGCGGCACGTCGAGCCGCTCCTGCACGCGGCAGGGTGTCGAACCCTTGCGCCTGACCAGCGCGGCTACAGTCCTCGGGCGAGCCCACTCGGGCGGGCGGAGTACCGCCTGGAAGAGCTCGTCGCCGACGTCGTGGCGCTCATCGACCTGGCTGGCAGAGACCAACAGGTGCCGGTGCACCTGGTCGGGCACGACTGGGGAGGCGCCGTGGCGTGGCTGGTGGCCGGCAACCATCCCGAGCGGATCGCGTCGGTCACCGTGCTGTCGACCCCGCACCCGGCCGCCCTGTCGCGGGCCCTCAAGACCCGCGACCAGCTGCGTCGCTCGTGGTACATGGCGGCCTTCCAGCTGCCGTGGCTGCCCGAGCGGGCGGTCGCCGCCCGCTTCACGCAGCTGATGCTCGGCGGTGGCCTCCCGGCCGAGGACGTCGAGCGCTATGCCGCTCACCTGGCCCGTCCCGAGGCCTTGGCCGGGCCGATCAACTGGTACCGCGCGGCCGGGTCGTCCCACGTTCGGGCCCATCGGGTCACCGTGCCGAGCACCTACGTGTGGGGCAACCGCGACTTCGCGCTCGGGCCGCTCGCGGCTGAGCTGACCCGGGAGCACGTCACGGGGCCCTACGAGTTCGTCGAGCTCACGGCCGGCCACTGGCTGCCGGAGAAGCGGCCCGAGGAGTGCGCCGACGCGATCGTGGCGCGCGTGCGCTCGACCGGCTGACCCGCCTCCGACCGGCATCCGCCATCCGCCAGGTTCCGGCGCCCACCAACACCGTCGAGTGGCCACTTTCGTTCGCGGGAACCGGTACGGAAGTGGCCACTCGACTTGGGACTGGGCCCCTACTCGACTTGGGACTGGGCCCCTACTCGACTTGGGACTGCGGCCCCACTCGAGCTGAGGCTACGGCCCTGGCAGCGGGACTCAGTGAAGAACCCTGGCCGGATGCCGTGACAGCCTTGCTCGTCGGGCCGGCGACCTTACGCAGCGGGGAATCGTTGCGGACGGGTGATACCCGGGCCCGGGAAGAGAGCACCCGCCGAGGGGGTTGCAGCAGTGTGAAGATCGACATCTGGACCGACATCGTGTGCCCATACTGCTACCTGGGCAGGAGCCATCTCGAGACCGCCCTCGCGGGCTATGAGCACCGCGACGAGGTCGAGGTCGCCTGGCACAGCTTCGAGCTCGACCGCAACGCAGAGGCCGTGTCTCATGAGGGCCTCATCGAGCTCGTGGCCGCGAAGTACGGCGCCAGTCGCGAGCAGATGGTGGCCCAGCACGAGTCGATGGCGACAGCCGCCCGTGAGCTCGGTCTGGAGTTCAACTGGGAACAGGCCCGACCGGGCAACACCTTCGACGCCCACCGGCTCGTGCACCTCGCCGCCGAGCGGGGCCTCGATGGGGTCGCACACGAGCGTCTGATGAGGGCCTACTTCACGGAGGGCCGCCCGATCGGCGACCGCGAGACCCTGGCCGACCTGGCCGCTGAGATCGGGCTCGACCGCGACGAGGTGGCGGCCGTGCTGGACTCGGACGACTACGGCAACCATGTGCGCAGCGACGAGGCCACGGCCACCATGCTGGGCATCACCGGCGTGCCGTTCTTCGTGTTCGACCGCAAGTACGGCGTGTCCGGGGCCCAGCCGGTGAACGTGCTGACCCAGGCGTTGGAGACGGCCTGGTCGACCCGTCACGAGCGGCCCGAGCCGGTCACGGCATCCGCCGGGTGCGGTGGTGGCTGCGGGTCCGGGGGGTGTGGCGGCGCCTGCTCCCGCTGACGGCCGGCTCACGACCGGGCCCGACAGCACACGCAAGCGGCACGGTACGCCTACGGTGGGGTGGCATGGCGCACCCGATCATGTTCGACGTTGACGACCCGTACCTCGCGCGGCTGCGGGCGATCTGTCTCGCCCTCCCCGAGGCCGACGAGAAGGTGGCCCACGGGCGCCCGACCTTCTTCACCAAGAAGGTTTTCGCCTACTACGGCGGCACCATCAAGGGCGACCACGACCCCGAGCCCTACGGGCAGTCGCTGCTCTTCGACCCCGACCCCGACGACCGCCCGGCCCTGCTGGCCGACCGTCGGTTCTTCGAACCCGCGTACCTCGGGCCGTACGGCTGGCTCGGCCTGAACTTCCGGCCGGCGGGCGGCGTCGCCAAGATCGACTGGACCGAGGTGGCCGAGCTCGTCGACGCCTCGTACCGGCGCACCGCCCCCGCCCGGCTGGTCAAGGCCCTCGATGGGTGAGACTCCGGGATCGGACCACCCGAACGACTCACGCCGGGTGCGGCGCGCGCACAGTCAAGACCGCCACCCGGTGCGCGTCGAGTGGGGAGCCGACGGCGCACTTGCCCTCACGCGCTACGCCGTCGGGCAGGGTGGACGCGTGTACGCAGTGGTCATCGACGTGCTGAGCTTCACCACGAGCGTCTCCGTCGCGGCGGATGCCGGCCTCCCCGTGCTGCTCTACCGGTGGGGCCACGACGGAGCCCGAGCCTTCGCCGACGAGCGGTCGGCGGTGTTGGCCCAGCCTCGTTCGCATCGGTGTGACGGCGGGATCAGCCTGTCTCCGAGGTCGATTCGAGAGCAAGGCCGCGAGAGCGATCGTGCTGCCGCCCCCCAACGGCTGCGCGATCACCCAGGTGTTGGCCGATTCCGGCGCGATCGTCGTCGCCGGCGCGCTGCGTAACCGGGCAGCGGTAGGTCAGTGGCTCGCCGGACGTCTCGACGAGCCGCAGCACCGCCAGACCGTGGTGCTGCTCGTGCCCGCGGGTGAGCGATGGCCCGACGGCTCGTTGCGCCCCGCCGTCGAGGACCTCTGGGGCGCCGGCGGTGTGGCGGCGGCGATCCTGCAACGTCTCGGGGCCACGCCCGAGGGCCACCCGGCATCCGGGCTGCTCAGCCCTGAGGCCGAAACGGCCCGTCTGGCCTTCACCGGGGTACGGGACCGCGTGGCCAACGAACTGGCCGCGTGTGCGAGCGGACGCGAGCTCGTGGAGTCGGGCTGGTCCGACGACGTGGCTATCGCCGGTGAGCTCGACTCGAGCCTCAGCGTTCCGGTGCTGGTCGACGGCGCCTTTCAGGCCGAGGCGTCACTGCCCGATCGCCGACCAGAAGGTTGACGCCACCTTCGAGGGTCTGCCGGTACGCCCCTCCGACCAGTCGGCCGACGACATCAGCGCGGTGACCGCGTTGACACCCAGCCAGCGCAGCGGTTCGGGCTCCCAGCGAGGTGACGAACGCCCCGCCCAGGGCAGCTTCGCCAGGTCGTCGGGGTCGTCGTCGCGAATCATCGCGGCAAGGGTGCGACCGGCCAGGGCCGAGGTGGCGACGCCGTCACCCACGTACCCACCGGCGAAGGCGAGACCCGTGCGTCGGTCGTGCCGCACGGAGGGGAACCAGTCGCGTGGCACGCCGAGGTTCCCACCCCACGCGTGGGTGAAGGCAACCTCGGACAGTACCGGGAAGAGCTCGACGAGAATCTGGCGCAGCTTTGCGTGCACCTTGGGATCGCGGTCGAAAGCGGGCGACACCCGGGATCCGAAGTGATAGGGAGCGCCCCTGCCCCCGAAAGCGATTCGACCGTCACGCGTGCGCTGTCCATAGATCGTCAGGTGCCGGTTGTCGGCGAACGTCGTGCGGTTGTCAAGCCCGACGGCGGCGAGCAGCTCGGGGCTGAGGGGCTCGGTGGCCGTCATGAGCGAGTAGACCGGAGCGATGGCACGGCGTCGCCCGGCGACCAAGGGTGTGTAGCCCTCCGTCGCCAGCACGACATGCTCGGCGCGGACCCTCCCCTCGGGGGTGGTGACCCGGCCGGGGCTGACCTCGAGCGCGTGCGACCGCTCGTAGATCGTGGCCCCCCGGCGCTCGACGGCGCGGGCCAGTCCGCGCACGAGGCGAGCCGGGTGGATGGCCGCGCAGTGCGGTGTGAAGGCCCCGCCGATCGCCCCCGCCACCGAGGCGATGGCCGCCACCTCGGCCGCTCCGAGAAGCCGATGGTGTTCGTCGCCGAAACCCCAGGCTGCGTACTCGGAGACCTCCTCCCGCTCGCGCTCGAGCTGGGCGGTGTTGCGGGCGACCGAGAGGTACCCGCCCTGGTCGAAGTGGCAGTCGATGCCCTCGCGCTCGGCGATGCGGCCCACCTCGGGAACCGTGTCGTGCAGCTGCTGTTGCAGCCGCACCGCGCCGTCACGACCTCCCTCGGCCGCCATCCGTCGCAGGGAGGTCGGGAACAGTGCGGAGCACCACCCGCCGTTGCGGCCCGAGGCCCCGAAACCGGCGATCTCCGCCTCGATGACCGCGATGCGGATGGAGGCATCGGCCGCGAGCAGGTGGTAGGCCGTCCACAGGCCGGTGTACCCGGCCCCGACGATGGCGACGTCGACGTCCATGTCGCCCGACAGGCGAGGTCGAGGCGTGAGGTCGTCGTCGACGCTCTCGTGCCACAGGCTGAGACCACGGTATCCAGTGTCGGGCATGGCCTGAGTATGCCGCTACTGGAGTCGTGGCGCGAGGGCGATTCTGCCCACTGATCCTGATCAAAACCGGGGGTGCACCTACTGGATCCGAAGGCCGTCATCACGAGCGCCCTCTTTCGATCACCGCGGAAAGGGGGCAGGATGCCGGTCATGACCTCCGTCGACCGTGCCCGTCTCACCCAGCTGCTCGAGCGCGAGCGCTCCACGTTCGCCGCCGCCCGGCCACGCTCGGAGGCGCTGGCCGACCGCGCGCGCCAGCACATGCCGGCCGGCGTGCCGATGAGCTGGATGGCCAAGTGGCCGGGGCCCTTCCCCGTTTTCGTCGACCGAGCCGCCGGGGCCCACTTCACCTGCGCCGACGGCATCGACCACATCGACTTCTGCCTCGGTGACACCGGGGCGATGATGGGCCACAGCCCCGCAGCGACGGTGACCGCCATCGAACGCCAGCTCACTCGAGGCATCACCACGATGCTGCCCACCGAGGACTCCATCGTGGTCTCCGCGGGGTTGGCCGAGCGCTTCGGCCTGCCCTACTGGCAGTTCACCCTGACCGCCACAGACGCCAACCGGCACGTGATTCGGTACGCCCGCCACCTCACCGGCCGCTCCAAGGTCGTCGTGCACGACTACTGCTACCACGGGTCGGTCGACGAGGCCTTCGCCACGCTGTCCGACGACGGCCGCACCGTTGACCGCCGTGGCAACATCGGCGCTCCGGTCGACACGTCCGAGACGACGCGCGTCGTGCCCTTCAACGACCTCGAGGCGCTGGATGCCGCCCTGGCGCACGGCGACGTCGCCGCCGTCCTGGTCGAGCCCGCCCTGACCAACATCGGCATCGTGCTGCCCGAACCGGGGTACAACGAGGCGGTTCGCGAGCTGGCCACCCGCCACGGCGCCCTGCTCATCAACGACGAGACGCACACGATCTGCGCCGGCCCCTCGGGCTACACCGGCCAGCACGGTCTCGAGCCTGACTTCCTCGTCATCGGCAAGTCGATCGGAGGCGGCGTGCCCTGCGGCACCTTCGGGTTCAGTGGCGAGGTGGCCGATCGGATCGCCCGATCGATCCTGCTGGAGGACATCGACGTGGGCGGGATCGGCGGCACCCTGGCCGGCAACGGCCTCTCGATGGCGGCCATGAGGGCGACGCTCGAGCAGGTGATGACCCCATCGGCCTACGACCACATGGTGCCGCTGGCCGACGCGTGGGCCGACGGTGTGCAGGCCGGCATCGAGGCGGTGGGCGCCGACTGGTGCGTGACGCGTCTGGGCGCCCGGGCCGAGTACACCTTCTCGGGTCTTCCACCGCGCAGTGGGCGCGACGCCGCCGAGTCAGACGACTTCGAGCTGCAGCAGCTGCTCCACCTCCGCGCCCTCAACCGGGGCATCCTGCTGACGCCGTTCCACAACATGGCGCTGATGTGTCCCGACACCACCCGGGCCGACGTCGACGCCCACACCACGATGTTCGCCGAGTGCGTCAGCGAGCTGTTCCCCGGTTCCTGACCGGTCACGCGACGAGAGAGGGACGTCCGAAACGGGTCGCCACGCCCTCGGAGAAGAGCCCACGCAGGGGTTCGCCCGTCGGCCTGGCCCCGCTCGCCCCGAGCAGGTCGTCGCGTAGGTCGAGCACCTCGGCCGTTCGCAGCGGCCACGGCTCGTGCTCGTTCGGCACCCACACCGTGTGGCCGGCCACTCGAGTGTGGGCACCCCAACGCGCGGTCAGCCACGTCTCGAGCGGACTCGGCGCTACCGGTTCACCGACTCGAACCGACAGCACACTGCTCAGCCCGCGGTCCGGCATCCGGCGTCGGCTCGTGTACGTCACGACGTCACCGTCGCGGCGCAGCGACAGCCGGGCCCACGTGTACGGGATCCCCAGACCGAGCCGGGCCGCCGGCACGACGAGCAGTCGCTGGGTCTCGAGAGAGCGGAACAGCACCCCGTGTCGGCCCTCGTCGTCAACCGAGTAGAGGCGGATGTTCGTCTCGAGGAAGCTGCCGAGCCAAGGGATTCGGGGCGAGGGCGCCCGCCCGAGCCGGATGCCGTCCATGACGAACGGTACGAGCGCGACGTAGGTGCGGCCGTCGGCGAAGACGTCGGGCCGCGTCCCCGCCGGGAACAGGTGGGCCACCGAGCCTGGTTCCACCGGCCAGTGCACGAACGTGACGTCTCGCCACACCTGGTCGAAGACGACCGGCCGACGCAACGGCGGCGGCAGCACCGGGTAGCCGGTGAGGAACGACTCGGCCTTCGACGCAGAACCCACCCCTCATGGTCACACGGTCACGCGAACGCCGACGACGCGGGTGACCCGTCCGACGTTAGCCTGTCGGTCGTCAGGCCCTACCCGGGCGCGGACCGAACCGAAGGCCCACCGTGAGCGACGAAACCCCCACCACCACCCAGTCCCCCACCGTGGTGCCGCGGCGTAAGAGCATCAAGCTGGGCATCGTCGGTGCCGGTGCGGTGGGCTCGACGCTGGCCTACGCAGCACTGATTCGGGGGGCGGCCCACACCGTGGCCCTCTATGACATCAACCGGGACAAGGTGGAAGCTGAAGCGCTCGACCTCGGGCAAGGCATCCAGTTCGTGCCGATGGCGCGCGTGCAGGGCTCCGACGACATCGCCGTGCTGGCCGACTCCGACGTCGTCGTCTTCACCGCCGGCGCCAAGCAGAAGCTGGGCCAGACGCGCCTCGACCTCGCCGAGTCGACCATCGCTATCGTGCGTGAGCTCATGCCACGTCTGGTCGAGACGGCGCCCGATGCCGTGCACGTGATGGTGACCAACCCGGTCGACGTTGTGACCTACGCCGCCCTGTCGATCTCGGGCCTGCCGCCCGAGCGGCTCTTCGGCTCGGGCACGGTCCTCGACTCGTCGAGGTTGCGCTTCGTGCTGGCCCAACGAACCGCGGTGGCCGCCCAGAACATCCACGCGTACGTCGTGGGTGAGCACGGTGACTCCGAGATCGCCGTCTGGTCATCGGCGATGATCGGCTCGGTACCGTTGCTGGAGTGGAAGGGCCCCGACGGCAGCCCCCTCTTCGACGCCCCGGCCCTGGCCGGGATCGCTACCGACGTCGTTCAGTCCGCTTACCGCGTCATCGCCGGCAAGGGCGCCACGAACTACGCCATCGGGCTGGCCGCCGTGCGAGTGCTCGAGGCCATCGTCAACGACGAGCGGCGCATCCTGCCCGTTTCCTCCCTCCTCGAGGGCTACCGTGGCCTGCGCGACGTCTGCCTCTCCGTGCCGGCCGTCGTGCACGCCGGTGGCGTCGGCGACCGCATCGAGGTGCCGATGACCGAGCTTGAGCTGGCTGGTCTGCATGCTTCGGCCCAGGCCGTTCAGGCGACCGCTCGGCGGTTCGGTTTCTGAGCCCGCCCGGCCGTCGTCGTAGAGTCAGGACCGACGACAGGAGACCGATGCAGCACGCTCGACGAGGCTACCTCTGGCCGACCGGGTCCGGGCGGCGCTCCCGCACCCTGGTCGCTGCGATATCCGCCGCCGGCGCCGTGGTCGGGGCTCTCGTGCTGGCGGCCTGCGGTTCTCCGGCCGCCGAGCGCACGACGTTCAGCCCAGCGCCCGCAGCAGCCCCGACCCGGTTGCGCGCAGCGTTCGACCTCGAGGCGCACCGTGGCGGCGCGGCCCTCACGACCGAGAACAGCTTGGCGGCCTACGGTCGGGCCCTCGACCTCGGCGTCTCCACCCTCGAGCTCGACGTGCAGGTGACGAAGGACCTGCACGTCATCGTCTCGCACGACACCCGCGTGAACGAGGCCAACTGCCGTGACACGTCGCCGGCCGCGGCGGGCGACCCGCTCTACCCCTACGCGGGCAAACCATGGCGCCTGCTGACCCTCGCCCAGGTCAAGACCCTGCAGTGCGGCTACCAGGTGGACAAGGCCTTCCCGAAGCAGACCGCCGTCGTGGCTGCGATACCTGAGCTGGCCGATGTGTTCGCCCTGCTGAAGAAGCGCGGCGCCGACAACGTGTCGGCCAACGTCGAGATCAAGAGCCGGGCCGATGACCTCGAGGTCACCGTGCCCCGGGACGTCTACGCCCAGCGCACCTGGGCGGTCATCACGGCGGCGGGAATGAGCGACCGCGTGACGATCCAGTCGTTCGACTGGGAGAGCCTCAAGCAGGTTCATGCCATCGCCCCCCGGGCCCGTCTCGTCGCCCTCAGCTCGCGCGACCAGCTCCAGATCGGGTCGCCCGAAGCCTCGCCCTGGCTTGGCGGGGTGGACGTCGACGACGTCGGAGGCAGCCTCGCGCGGGCGGCGAAGACCATCGACGGGGTGGTGGCCGTGTCACCCGAGTTCACTTTCCCGGTCGACGCCGCCATGGTGGCCCAGGCTCACGCCGCCGGCCTCACGGTCATCCCCTGGACCGTCGACCTGGCCGACGACATGACACGCCTGATCGACCTCGGCGTCGACGGCATCATCACCAACCACCCCGACGTCCTGCGAAAGATTCTGCAGGAGAAGGGCATCGCCGTGCCGAGGCCCCACCCCGCGGGCTGACCGGCCGAGAGGGATGATGAAGGGGTGACGCCGTCGATCGCTTCCCAGACCGGGTCGCCCGCCGCGGCCGGGCGGTCCACCTACCACCACGGAGACCTGCGCCGCGCGCTGCTCGACGCTGGACTCGACCTCGCCCGCGAGGGTGGACCGGATGCCGTGGTGCTGCGTGAGGCGACGCGGCGGGTCGGGGTGTCGGCCAACGCGGCCTACCGTCACTTCGTCGACCGCGACGCACTGCTCGACGAGGTCGTCTCGCGGGCCCAGTCCCTTGCGGCCGACGTCATCTCCGCCGAGATCGAGGCGGTCGGGGGTGGGGCAGAGGCGGGGCCGCGCGCCCGGGCCCGGTTCCGCGCGGTCGGCGTCGGCTACCTGAGGTTCGCGATGAGCGAGTCGGGCCTGTTCCGCACCGCGTTCGCCGTGCCCACCGACCTGAGCAGGTCGGCATCACCCGAGGCCGCCGGAGCCTGTGGTCGCACGCCGTTCCAGCTGCTGGGCGACACGCTCGACGAGATGCTGGAGATCGGCGTGCTGCCGCCCGACCAGCGGCCCGGCGCCGAGATGTTGGCGTGGTCGGCCGTGCACGGTCTGGCCATGCTGGCCCTCGAAGGGCCACTGCGCGACCTGCCGCCCAGCTTCGTCGAGGAGATGGCACCACGGCTGGTGCGCATGGTCGACCTGGGCCTCGGGGTGAGACTGCCCGACGCGACCGGCTCCTAGGCTGGTCCGGTGACCCCCGAGCCGCCCGTGCCCTTCTCCCTCGACCCGTCGACTCCGGCCTTCTACCGCCGTGTCGGGGCCGACCTGTTCGAGCCCACCCTGCAGGCCCAGGGCGCCTGGCGGGTCGATGAGCAGCACATGGCTCCCGTGAGCGGCATCCTCGTTCACGCCATCGACGCCCACGAACCGCGAGACGGTTTGCAGCTGGCGCGGGTCAACTTCGACATCCTCGGCTTCATCCCCGCCCGGCCCAGTCTGGTCACGGTGCGCACGTCGAGACCCGGCCGCACCATCGAGCTCGTCGAGGCCACGCTGTCGGTCGACGACCGGGCCGTCGTGAGAGCCCAGGCCTGGCGGTTGTCGACCCACGACAGCTCGCCCGTGGCCGGGGTGGAGCTCGACCCCATGCCCGGTCCCGAGGCCTTCGAGCCGTGGGCGGGTAGCGCCACGTGGGCCGGTGGCTACATCGCCGGGCTTCAGATCCGCTCCGACCCCACCGCGCGGCCCGGTCGTACGCGGGCGTGGATCCGCACCGACAACGCCCTCCTCGACGGCGAGCCCTGCTCGCCCACCGCTGACCTCGTGCGGCTCGTCGACACGGCCAACGGCATCGCCGTGCGGGCCTCACCCCTCGAGTGGATGTTCCCGAACGTCGACCTCGTCATCCACCTGTTCCGGGAGCCGGTGCCCGGGCCGACTGGGTGGGTCGGCTTCGACACCCGCGTGACCATGGGCGCCACCGGCCTGGGGCTCACCTCGACCACGCTCCACGACGAGCAGGGGCCGGTCGGTCGGGCCGAGCAGATCCTCACCGTGCGCCGCCTCGGCTGACATGACGCCGCCACCCACCCCGTTAGCCCCCCCCAGCAAGCCCACCACAGCCCACTGAACGCAGCGTTCGCTCTCGAACTCACTGTTACAACAGCGCTTTCGAGCACGAACGCTGTGTTCAGTGGGCTGGGTGGGGGGTGGGGCTACTCGATGGTGGCCGAGACGTCGGCACCGAGCATGATCGTGCGGCTCACCGTGCAGAACTCCTCGTGGCTGCGCCGCACCAGGCTGGGCAGGATCTTGCGGGCTGCGTCGCCACTCTCGCCCTCGGGGAAGCGCACCCGGAAGGTGATCTCGATGTCGTTCAGGTGGTTACCGTTCTCATCCTTCACCTTGTCGGCCGTCACCTCGATCTCGAAGCTCTCGGGCTCGGCCCGACGGCTCGTCACCGTGTCGACGTCGACCGCGGTGCAGCCCGCCACCCCGGCGAGCAGCAGCTCGACCGGCGACAGCTCGCCGGTGCCCGAGCTCGTCGTGATGGCGCCGCCGCGCCCGTTGCGCACGGTATAGCGACCCACGCTGTCGCGGGTCAAGGTCACGCTTCGCTCGTCTCTGGCGTCGGGCCGGTCATCGCTCATGCCATCAGCCTCCCAGATCGCCGCAGACCGCCGGGCCGGCATCCGGCATCGTCGTCAGCCCGTCACTGCCACGCGTCGGCCAGCAACTCGAAGGTGCGCAGCCGGGCGTCGTGGTCGTAGGCACCACAGGTCACGATGACCTCGTCGACCCCGGTGGCGCCGGTGAACTCCTCAAGCCGGTCGCGCACCTGGTCGGCAGTGCCCACGAACGAGACCCGGACCATGTCTGACACCATCGCGCGCTCGTTCGGCGTCCACGTGGCCATCAGCTGCGCGACGTCACCCTCGGGCTTGGTCAGGCCCGTGCGCCGGCCGGTGATGATGCCGTGGAAGCGGCTGAGCACGCTGGTGAAGAGGCGCTCGGCCTCCTGGGCGGTGTCGGAGACCATGACGTTGGCCGCCGCCATGGTGCGCGGGGCGTCGAGGCCGTTCGGCTGTGTGGAGGGCTGGAAGCGGGTGCGGTACACCTCGAGGGCGCTCATCAGGGCGGCCGGGGCGAAGTGGGAGGCGAACGAGTAGGGCAGACCCATCGCGGCGGCCACCTGGGCACCACCGTGGCTCGAACCGAGGATCCAGACCGGCACGTTGGTCCCCTCGCCCGGGAACGCCCGCACCTTCGCCTCGGCGTCGGGTGCACCCAGGAAGCCGATCAGCTCCTCCACCTCGCCGGCGAAGTTCACCGCGGCGGCGTCGTTGCGGCGTAGCGCCCGGGAGGTGAGCGGGTCGGTGCCCGGCGCCCGTCCCAGCCCGAGGTCGATGCGGTCACCGTGGATGGTCGCGAGGGTGCCGAACTGTTCGGCCACGACGTAAGGCGCGTGGTTGGGCAGCATGATGCCGCCGGCCCCGACCCTGATCGTGTCGGTGCGGTCGGCGACGTGCCCGATGAGCACCGCCGTCGAGCTCGAGGCCACTCCGCGCATGTTGTGGTGCTCCGCCATCCAGTACCGCTGGTAGCCCCACTGTTCTGCGTGTCGCGCGATATCGACCGTCGACTCGATGGCCTCGGCCGCAGTTCCGTGCTCCACCACGGGGACGAGATCGAGGATGTTGAGCCGGGCGCGCGTTGATGAGGTCACGACTGCGACAACCCGCCGCCCCGGTCGAGGTATTCCGCCGCGCCCGGGCGCCGCCGCATGCTTCGACCAGTGCCGACAACGGGTCAGGGCAGTTTCAGCTGACCGATCTGGTCGCTGTAGTCGGGGCAGAACGCCCGGATGCCGGCAGCCATCAACGCCTTCGTACGTAGGGCGTCACCGGAGTTGCCCAGCGGCCGGCCGCTGTCGTCGACCGCGAGCTGACGAAGCTGGATGCCGCCGTTCTTCAGCGCCCAGCACGTGGCGGTGCCCGACTCGAGATCGTCGTTGAGGCTCGCCGCCGCAATCGCCGCCCCCTGCCGGTTGGCGTCGAGCACGAAGTCGGCCTGTTCGGCAGTGATGTCGGGCTTGGCCGCCGCGATGTCAGGGGGCAGGTCGTGCAGGTTCGCTGGGGCGCTGCACCCTGCGAGGCCCGCGAGTCCCGCGAGTCCCGCGAAGGCGAACGCGCCGAGCAGCACCCACCCGACACGCGCCGCCCGGAGACGGAGCCTGACCGCCGGGCGGTCGAGGTGTTGTGCCTCGCTCGGCCGCAACGGTTCTCGACAGTCGGGGGCAGTGTCGGTGGGGGCCATGGGGATCTCCATCGCTACTCTGAACGCGTGACGGAGCCCGATCATCCCCCGTCGTCGCCCGAGGCCGTCGACCGCCTGCCCGGTGAGCGGTTCTCCCTCGCCTCCGATGCGCCCTTGGCCCGCGGGGCCCTTGCCGTCTCGATGGTTGGCGTGGTTTTCGGGTTCGTCTTCTTACCGCAGCTGCTGGCCCTCGCGCTCGCGGGCCTTTCATTGGCCCGCGAGAAGCGCGCCGGACGCCGGTACGCCGTCCTCGCCATTGGGCTCAGCCTCGTCTTCACCATCATCTGGGGCATCGGCCTCGGCCTGCTCATCACCTGGTGGGCCAGGAACCGTATGGGGTAGGGGCCGCGTACGGACCCGGCTGGCCCGGCTGAGCTATGCCGCGGAGGCTACTCGGTCACCCATCGCTCGGGCCCGGCTGGTCCTCTCGTACCGACCCATCCACAAGCCTCTACCGAGGAGCAGGCCCCACAGCAGGAACAGCGGGTCCCAGAGCAACGCGTGGCCCATGAGGGCTGCAGTATCCATCGTCGGACCCCCGTCCACGACCCCGGTCAACGCGGCGAGCGCTGCGACGACGTTGACGGCGCCGTAGGCCACCAGCACCCCGGCGGCGCCCCAGAACAGGCCGCGCCACAGTCGGGGGGCCGGCAGCCGACCCCGCTCGTTGGCCAGGGGAAGCAGCGCGCCCGCCAGCTTGAGCACGAAGATCATCAGCAGCAGCACCATCACCTGCACCGGAGCCTGGCGCTGCCAGTCGGCCGCCCACGCGCCGATCGTCGAGACGAGCGCGGTTCCGCCCAAGGCCCAGTAGAGGCTGGGCAGAGCGTGCGCAAGCCCGACCGCGGCTGCCGCGACGAACCAGCGGTGAGCATCTCGGTGGGAGGACATGCCCCTACCGTGGTCGCTCATCAGGCCGGAGACCATCGGGGGTGTCCCTGTCTGAACCCTGAGCGTGACCCCACCCGACCCCGACCCTGACCACCGCAGCGGCTCGAGCCGAACTACTGCGAATAGGTCGAGAGGAACTTCTCGAGTCTTCCCACGGCGTCCTCGAGCTCGCCGACGCGAGGCAGGAACACGAGCCTCAGATGGTCAGGGGTCGGCCAGTTGAAGCCGGTGCCCTGCACCACGAGCAGCTTCTGGTCACGCAGCAGGTCGAGCGCGAACCGCTCGTCGTCGTGAATGGCATGCACCTTGGGGTCGAGGCGGGGGAAGAGGTAGAGCGCCCCCTCGGGCTTGGTGCACGACACGCCGGGGATCTGGTTCAGCAGCTCCCACGCGACGTTGCGCTGCTCGAGCAACCGGCCGCCGGGCAGGATCAGCTCGTTGATCGACTGGTAACCGCCGAGCGCGACCTGGATCGCGTGCTGCGCGGGCACGTTCGCGCACAGCCGCATGTTGGCGAGGATGTCAAGACCTTCGATGTAGTTGCGTGCGTGTTCCTTCGGGCCCGACAACGCCAGCCAGCCGGAGCGGAAGCCAGCCACCCGGTAGGCCTTCGACAGTCCGTTGAAGGTCAGGCAGAGCAGGTCGGGGGCGAGCGCCGCGACCGAGGTGTGCACGGCATCCTCGTACAGGATCTTGTCGTAGATCTCGTCGGCCATCAGGATCAGCTCGTGCCCGCGGGCCAGTTCGGCAATCGCCGCGAGCACCTCGCGCGGGTACACGGCCCCGGTCGGGTTGTTGGGGTTGATCACGACGATCGCCTTCGTGCGGTCGGTGATCTTGCTCTCGAGGTCAGCCAGGTCGGGCGTCCACCCAGCCTGCTCGTCACACACGTAGTGCACCGGTCGGCCACCGGCCAAACTCGTCGCGGCGGTCCAGAGCGGGTAGTCGGGTGCCGGCAGCAACACCTCGTCACCGTTGTTGAGCAACCCCTGCATGGCCATGACGATGAGCTCGCTGACGCCGTTGCCGAGGTAGATGTCCTCGACGTTCACGGGCGGAAAATCGCGAACCTCGTAGTGCT
Source organism: Terracoccus sp. (assembly GCA_040007275.1). Lineage (GTDB taxonomy): Bacteria > Actinomycetota > Actinomycetes > Actinomycetales > Dermatophilaceae > DSM-29435. The sequence goes on from JBDTVJ010000002.1 coordinate 66,516, forward strand.
GCTTGATCGCCCGCCTCGCTGACAGGATGCCCTTGCTGTCACTGTATCCCTGCGCCGTCGGCAGCTCCTGGATGACGTCGACGAGGATGTCCTCCGGCGCCTCGAAGCCGAACGGGGCGGGATTGCCGATGTTGAGCTTGATGATGCGGTGGCCCTCGTCCTCGAGACGACGAGCCTCAGCCATGACAGGGCCGCGGATCTCGTAACAGACGTCCTGCAGCTTGCGTGACTGGGTGACCGGGCGCATGCCGACCAGAGTGTCACTGACGGATGCCGATCGCTGCGTCATTCTCGCCATGTGGCCGTCGGACCCGGTGACTCGCAACCCGTGCCGGGGCTGACGACGAATGGCGGACACCGACCCCCGCTGCTCCACCCGCTGCCGCAGCCCACCGTCAACGCAGGAGGCAACCGATGGCGCTGCCCGCGCTGGAGGCCGTGAGCGACAGCGGAAGAGTCGAGTGGTCGTCCTTGACGAGCGTCAGCGACTGCCCGTGGCCGTCCACCAATCTGGTCATGGTGGCGACCGCGGGCGGTGCGCTCACGACCTCGCCCCAGCCGGTCCCCTTCAGGTAGATCACCAGCTCCTTGACGCCGGAGCCGTCCTGAACGGAGTAGGTGCGGGTGACGATGCCGTCGGGTTGCTCACGACAGGGTGCGATCGCGCTGTGCCGCTGGGGGGTCAGGCTACGGTCCATGACGTCGAACTCGGTACTCAAGACCTCGAAGGCGGCAAGGTCATCGGCGTGCGCCCGGGAGGTCCAGGCCCAGCCGCCGAAGACGAGCAGGGCCAGCACCACCGTGGTGAAGAACCCGCCGAGCCGCCACGCGCGACGTCGATCCCCTCGGCCGGCCCCTCGGTTCGGGTCGGCCCCCGGAGCCTCGTCGACGAAGCCAGAGCCACTCACCGTGACAGTGTGAACCCGCGCCGTGGTCGTTGTCAGCGAACGGCGGGCACCATCTGTGCCCCGACCGGCATCCGTGCCCTGACCCGACCCGACCCCGTCAGCGGATGATGACAGGTTCGTCGCCCCAGGCCAGCAGTCTCCAGTCGCCCTCGGGGCCGCCCTCGAGCGTCACCACCAGCGTGTTGCCGAGGGCCCGACCGGTGAACCAGTCGGGGGGCATCCCGAGGGCGGCCGCACACCAGACGCGCATGGCGGCTCCGTGGCTGACCGCCAGCGCGGCAGCACGTACGTCGCGGGAGTGCACGTCAGACACGATCTGGTGCAGGGCTTCGGCGTATCGCGTCATGAACTCCACCCCGCTCTCGCCACCGGGGATGCGTTCGTGGGGGTCGACCCCCCACCGCCCCACGGCCTCGACGAACGGCATCCAGTCCGTGGTCATCTCCCAGTCGCCGGCCTGGATCTCACGCAGCCCACCGAGGGTGTTGACCTCCAGGCCGAGATCGTCGGCGAGGGGCGCTGCCGTCTGCTGCGCGCGCACGAGGTCGGAGCTGTAGATGGCGGTGAGGGGTTGGCCTTGCATCTTCTGGGCCAACTCAGTGGCTTGCTGCCGACCCAGGTCGGTGAGGTCGTGCCCGGGCACGGCGGTGTCGAGCTGTCGTGCGACGTTGGCCGAGGTCTGGCCGTGACGCGTCAGGTAGAGCCGCACCTCAGTCGTCCGCCTTGACCGTGACGCCGGTGAGGCACTCGACGCCCTTGGTGCGGCCCGTGAAGAAGTTCTTCGCCGCCACCGGGGCGGAACCACCGGCCGGCACCGTGACCACGATCTCCTTGCCGCCGATCTGGGTGCCGTCGGCCGTGGCCGTGACGAAGACTCCGACCGTGAAGGCGTGCTCGGCGGTGTCGGTGTTCTCGAGACGGCCAGTGAAGCTCCAGGCGTCGCCGGTCGCGGTACAGGCCTCGCTGACCAGGGCCTGCGACGCGTCGAAGAGGCCACCGCTGCTCGGGGCCGAGGGATCGAGGGTGTCGGGAGTGCTCGTGTCGGGCCGGAGCGTGGGTTGCAGGGCCACGCTCACGGTCGCGTCCACCCCGTCGGCGGAGTCGGAGGGCGACGGCTGACCGCAGCCGGAGAGGACGGTGGCCAAGACTACCGACAGCGTCAGGGCGGCGAGTCGACTCGGATACCGTGCGACGGGTCGTCGGTGGGGCGTCTGGCGCAAGCGAGTGGCCCCCTTGGGCGGCATGGGTGGTGGTTCCTCCATTGTGCCCCCCGCGCACCATCGCCTCCGCGCCGGGACACGCCGGTCGCCCACCCGGGCACGTCGGCCAGCCATCAGCCGTCAGCCGTCAGCCGTCAGCCGTCAGCCGACGAGGATGCGAGCCACGATGCCGGACACCACGATGAGCAGACCCGCGAGCAGGACGAGGGTGTCGGGCAGTCGCCACGGCGCCGGGCCGGCCCAGCTGCGACGACGGGCCTCGGCGAATCCACGCGCGTCCATCGCCAGGGACAGCACCGCCGCCTGCCCCAGGGCCCCCACGAGCAGCCCACCCGTGACCACGACGGCTTCCCGGCCCCGGGCGAGCAGGCCCCGGTCAGCCCGGATGCCGCGCACCCGACGGGTCGTCATGAGCTCGGTCCAGAGCGTGTCGAACGACTGGAGACGCTGCAGGGCGGCGGTGGCGGCGACGACCGGGCGGGCCGGCAGTCGCAGTCGCTGCGCCAGGTGGTCTCCCAACGGTTCCGGGTCGATGAAGCCGACGACGAACGCCGAAGGCACCACCAGGCACAGCACTCGCAGCGCGGCGCCGGAGGCGATCTCCAGGTCGCGGCCCCCCAACAGCCAGGACGACCAGGCCACCCCGACGACAGCCAGACCTGCCGGGGCGAGCCGTCGGGCCAGCGACCGCACCCGTCCGCGCGGGCGGCGGCCGGTGCCCACGGCGGTGAGTCCGACCAGACCGAGCAGCACCTCGACCGACAGCACGACCAGTCCTTGGCGCCAGGTCTCGAGCAGGGCCGGCAGCGGCAGCACGCAGAGCGCCGCCGCCAACAGCGCGAGGGGCCCCGCCCGGGCGACGAGCGACCGGCGCTCGGGCTCGGGCTGCTGCTCGGAGCGTTCCGGCCGGTTGACCGCGACCGTTCGGTCGGCTCGCTCGACCACGCCCTCGTCGTGGGTCGTCACGACGACTCCGGCCCCCTCACGCCGGGCCGCGTCGATGAGTCCCGACACGGCCGACCACGTGAGTCGGTCCTGACCCACGGTGGGCTCGTCGGCGAGCAGCAGCGCCGGTGAATGCACGAGGGCCGACGCGAGCGCGAGCCGACGCTGCTCGCCCCCCGAGAGCTGACGGGGGTCGACGCCGGCGAGGTGGGCGAGCCCGAGCGCGCCGAGCAGCTCGTCGGCCCGCCGACCGGATGCCGTCTCGCCCTGCCCCAGCGCACGCGGCGTCAACAGGATGTCGTCCCGAACCGTGTGACCGATCAGGGAGGTCGCAGCCCGTTGCGGCACCCAGGCCACGACCCGGGCGATCTCGCGAGAGCGCCAGTCCGCCGGCGGGACCACCCTGCGCTCGTCGGCAGGGGCCTGCCGGCCGGCTCCCCTGTCCACCCCCACCCGCGCAAGCCGGCCGCCAAGCACAACTGTGCCGGATTCCGGTGACACCAGCCCACCGACCGCCGCCATGAACGATGACTTGCCGGCGCCGCTGGGCCCGACCAGCGCCACCACCTCGCCCGCACGAACGTCGAGGTCTGCGTCGCGCACCGCCACGGTCGCCCGCACCGTGCAACCGAGCCGGCTGCCCGAGTGCTCGACGGTGACGGCGCGGGCACGCACGACCGCGTCCCCCGGGTCGAGGGCTCCTGAGGCCCCCCCGCGCACCGGCGTGAGCTCGACGACGAGGGGTTCCGGTTCGGGCCGCCCGGGCACCCAGATGCCTTGGGCGGCGAGATCATCACCGTGCTCAGCCAGGATCGCGGCGGGTGGGCCGTCGGCCACGACTGCGCCGGTGCTGTTGAGCACCACGAGACGGTCGACGTGGTCGACCCAGCCCGTCAGCCGGTGCTCGACCACGACAAGGGTCAGGCCTCGCCGGTCACACACGTCGGACACCACCTCACGTACGGAGCGGGCGTTGACGGCATCCAGCATCGCCGTGGGCTCGTCTAGCAGCAGCACCCGCGGCACCATGACCAGCGCCCCTGCGAGGGCCAGTCGCTGGGACTCCCCGCCGCTCAGCGTTTGAGGTGAGCTGTCGGTCGTCATCGTCAGCCCGACCTCGTCAAGGGCGGCCCGCACAGCGTGACCCATCTCTTCGCGGGGTAGCGAGGTGTTCTCCAGACCGAAGGCCACGTCGCGACCGATGGTGGAGGCGACGACTCCCGCGCCGGGGTCCTGAAGCACGAGCCCGACCGACCCGGGTGAGCGCTGAGGGTGCTCACCGTCGACCGTCACCTCGCCCGAGAGCTCGCCGGAGTCGGCGGTGAGCAGCAGCCCGGCGATGGCACGAAGCAGGGTCGACTTGCCCGACCCGCTCGGCCCGGCGAGCAGCACGCGCTCGCCGGGCTCGATGGTCAGGCTCAGCTGGTCGAGCACCGGGTGGGTGCGCCCGTAGGGGCGCCAGTGCAGGTCATCGACCTGCACCCTGGCCCCGGTAGGGAGCCGCTCGCGGGGTGTGCTGAGCTCGGGCTGTGGCTGGTTCGTCACTGGTTCACCTCGGCTCGGGGCTCGCGCACCCACTCAGACGGCCTGGCGCTCTCGCACCTCTTGCCCGGGCGGGAACGGGTTGAGCGCTCCCGCGGCGGCGAGCGCTCTCGTCAGGCCGACGGCGAGCAGGGAGCCGAAGATCGCGACGCTGCCACCGAGCAGGAACAGGTAGGCGATGCGATAGCCGAAGCCCCAGTCCTGCCAGTAGGAGTACCACTCGTAGACAGCCTCGAAGGCGCCACCGAGAAAGCCGGCGATGAAAAGGGGCACCCAACGGAAGGACAGATACCCGAACAGTGCGAAGCCGAGCTCGACCCCGAGGCCCTGCACGACGCCGGAGACCAAGGTCGTCAGGCCCCACTGGGTGCCCACGAGGGCCGAGACCATGGCGGCGAGCAGCTCAGTGAACAGGGCCGCCCCCGGGCGGCGGATGACGAGCATGCCGACGATGCCGGCCACCAGCCACGGCCACGCGAACAGCGCGCTCAACGGGGGGAACCCCGCCGAGACGGCCGTCGAGGGAGCCTGGTAGATCAGACCCCAAGCCCAGTAGGCGACGCCGAACGCCACCCCGAGAAACGCGCAGGTGAGCAGGTCGATGGTGCGCCACCGCCGGAGCGGTCCTGACGCGGTGATGTTCTTCATGGATGGTCTCCCGGGTCCGATGGATGGATTCCGGGGGAAGGCTGCCGGCCAGCAGGCGCGTTCGCGTCGCCGAGTGGCTGCCTCGAGAAATACCGACTTCCTTCGCCGGTGCTAACCGGAGCAGGTTCGAGGGTCTGCGGCTCGCCGATGATCGGCGGTGCACTCTCAGCGCTGAAGGGCGCTCCCCTGTCGTGATGGGTCGTTCGTATGAAGTTTTGTCGTGCCGTTCTGAAGGTGACTTTACCCCGCGCCCGTGAAAGATTCACTGCATGGGTTCGAAGGATGAGAAGGCCGACCAGCAGACACCGGCCGACGTGGTGCGTCATTCCCCGATGGGTGGGTTGATCTGGAAGGTGCTCAGCATCGGTGCGACGGTAGGTGCCACGAAGCTGGCCACCGACGCCGCTCAGCGGGGCTGGAAGTTCGCGACCGGCAAGCCGGTGCCGGTGGCGGGTGACTACGAGCAGGAGCGCACCCGCGACGTCATCGCCTTCACGGCGCTGTCGGCCATGCTGGTGACCGGTGCGCGCATCGCAGCCGAGCGCAAGGCCGCCGAGTACTACCGCCATTCGACGGGTCACCTGCCCAAGGCCCTGACCCACGTCAAGCCCAGTAAGGCCGAGAAGAAGGCCGCGAAGAAACTCAAGAAGGCGCAGGCCAAGCTCTCCTGAGCGCCGCCCGGCGGGCCACCTCCCGTTGATCCTGACCGTGGCCAGGCCCCCTTCCGGATGCCGTTCAGCGCTCGCCGATGGTCACCAGGCCGGTCTCGTAGGCCAGCACGACCATCTGCACCCGGTCGCGGAGGCCGAGTTTGGCCAGAATGCGCCCGATATGCGTCTTGACCGTCGCCTCGGCCACGAAGAAGCTCGCGGCGATCTCGCGGTTGTTCAGCCCTTGACCCACGGC
>JBDTVJ010000003.1:0-71955 GCA_040007275.1 Terracoccus sp.
GCAAGAACATCGTCGGGGTGGTGCTGCAGTGCAACAACTACGAGGTCATCGACCTGGGGGTCATGGTGCCCGCCCAGAAGATCCTCGACGCCGTCAAGGAACACGACGCCGACATCATCGGCCTGTCGGGGCTGATCACCCCCTCGCTCGACGAGATGGTCAACTTCGCCGCCGAGATGCAGCGGCAGGGGTTGACGATCCCGTTGCTCATCGGCGGTGCGACGACGTCTCGGGCGCACACCGCGGTAAAGGTCGACAAGCGCTACGACGGCCCCGTCGTGTGGGTCAAGGACGCCTCCCGCTCGGTGCCGATGGCCGCCGCCCTGCTCAGCGACGAGCAGCGACCCAAGCTGCTGGCCGACATCAAGACCGACTACGACGCGCTGCGCGAGCGGCACGCCACCAAGCACGAGCGGCCGCTGCTGTCCCTCGACCAGGCCCAGGCCAACCGCACTCCGCTCAGCTGGGACGACTACCACCCGCCACGCCCGCGCCTGCTGCTCCAGCAGGACAAGGACATCTCCACCATCGTGCGACCGGGCGCCCCCGCGCAGCACGTCCGGGTGTTCCACGACTACCCGCTGCAGGAGCTGCGGCGCTACATCGACTGGCAGCCGTTCTTCAACGCCTGGGAGATGAAAGGTAGCTTCCCCGACATCCTCAACAGCCCCGTCAGCGGCCCGACCGCCCGCAAGCTCTACGACGACGCCCAGCAGATGCTCGACCAGGTCGTGGCCGAGAAGTGGCTGATCGGCAAGGGGGTCATCGGTCTCTTCCCCGCGAACGCCGTCGGTGACGACGTCGAGCTCTACCTCGACGAGACTCGCGCCGAGCCACACGTTCGGCTGCACCACCTGCGCCAACAGGGGCAGCACCGCGACGGGGTGCCGAACCGGTCGCTGGCCGACTTCGTCGCGCCGAAGCAGACCGGGCTGCGCGACTACGTCGGGGGCTTCGCCGTCACGGCCGGGCTGGGGGCCGCGGAACGGGTCGCCGCGTTCCGCAAGGATCTCGACGACTACAACGCGATCCTGCTCGAGTCGCTGGCGGACCGCCTCGCCGAGGCCATGGCCGAGCGGATGCACGAGCGGGTGCGAAAGGAGTTCTGGGGGTTCGCGCCCAACGAGCGCCTCGACAACGTGTCCCTCATCAAGGAGCAGTACGCCGGCATCCGGCCCGCGCCGGGCTACCCGGCGTGTCCGGAACACACCGAGAAGCAGACCCTCTGGGAGCTGCTCGACGTCGAGGCGAACACCGGCATCGTGCTCACCGAGGGCATGGCCATGTGGCCCGGAGCGGCGGTGTCGGGCTGGTACCTCTCGCACCCTCAGTCGCAGTACTTCGTGGTCGGGCGGGTCGGCCGTGACCAGGTCGAGGACTACGCGCGCCGCAAGGGCTGGACAGTGGCTCAGGCCGAGCGCTGGCTGTCTGCGAACCTCGCCTACGACCCGGAGGACTGATCCACGATGAGCCACGCCAGCGAGAACGCCCGATCGGGTGCGACGGTGCCGGCCGACGCGGTGACGGCGTCGCTGCCGGCCGCGGTGCTCTGGGACATGGACGGCACGCTCGTCGACACGGAGCCCTACTGGATCCAGGCCGAGCACGAGCTCGTGGCCGCCCACGGGGGGGTCTGGAACGACGAGTTCGCCCATCAGCTGGTGGGCAATGCTCTCGAGGTGTCGGCGCAGCTGATCATCGACCGGTCGGGGATCGACCTGACGATCGCCCAGATCGTCGACGGGCTGCTGGAGCGGGTCGTCGCGCAGGTGGCGACGGAGGTGCCGTGGCGTCCGGGGGCCCGTGAGCTGCTCTTCGAGCTGGGCCGGCTCGAGGTGCCGTCACTGCTCGTGACCATGTCGTGGCGCTCGCTCGCCGACCGGGTCGTCGGGGCGCTGCCCGAAGGTACCTTCCAGGCTCTGGTCACCGGCGACGAGGTAAGCCACGGCAAGCCGCACCCCGAGCCGTACCTGGCCGCGGCCCGGTTGATCGACGTCGATCCCCGCGACTGCGTCGCCCTCGAGGACTCCCCGACAGGGGTCCGTTCGGCGACCGCGGCCGGGGTGCCCACGATCGCCATCCCGCACATTGTGCCGGTGCCCCAGATCGAGGGAGCGGTGCAGGTGCCGAGCCTGGTCGGGGTCTCAGCCTATGACCTCATCGAGCTCGTGGCCCCGGTTCGCACCCAGCGCTGACCCCGACGGGCGGTCTCGGCTCAACGTCGCTTCCGGCGGCGCTGCGATGAGCCCGACTTGGGCGCGCCGCCCCGCCGGGTCGGCTTGGTCGAATGGCGGGCGCCCGAGCCCTGGCCGGAGGCCGGCGCCGGGGCAGAGGTCGGGATGGGCGCAGACCGGTTGGGTATCCTCGCTCCCGTCTCTCCGCGACTGCTGCGCTCGGTGCGTCCCCGCACGATGCCGATGAAGGTCTCGATGCGTTCGTCGTCGTCGTCGACGCGCCAGGCGAGCCCGATGCGCGACGGCGCGACCCCATGCACCGGTACCTGAACGACGTCCTTGCGGTGGTGCAGGCGGGCCACCGACAGCGGCACGATCACGATCCCCGAACCGGCGGCCACGACCGACACGGCCGCCTTGATGCTCATCGGGGGCATCGCGTCGGCGCGATCGGCGAGCTGAGGGGCGGTGACTGCGAGCCACTCGGGCACGGTGCTCGACGGCTGAACCAGCTGCTCCCCCCCGAGGTCGCGCACGTCGATCTCGTCGAAGGCGGCGACCGGATGATCCTTGGCCACCACGACGACCGGCACCTCCTCGTAGAGCGGGATGACGTGCAGACCCTGTCGCTCGACGGGGAGGCGCACGAAGCACATCGAGCACCCGCCGTGGCGCAGGTCGTGCACGGGGTCCTCGCCGGCCGGAGCGACCTCCAAGGGCATCCCGGGAACGCGCGCGGTCCAGATCCGCACCCACTTGTCGGGGGTGACGCCGGCGACGAACTGCACACGGAACGGCTCCGGCATCGGTGACCTCTCGGGAACGTAGGGGCTCCCAGAGGGTAGTGCAGCGACCGGCGCACTCTGCACGCAAGCGAGCAGGGCAACACGCCAGAGGGTACGGACGACCTGTGAGCCAACCGACCGACCCGTTCGTGCACGTGACGGGCGCCAGCGAGAACAACCTGCGAAACGTCGATGTCGACATCCCCCGCGACGCCATGGTCGCCTTCACCGGGGTCTCGGGATCGGGCAAGTCCTCGCTCGCCTTCGGCACGCTCTACGCCGAGGCCCAACGCCGCTACTTCGAGTCGGTGGCGCCCTACGCCCGACGTCTGCTGCAACAGGTGGGGGCCCCGCACGTGCAGGAGATCACCGGGCTGCCACCGGCCGTGGCCCTGCAGCAGCGGCGCGGTGCCCCGAGCTCTCGCTCGACGGTCGGCACCTTGACCACGCTGTCCAACCTGGTGCGGATGCTGTACTCGCGCGCCGGCACCTACCCCGACGGTGCGCCTCGGCTGGGGGCAGAGGCCTTCTCGCCGAACACCGCAGCCGGGGCGTGTCCCGAGTGTCACGGGTTGGGAGAGGCGCACGACGTGGCGGAGGACCTGCTCGTCCCCGACCCGTCGCTCAGCATTCGCGACGGGGCGATCGCGGCGTGGCCGGGCGCCTGGCAGGGCAAGAACCTGATGCGGGTCACGAAGGCCGTCGGGATCGACGTCGACGCCCCCTGGCGCAACCTCTCACGCACAGACCGCGACTGGCTGCTCTACACCGACGAGCAGCCGCGAGTGCTCGTCGACCGGCGCGGCGAGCCCGACGACTCCACCGGTCGCGACTACTACGGCACCTTCTGGAGCGCCCGCAAGCATGTGCGCCACGTGCTGGCCGACACCAAGAGCCAGATGATGCGCGACAAGGCGATGCGTTTCGTTCGCAGTGCGACGTGTCCGATCTGCCATGGCACCGGGCTGCAGCCGGCATCCCTGGGTGTCACCTTCCGAGGGCTCAACATCGCGCAGACCAACGCGTTGTCGTTCACCGAGCTGGTGGCGCTGCTCCGTCCGGTCGCCGAGCTCACCGAGGTGGGGGCCGCCACCTCCTTCGCCGACTCCGGCGAGGCGACCGAGGTGGCGGTGCGCCTCTGCGCCGACCTGGTGGCTCGGGTCGAGATGTTGCGGGGCCTCGGCCTCGGCTATCTCAGCCTCGGTCGCGGGTCGACGACCTTGTCGCCGGGTGAGACACAGCGGCTGCGGATCGCCACCCAGCTGCGGTCGGGGCTCTTCGGCGTGGTCTACGTGCTCGACGAGCCGTCGGCGGGGCTGCACCCGGCCGATGCGAAGCCCCTGCTCGACGTGCTCGACCGTCTCAAGGCCTCCGGCAACTCGCTCTTCGTCGTGGAGCACGACCTTGACGTCGTTCGTCGCGCCGACTGGGTGGTCGACATCGGCCCGGGCGCCGGTGAGAACGGCGGGCGGGTGCTCTACAGCGGCCCGGTGGCCGGGCTCGAGCACATCGCAGACTCGGCGACGAGTGAGTACCTGTTCGGCCGGGTGCCGCCGTTCGAGGCGAACCCCCGCGCACCGCAGGGGTGGCTGCACCTGCACGGTGTGTCACGCCACAACCTGCACGACCTGTCGGTCGACATCCCGCTCTGTGTGCTCACCGCCGTCACCGGGGTCTCCGGGTCGGGCAAGTCGACCCTCGTCACGCAGGTGCTGGCCGAGCTCGTGCGGGCCCACCTCGGCCAGCCCTCCGATGGCACGGACGAGACCGAGGTGGCCCTGAAGGTCGATGTCGACGACGTCTCCGGTCTCGAAGCCTTCGACCGGATGGTCCGTGTCGACCAGCGGCCCATTGGTCGTACTCCGCGCTCGAACCTCGCGACCTACACGGGTCTGTTCGACGCGGTCCGCCGGATCTACGCGGCGACCGATGAGGCGCGTGCTCGCGGGTACGCGGCGGGCAGGTTCTCGTTCAACGTCGCCGAGGGACGGTGCGCGACCTGTCAGGGGGAGGGCTTCGTCTCGGTCGAGCTGCTCTTTCTGCCCGGCACGTACGCGCCCTGCCCCACGTGTCACGGGGCCCGCTACAACGCCGAGACCCTCGAGGTCACCTACCGGGGAAAGACCATCGCCGACGTGCTGGCGCTGTCGGTCGACGAGGCCGCCACCTTCCTCACTGAGGTTCCCGTCGCCGGCCGGAGCCTGCAGACCCTGCAGGAGGTGGGGCTGGGCTACCTGCGTCTCGGCCAGCCCGCGACCGAGCTGAGCGGGGGAGAGGCCCAGCGCATCAAGCTGGCCACCGAGCTGCAGCGGGCCCGCCGCGGCCATGCGCTGTACCTGCTCGACGAGCCGACGGCCGGGCTGCATCCGGCCGACGTCGCGCTCCTGCTGAGGCAGCTGCACCGTCTCGTCGACGCGGGCAACACGGTTGTGCTCGTCGAGCACGACCTCGACACCATCGCGACAGCCGACTGGGTCATCGACCTCGGGCCGGGAGGTGGGGAGGCCGGTGGCCAGGTGGTGGCCAGCGGCCCACCCGCAGACGTGGCGAAGGAGTCGGGCAGCGTCACCGCGCCCTACCTGGCGGCTCGCCTGAGCCAGGCCCGCGCCGGCACGACGAAGGCGGTGCGCTCTGCCTCGGCTCAACGGCATCCGGGCGGACCCTAGGGTGGACTCATGAGCGCCCCGAAGCCACAGACCATGAAGGCACAGACGGCCGCGAAGAAGCTCGCCGTACTGCTCGCGGAGACGCCTGCCGATTTTCGCGACGGCGTCGTCAGCCGGGCCGAGCTCAATGCGCTGCAAGCGGACCCGCCCGAGTGGCTCACCGAGTTGCGGCGTGACGGGCCGCATCCGCGTCAGGAGGCGGCTCGGCGGCTGGGCATCTCCAACTCCGGTCTGTCCCGGGGTGGGATCACTGCGTTCCTGACCTCCGACGACATCAAGGCGCTGCTCGAGGAGATGCCGCCGTGGCTCGAGGCCGAGCGAGCGACCTTTGCCGAGGTGCGAGCCGAGAACCTCCGGCTCAAGGCGGCCCGGGCCGCCGATCAGACGGGGTGACGACCGCCAGCCGGCCTCAACGGTCGCCAGCTGGCGAACAGTGGTGTCGTGACGTTCAGCCGAGGCTTGCGGACCTCCGCAAGAATCGGGTGCACCCGTCTCAACGCTGATCCGCGAGCCTGTCAGCCCGGCTGACCGTTGAGGGTGATGATGGGGCGATGGCGAAGAAGTATCGAGTGGGCCGGGGGGAGCGAGCGGCAAACGTGCTCTTCAGGGGACTGGCCCTGGTGGGTCTGGGCAAGAGTTACCTGCACATCCTCACCGTCACCGGCAGAATGTCCGGGGTCGCGAGGTCGGTACCCGTCGACGTGATGGACACCGGCGCAGGGCGCTACCTGGTGGCGCCCTACGGCGAGGTGAACTGGGTGCGCAACCTGCGCGTGTCCAAGATGGCGACGCTGCGTCGTGGCCGGCAGGTCGACCTCTACGACGCCGTCGAGATCGCTCCTGACCAAGCGGTCCCGGTGATCCGGGAGTATGTGCGCTCGGTGCCCGTCACGGGGGCTTACTGGAACATCGACGCGCACTCCTGCGATGAGGATGTGCTCAAGGAGGCCGCGGGGCACCCGGTGTTTGCGCTCGTCCCCGCCTACGGGGCAGCAGTTAGCCCGTTATCGCCGCATTGACCCCAGGCTTAATGAGGCGTGCACCGACCGCATACGACGGTCCCACCGGTGTTCTGGAGGGCGGAGTCGAAAGCCGCATCCGGTCAGGCATCCGACTCCTTCAACCAGTAGCCCCCGACCGGACGGGTCAAGGCCCGCTGGTCGCCCACGACTGGCACCTGATCATCTGCGGGCGGTCCTCATCTCGGATTTCCGGGTCTCGTGCGCTCGCCACCGATAAACGGAAAAGAGGTGCGCCCCGAAGTCGGTTCCGGGACGGGCTCACCTGAGGTGCGTTCGACACCAGTTCGCAGTCGCGAGAGGCAGGGTTGTGCTGCTCGACTCGGTGGTTGAGGGTTCTTGTTCAATGGGCGGGGTGTCTGCAGCCCGGGCCTGCGAAACACTCGCAGACGTTGTAGCTCGAGACCGCGGCTCTGACAAAACCCGGTGGCCCGCCGTCAGGATTGGCCACCGGGTTCCGTTCACCGGCTCAGTTCGCCAGCGGCTGGCGAATCAGCTTGTCGAGCCTGGCCTGCGTGAAGACCATCGGTAGCTGAGTCTGGGTTGCGCTGCCCACCACCAAGGGACGCATCATCATGACCATCGCACCATCTTCGTGGGACAGGATGTGGCAGTGCCACACCGAGGTTCCGCCGATGTTGTACTGGCCGACCCAGACCGTGATGTAGTCCGGGGGGGAGATGAAGGTGTCTTTCGGCCCCGACTCGAAGGCACCGGGGGCCTCAAAGGCGCCGACCTGCTGTGGAACCGCGCTGCCGGTGATCGGGTCCTGTTCCGACCACTGGCTGACCGGCCAGCGTCCGACCAGGCGCAGCTCGACGAGGTGTTCGTGGATGGGATGCGAGTCGGGGCTGTGGTTGCGCATTGCCCAGGCCTCGGTCGAGCCGAGCTTCGGCGTCTCGGTCGCGGCATCGGGGAAGTTCAGCAGGCCCTTGGCATTGCCCAGTAGAGGCATGCCCGCCTCGATCTCGCCAGCCTGAACGGTCCGCAGTCGAGCCGTCAGCAGACTGACCTTGGGCGGCACGATGTTGTTGGTCTCCACGATGTACTTCGGGATAGTGGACCGGTCAGTTCCGGTCAGCGGGGCGTTGACGTCGAAGCGCATGATCTGGGGAACGGTGGCCACTCCTTCGTCTCCGCCGGGGTAGGGGGTGACAGCATCGTTGGAGAGAACCCAGTTGCTGGTGGTGCCGGTGAAGTCGAAGACGAGTGTGTATCGCTCGCCGGGGGCGATGAGCTGCGCGTTGACCTTGACCGGTTTCAGCAGGTAGCCGGAGTCGCTTCCCACCACCGTCATCTGAGGGGCTGCCCCGGTGGTGCCGGCAGCGGGCTTAAGGCTCATGTTGAAGAACCGGGAGTCGGAGCCGTTGACGAAGGTGACGGTGTAGCGGCGGGGCTCTACCGTCTGCTTGGGTGCGATCGTGCCGTTGATGACGGGCAGATCCCCGAAGAACTCTGGCGACTCGTGGGTGTAGCACAGCGTCTTGTCTGCGTTGAAGGACTTGTCCTGCAGCACGTAGGCCTTGGCGAAGTCGCCCTTCGGCAAGTTGAAGAACGGCTCGAGTGCGTCGGTGTTGGGCATGTACCCGGCGAGGCCGGCGTAGACGTTGTACGAGGTGACCGCGTCTGCGTGGTCGTGATACCACAACGGCGCAGCCGCCTGCTTGTTCGGGTAGTAGTTCGTGCGAGACCCGCCCGGTGTGACGATCTGATCCGGCGTACCGTCATCCTTGGGTGCCTGCAGGCCACCGTGCCGGTGCAGGACGATGTTGTTGTGGGTCGGCAGACCCCCGAACTGGAACATCTGGGTTCCGGCGGGTGGGAGTGCGTTCTTGATCGTCACGTTGATCGGTGCGCCCTTCTTGGTGACGATCGTCGGGCCGAGGTAGTCCACCCTCGCGTTGGCCGTGCTGTATCCCAAGCTCGGAACCGCCGGCCAGTCGCTGCTGAACGTGTGTGAGCCCAGGTGCGCAGTCAGCGTGTAATGGTTGGGTGAGTCGGGCGCGGCCACCGGTGGCTGCGCGACCTCATCCTTGAAGAACGTTGGCCTGGGGGAGGTTGCGGCCTGTCCGCACGGCGGTTCGTCGCCCATAGCTGCAGTGGTCGCCGCGAGGCCGGGAGAGCCTTGCACGGTGAGGGGTTGAGCGGCTGTCGCGGCCGACTGCCCGAGGGACAACGCGAGGACGGCCAACGCTGCCATCGGCCAGCCAATCTGTGGTTTCACGGTAGGAATCTCCTGACGAAGTGTCCCCGAGTTCAGGTTCCGCTGGCGAGCTGCGGTCTCCCCTGGAAGGCTGAGATTTGGCCCGAGACAGGGAACAGGTGATTGCTTGTATCTAGTAATGAAGTAGTCATGAACTCGTAAAGAAATCGTAAATATGGTAGTTCTCTGACAGTGATCGCCTTCCCTCCGTCAAGACCGGAGATCACACAAAAGTGTGGTGTAGATCACAAGATCGTCCCCGCTCGAAGGTGATATTTGTGACTTTTGGGTGGTATGCACGGGCTCTCACTGAGAAGTGTTGGGTCGCTAAAGAGCCGGGCGATGTTCGATCCCTGCTCCGAGCGGCTCGCAACGTCTTTCGACCCGAGTTGATCTCGAAACTCTGGCCACGGGAGCGTCGGGTGAGCTGGTCCGCGCTTCGGTACGCGGCGTCGGAGATCTGTGGGTGATGTGCTCGTCTGTCCGGGTGTGACGTCTGTCCAAGAAGGGAAGTGCACGTTCGTCGCTGCTCACGCCGGAAGATGAGGGTCCGCGAGCACCAGCAGGTCGCACCGTCGCGATGTGGGCCTGCTGGGCCATCCCGCAGCCCTGGTCCCAGGCGGTGGAGGCGGGCGAACTTCGCCGGCAACACCGTCGCCGGCCTACCCAGCGGGAGTGCGCGGATGCAGGTCAGCTAGGTGACCCGCTCGATCAGCGTCGAGGCTCTGTGAGAAATTCTCTCTCCGCCTTTGCCGATGATGAGGTCGCCCTCACAGTCCTCCGGGAGCTCCCGCGCGTGGAGGTCCTGGGGTCAGTCCTCCACGCTGACCATCCCCACCATCGGGCCGCTCTTACTCTGCCACAACGGGTCCCGTGGCCCGCGTCAGGACCGGCCAGTGTCCAACCGGATCCCCAGCTCCTCTGCCGAGCCCGATTGCAGGTCGGGCCCGGTGGCCGCGACGATGACCGTGCGACGCGAGGCCCGCCGGCCCAAGAGGTCAACCCGCTCGGAGGCGCCCGGCGCGGCCGTGTCCCGCACCGCCTGGTCCTGCTCGCTCTGCTGGGGCTTCTGATCGTGCTGCTGCTCCGGGCCCCGATGGAGTTCACCGTGAAGCCGACGGCGAGCCCCACGACGAGCAGCACCACTCCGGTGACGCCCAGCAGCACCCGCGGGAGCCGGGGCGCGCTGACCGTCACCGGCATCCGGTTCGCGTCGATGTCACGGGGTGAAGCTGTCATGAGGGCCTCCTGGCCGTTCGGGTCCCGCGCGCCGGACACGTTCGAACTCGGGTCTGGGCAGTGGTCATGCGGGTGTCATGTAGGTGGTGGGGTCGATGGGGATCGTTTGCAGAGCCCGCTGACGAGGATCGGTTTGCTTTCGCTCAGAAAGAGCCAGGCGTCGCCGGCATCCGGGGTCGACCTGGGACATGACGTTGAAGCGGTCGAACGCCTTCGCGCCCCACTCGGCGAACGCCGGGAGCACCACTTCGGTGTCACTCTCGGTCGCGAACGTGCGCGACAGACCCTCGAGCTCGGTCCGCAGTTCGCGATAGCTGTAGACCTCGCCGTTGTGGGCCAGCGTGTACCGGCCGTCAGCGGTGGTGTTGGGCCGCTCCCATCCGCTCCAACAGGCCGTCGTCGATACGGTTCGTTCCCAGGCCGTAGTAACCGGCGATCCCGCACATGCTCCCCTATGCGCACCTGCCGTCGCCGGTGACCGTCGAGACGTCATGGTGTCGGGACGAGGCTGAGAGGACCCTGAGTCCTCGCTCCGGTCGCCGCGTTCGACGAGGGTGGTCCACGTCAGGGCGGCTCTTCGAGCCGATACCCATGACCACGGAGGGTCGTGATGGCTGGTGGGACGGATGCTGCTTGGTTGTCTGATCCTGCACCGGTGAGGCACCGGCGTAGTGCTGCCATCGTCACGTCGAGGGTCTTCGTCGAACCGAACCAGTTCTCGTCCCAGACCTGCGACATCAGGGTTTCGCGGCTGACCGCTTCTCCGGGGTGGCGGGCCAGGGCTGCGAGCAGGTCGAACTCCTTCGGGCGCAGCACGATCTCGCTGCCCGCCAGACGACATCGCCTAGCGGCGAGATCGACCGTCAGCTCACCCACCCTGAGCATCGTCGTCTCTGGCGGTACCGGAACGCGCGTGCGAAGGTGGGCGCGGAGGCGCGCGAGCAGCACGCTGAGTCGGAAGGGCTTGGTCAGGTAGTCGTCGGCGCCGGCGTCGAGACCGATGATCACGTCGAGGTCGTCGGATCGTGCGGTCAGCATCACGATGAGCAGGTCGGGATGCTCGGTGCGCAGCGTCCGGGCGACTTCTACCCCGTCGAGGTCAGGCAGGCCGAGGTCGAGCAGGAGCACCCTGACGGGGTTGGTGCGGGCGTGGCCCAGCCCGGAGGCAGCGGTCCGGGCCCAATGGGTACGGAATCCGTGGCTGTCCAGACCGGACTGCAGGTTGCGCCCGATCGTGGCGTCGTCCTCGATGAGCAGCAGGGGGGTCCGGTCGAGCCCGTTGTCCACGTCTGCCTCACCCTCTGGTGACGCCGGAGCCCGGCGGTCCATACGGCCGATAGTAACCACGCCTGGTGCTTCGCGTTCTCCTCGCGCCGTCGTCACAGTTCACGCAGCTCCTCCACTGCGGGCCGGGTCGAGGCGCGCGCTCCGACCGTTGCCGCGACGCCCAGGGCGGCCGTCACCGCCACTCCTGTCGCTACCAGATAGGCCACCGGCACCGCCAAGCTCGACGGTGGAGGGTCGAACACTCCGGTGAGCACCTTGACGAGCATCAGCGAGAGGGTGGCGCCGATGGCGATGCCGCCGATAAGCCCCCCGACCGTGATCAGCATCCCTTCCCCGAGCACGAGCCCCCGCAGCTGCTTGCGACGGGCGCCCAGCACCGACATGATCGCAAGGCTGCGTCGTCGCTCGGCGAGACCGATGCCCAAAACCAGCCCTCCGGCGGCGACCGCGAGCAGGATCGCGAAGGTGAGCTCGAGCCGGGTGAGGCCGCTCAGGTCGACCGAGGTGAGGCTTGACCCGACCCGCCCGCGGGTCGAGGTGATGTCGGTGACCGCGGCCGTAGGGCCGAGCTTGGCCTGCACCCGGGCGGCCACGGCCTTCTGGTCGGTGCCGCCGGTGTCGAGCAGGAAGGCACCCACAGTGTTGTTTCCGGTGGCCTTGGCCACATAGTCGGCGTTGGCGACGAAGAAGCTGTCCTTGGGCGCGGTGGGGAACTCGCTGACGATGCCGGCGAAGTGGAAGGGGACGGTCTTGAGCGCCTTTGTGAGACCGTCCTGCAGGCGCAGGTTGAGCAGGTCGCCAGGCTGTAGCTGGAAGTCCTTGACGGTTTCGGCGCTGACGAGGATGCCGTCGGGCCGGGTCGCGAGGGAGCCGATCAGTTGCGCGGCGGTGCCGCCGCTGAAGTAGCCGTCCTGCAGAGCCGTCGCCGACCCGATGGTGGCGGGGCGAACGCCGTAGAGGTCCTGCAGGTCAGCTCCCACGTACGCGAACCGGTGCTGGATCGGCTCGACGCGCCGAACGCCTGGAACGGCGGCGAGGGCGCTGCCCGCCTGCGGGGTCACCTGCGAGCCGGGGGCTTCGGTGACGGTCACATCGGCGCCGTTGGTCAGCTGCGCGTCGGCTTCGGCCTGCTGCTGGTAGGTGGCGTTGAACGTCGCGGTCGACCCGGCGAACGACAGGGCGAGAGCTAGGAGCACCACGGCCCTGGCAAGTCCGGGACGCTGGCGCGACAGGCTGGCTGCTCCGGGCGTGGCGAGCCGACCGGTAAGGGGCCGGAGCGCGGCGGCCAGCGGTCGGCGGGCGTGGGCCAGCACCACCAGCACGATGCGAGTGAGCAGAGCGGCCGCCCCGAGCCAGAGCAGCACCGGCCCGAGGAAGGCCCAATACGACACCGAGACGGTGGCCACGCCCTCAGGGGCGAGCACGAGCGAGTAGTTGTTGCCGCTCGAGGCCCAGAACACGACGCCCGCGCCCACGAGGAAGATGACGTCGAGCCCATAGCGCAGCCACCAGGGGAGGCGCACCATGCCGCTACGAACCGCGTGGGTGGTGTCTGCCACCGTGCTCTGACGCAGGTCGCGAACGGTGGGCACCAGCACCGTGGCGGCCGCGACCAGCAGGGCGAAGAGGACGCCGACCAGCGACCACCACAACGGCACACCGAAGGCACCGGCCCGCTGGGAGGGGAGGAGGAAGACTCGGTCGACGACGATGGCGCCGACCACCCCGATGAGCGATCCCAACCCAGCGACCAGCACCGCCTCGGCCGCGGCGAGGCGCACCAGACCACCGGTCGAGACACCGCGAACACGCAGTAGGGACTGCTCGGAGCGGCGGCGGTCAGCGCCCGCGCCGACCGCCGCGGAGGTCAACAGGGCGGCGAGCACGGCTCCGGGCAGACCCAACAGGAGGAAGAGCATCTGCGCGTAGGCGGCATCCGACCGGGCGGCGGCCAGCGCGGCACCGAGGTTGTCACCGACGAGCACGGCCCCGGCGGTCCGGGCCTCGAGGTTGTGGGCGGCGCCCACCACCGCCTCGTAGGCGGCAGCCGGGTCCGAGGGCAGGGTGGCGTTGCGGGCGACGTGCACCTGCGTCGTCACGGACGCGTTCGTCGCGGCGAAGGCTGCGCTGAACGCCGGGTCGGGCAGCAGCACCACGTTGTCAGGTGGTGCGGTCGGTTGGCTCTGCGGCGGGGCGCCCACCTTCTGGAACAGGGTGTCGGCCTGGGGAAGGTCGACGACCCCGGCGACGGTCACGACCAGAGGCGTGGTGCCGGCGCGGGCGATGCTGACGCGGTCGCCAGGGCGCACGTGCAGGTTGGCGGCCGTCTGTTGCGCGATGAGCACCCCGCTCGGGGCGCCGGACAGCTGCCGGATCTGGGCCGGGAACACCGACCGGTAATCGCTCGGCAGACCCAGCACCACGGCGGCGCCCGTGGTCTGGGTGGTGCCACCGGCCGTCGCCTGCAGCCCTGGCGAGGTCGCGAAGCGCACCGTGCGGGCGGTCGCCACCCCGGGGGTGGTCTGCACCTGCTTCAGCACGGCCTGAGGAGTGGCGGACGCGGCCACCTGAACCTGCCAGTCGACGGCCACCGATGCTCGGGCTCGATCGGTCATCGTGGCCCGCGACGTGCTCAGGAAGCTGCCGAGCGACACGATCAGGGCCACGGCCAACGCGATGCCGGCCGACGTCGCGAGCAGGCGAGCCGCGCGGTGACGGATCAGGCCGGCGAGCCAGAGCGCGGTCATCGCAGCACTCCGGCGACGGGCGCGGTCGTCTGCAGGCGCCCGTCGTGCATGCTCCATCGGGTGGCCAGCCGTTGGGCGACCTCCTCGTCGTGGGTGGTGACGATCAGGGCTGCGCCGAGCTCGTCCGCGGTGGCGAGGAGCGCGTCGACGACTCGCTGACCGGTGTCGTGGTCGAGCTGGCCGGTGGGTTCGTCGGCCAGGATGAGCCGGGGCTGCTGGGCCAGCACCCGTGCGACGGCAACGCGCTGGGCCTGCCCTCCCGACAGCTCGTCCGGCAGCCGGTTCTCCAGCTCTCCGGCGCCCACGAGCTGCAGGCTCGCGCGTACCCGGTCGGTGATCACCGCGGGTGGCTCCCCGGCCAGGTACAGGGGCAGTGCGACGTTCTCGAAGACGTTCAGGGTGGGCACGAGACTGGGGCTCTGGAACACGACCCCGATGTCTCGGGTGGGGTCAGCTTCTGGCTCGGGGAGCGCGGGCCAGGTCACCGTGCCCGAGGTGGGCCGCTCGAACCCGGCCATCAGGTGCAGCAGCGTCGACTTCCCGGAGCCGGACGGCCCGGCGATGGCCACCCGGCTGCCCGCCGTCACGGAAGCGTCGCTCCCGTGCACCGCCACGACAGAGGCGGAGCCTTCTCCGAACGTGATCGAGACGTTCTGGCAGGAGACCAACAGCATGTCGTGATCGGCCGGTTCGCCGGGCAGGCGGTGAGCGCCGGTCGTGGGGGTGGTGGTCTGTCTCATGAGGCGATCCGTCCGTCGGCGAGGGAGATGACCCGGTCGGCGGCCCGCGTGACCGCCCGACTGTGGGTGACGATGAACAGGCCCGCGCCAGCTTCGGTGAGCTGACGCAGCAGGGCGAGGATCTGCTGTTCGGTCGTCCCGTCGAGCTCTCCGGTGGGCTCGTCGGCGAGGATGACATCGGGGTTGTTGGCCATGGCGACGGCCAAGCCGCCGCGGGCCAGCTCACCGCCGGAGAGCTGCCGCGGGAGGGCACCGGCCCGACCGGTCAGACCGACCTGCGCGAGCAGTTCCTCCGGTGTGCGCCGACCCGAGCGGCCCGCGGCTGACTGCTGGACCAACCGCACGTTCTCACGCAGGGTCAAGTGGGCAACCAGGTTGCCCGACTGCCTTACGACGCCGACGCGATCTGACCGGATGCGGGCTCGCTCGTGCTCTGGCCGATGGCTGATCCGAGTACCGCCGACCGATACCGACCCTCCCGCTGGTTCGTCGAGGCCCGCGAGGCAGGCGAGCAGGGTCGACTTACCCGACCCGGAGGGCCCGACCACGGCCACGGTCTCCCCGGCGGAGACGGTGATCGAGACTCCCTGCAGGGCAAGGGTCTCCTCGTCGCCGACTCGGAAGAACCGGTACAGGTCACGCGCTTCGAGCACCGCGTTCGTCGAACCCATCACTGCCACGCCACCGAGTTGGACACGATCTTCCAGGGGTCGACGTTGTCGGCGTTGACCGGACCGATCAGGCTGAGGTCGACCCGGGTACCGTTACGAAAGAAGCTGTACCGCTCGACGGCGTCGCGCACCACCTTCCCGGTGACGGGGTCAGGAGCCGAGTCGACCTGGTACGTGAGCAGTACCGCGTTCCCGGCGGGCCGGCTGACCGTGGAGACCTTGCCGAGAGTGAACGACGGCGCGGAGGATTTCAGTCGTGCGACGTCTGTGCGGGCGACGCCGTTGGGCGTCGGAGCGGCGCCGGTCTTGCTCGTGATGACCTCGATCCGGTTGAGCTTGTCGGAGAACGCGGTGCTCGTCCCAGTGACCGACCGGGCCCAGCCCTCCGGGACCTTGACCGAGACGGTGCCTCCGGCCGGGCGGTAGGCCACGTAGGCCTGGTTGTCGGGGATGTCCCCGGGCGGGTTGGACTCAGTCACCCTGACCGGCGGAGTCGTCGTGGCCACCCCCGAACCCGACACCGCGGGGGCGGCCGTGCGACCGGTCATTGACGCTAGACCGGTCGACACGACCGGTGGGGGTGTGGTCGCCGCCGACGTGCTGCAGGCAGCGACCGCGCCGAGCAAGCCTGCCGATAGCGCCGCCAGGCACGTTCTTCGGGTGCGGGTCATGTGGCTCCTCATGAACTCGTGGTCAGCTCGATGTCGTCGTGCGTTTCCGGGTGTGATCCCACGTTAAGAAAGCCGCGGTTAGACGGTGGGTACGACAGGGTTAGAGGACGGCAAAGAATGGGTCCGCGCCGTATCACCCACGGTCACGCGCCGGTGAACGTGACGCCGCTGTCAAGCACGGTGAGATTCAGACGCGCCGGTCGCTCATCTATGAGGGCGCCCGACGCCTCCGTCCGCTCAAGAGGTCGCTGAGATTTGGCCGTACCCGGCAGCACGGACCGAACCGGCTGACACCACTGGCATGGCCGGCCAACGGCGGGGCGGGGGTAGGCCGGGCTAGGCCCCCGCCGCGACGAGGATCGCGTCGGTGGCGAACCCGGCGCCCAGTCCGGCGATGATGCACCAGCTGGTCACCTCTTTGAGGTTGGCGCGCCGGGCTACCGCCAGCAGCTCAATGATGACGTAAAGCACTGACCCGGCGGCCAACGCCAGGAACGCGACGCCAAGGGTGTCATTGACGAAACGCTGCCCGATCAGAGTGCCGACCAGGGTGGGACCGCCGCCGATGATCCCGAGTAGCGCGAGCCGGCTCCACGAGGGCCGGTTGCTGGCGCCAGCTAGGGGCGCGACGATGCCGAAACCCTCGGTGGCGTTGTGAAGGGCGAAACCGATGACAAGGATCAGGGCCAGGGAGATCTCGCCAGCCGCGGCGGAGTTGCCGATGGCCAGACCTTCGGCAAAGTTGTGCAGGCCAATACCGATGGCGATCATCATCGCCAGGTCGGTAGCCGCGCCGGTCTGGTCCGCTTGGGTCGAACCTTCCAGCAGGGGTGAGCCCGGCGCTGGGTCGGGCGACGCGCCCACGGACGCCATAGCTCGGCTGGGGCGGCTGACGGAGGGAAGGGCGCGGACCCGGGAGCGGCGCCCTGCCATGACCTTGTCGTAGTAGACCAAGCCCATCATCCCGGCGATCAGACCGGCGGCGAGGGTCAGCCCGCCGACCAAGGCACTGCCCCAGCGGTGGTTGGCCAGCGCCGCGTCGGTCGGTTCCCAAGCGTGCGCGAGGATATCCCAAACGAGAAAGACAAGGACGCCGATGGCGACGCCGTTGAGGCCCGCCTTGAGCCGTGGCGCGGGCCGGCGTAGCCGGCCGATGGGCAGGCCGAGGAAGATGGTGAAGCCGGCGATCGCGCCCAGGAGGGCGATCTGGCTGGAGGTCATGGCATCCCTTTAACCCCTCGGTATCGTGGTGTGCAGGTAAGGCTAACCTACCTCTCGGGATCGTTGATTGACCGCACCGGTTGGGAGACCAGTAAACCGGGTTCAGCCCTCGATTTCGGGACTGCCTTCAGTCGGCGGTCCACCGCTGGTGCGTACTGCCACGAACACAGGGCGATGTCCGAGGTGTTGGTGGGGCCGCACTACTGACTTACCTCTTGCCCAGCACTCGCGACCCGAGGGTGGACGAGACCTCGTCGCACCCAGCCGAGCTGGAGATCCTCACCCCGGGTCCAGCTCGCCCGGGCTACCAAGGTGCGAAAGCGCAACGGCGGGAATGCTGGTGGGGCGATGTTCGGCTGATTCCGGCGAGCTGCTCGATCAGAGTCAGGCCCTGCGGGGTGATCGGGGAGGCGAGATACACCAGCAGCAGCACCAGTCTGACCCACACCCCGCTGGGCACCGTCTTGTCTGCGGCGAGCCGTCGGAGCAGACGCACCAGGTCGGGCAACACGCGCAGCGCGTCACGCATCGAGACCGTGTCTGGGTGACGGCGGGCGTAGCGCCACAACAAGGCGAGGAAGAAGAGGTAGACCAGCACCAGCCCAGCGAGGACGCTGAGTACCGTCTGCCACCAACCGCTCATGAGCCCCCCGGAGCACAGGCTGGCCGAGCATGGCAAGCCATCGGGCGCCTTCAAATTCCACCAACACAAGCTGAGGCGGGTGCGGGGTTGAGAACCGAGCAACGATCGCGGCCGAATCTCACCCTCATATCCACGCCGCGCAGACATGATGGATCCATGCGTGCGGGAGTGACTCGAGTGGCCGTCCTGGCCGTGATGATCGCGCTGCTCCTGTTCGCGGTCCCGCTCGCGGTGCTGACGCGCTCGCTGCTCGTGGACCGCGAGCGCGCCGACCTGCGGCTGACAGCGCAGACCGCGACGCTGAGGGTCGGAGCCGATCTGGCCACCGACGCCGTCGAGCTGGCTGGCCTCAACACAGCGGACCCGCCCATCAGCCTCGGCGTCTATGACCTCGGTGGCCGCCTTCGTTCCGGTCGCGGCCCCGCCACCTGGGACGTGACCACGCGTTCGGCCTCGACGCAAGGACCACTCGATGGGCAGGAGTCTGGCGCAATGGTGTCTGCGGTGCCCGTGGCGTCGGGCGAGACCGTGGTCGCAGTGGTGCGGGCCGCGGAGGCGTCGAGCGAGGTGTGGCGTCAGGTTGCGCTGGCCTGGACGGTCCTGGCAGGACTGGCCGGGGTTGCCCTCGGCGTCGCCGTCCTCGCGGCGCGAAAGTCGGCCCGGAGGTTGACCGCCCCCCTCGAGCTGCTCTCGGCCGCGTCGGTCAGGGCAAGCCGTGGTGACTTGTCGGCGCGGGTCCCACCGAGCCGGGTCCCTGAGGTCGATCAGCTCGGTCACGCCCACAACGAGATGCTCGAGCAGATCGCCGCCACGCTCGAACGGCAGAGACACTTCAGCGCCGACGCATCGCACCAGCTGCGCACCCCGCTGGCCGGCCTGCAGCTTGAGCTCGAGGCGGCGATCACTGACGCGGAGGTGAACCGTCAGGAGGTGCTGCTGACCACCCTCAAGGAGGTGCAACGCCTACAGGTGACCGTCGACAGCGTCCTGCAGGTCAGCCGTTGGGAGCACGAGCGTGGCGCCGTGACCAGCCAGACACGACCCGTAGCCGAGTTGATAGAACGGCTCGACCAGAGATGGCACGGCAACCTCGCCAGGTTGGGGCGGCGCTTCGAGACCTCACTCGAACTGGCCGGTGACGACCTGATGGTGCCCGAGTCGGTGCTCGAACCGGTGCTTGATGTGCTCATCGAGAACGCGATGACCCACGGGTCCGGCACCGTGACCCTCACGGTTCGCGAAGCTCTCGGTGCGGTGGCGATCGCCGTCTCCGACGAGGGATCCATCAGTAACGATATGGAGGACCCGTTTCGGAGGGGTGAGTCGGGGGGCGTCAACGGTCTCGGTATCGGCCTGGCGCTAGCTCGCACCATGACGGATGCCGTGGGTGCGCGGCTGGTGCTGACCAGCGCGTCACCAGCGACGTTCACTGTCTTTGTCCGCGACGCTGACGATCCCTGAGGTCCACGGCTGTGTGCAATTGAGCGAGGGACGCAGCCGGGCTCGCCGACTTGGGTCGAGGTTGAAGTCGTTGGCGCCGACATCAAGGGTGACGAGGTCGGCTGTGGCCAGGTGTGCGCGGATGGTGGCGTCGTGACGGTGGGCCTGGACGTCGCTGGTCGTCCAGCCGCCAGTAGCGTCGTTGACGTTCACCCACGGCCGGTGGTGAGGTTCTCTCTCTGCGCGCCCACCTGCTCGACGTAGCGCAACCACGGGTGGTAGCTGAGGGTACGGAGTCCCCGAGCCCCAGGACGGTCAGCGGGCGCATGGCAGCACCCGGCTGATTCGCTGTCGACCACCCCGGTACCAGCAAGGGAAAGCCTGACTCTGCCTGCTGGGTGCTGACACCCGTCGCGACGCCTCTCAGGACAGCGGGACCGTCGCCGGCAGCAGCACCAAGGCGAGAAGGTGGGTGCGAAGGGTCGGACCTCGAGAGCGGAACCGATTCATGACGACCTCTCGCGCGATCAGCCGCGGAACCCTGGCAGCGTGTTGGCCAGCCATCTCAGGGCTTCGGGCACGTAGGGGGTGAACAGCGAGTTGTGGTGTCCACCGTGGTCGAGCACCGTGCTGGTCACATCGAGTGGACGCCGGGCACCGCGAAGGAAGGCGTCGGTGGTCGGAAACGACCCGTGGTCCTCGCGTGAGGCCAGGACCCACAGGGCGACAGGCGGAGGGTTCTGGTGGGCCAAGGCCACGAGGTCGTAGCCACCGCGCGTGGCCCGGGTCAGGGGGTTGTAGCCGGGGCTGAACCGAGGTCGAAAGTATCCCGTCATGGAGATGGCTGCGCCGAACACGTCGGGGTGGCGCATCGTGATCGAGGCGGCGCACCAGGCTCCGTAGGAGTACCCGACAGCGGCCCACGAGGTGCGTTTGGTCTGGATGTGGAAGTGCGCTGCTGCCCAGGCGGGAATGTCGTTGGAGAGCCAGGTGTCGGTCTGAGGTTGACCTTGGCCGCCGTTCACGCATTCGGTGTCGAGCGTGGCGGGCGTGTCGATGCGCGGGATGACCACGATGGTGGGCGTCATCTTGTGCTGTGCTGTCAGAGAGTCGATGGCGCTGAGGAAGTTCAGGCGCACGAAGCCCTTGGGGGCACTGGGGTAGCCGTGCAGGCCCATGATGACTGGGTAGGCGTGAGACGAGCGGGGGTCATACCCCACGGGGAGGTAGACGAGCACTTGGCCGCGGGACTTCGATCGGGCGCCGACGGCGGTGTAGTCCTGCATGCGTGAACCGGGTTGAGCAAGGGGTGGAAGTGCCGCCGGTGTCTGGATGCCGCTCAAACCCGGGCCCTTCACGCGGGCCGAAACCACGGCAGCCGCTCCACCACCATGGTGCTGTGTCACCGACGGCGAGCCCGACGCGACCAAATCGCCCCAGCTGGAGTAGAAGAGGTACTGGTTGTTCAGGAGAACGCCACAGAGCGCTATGACGAGCACATTGACGGTGATGGCCTGTACAGCCCGAGTCACGACTTGCATGCTCTTTCGCCGCCACCGGGGCCACCCGGCCACGAGAAGGACGAAGGCGGCAAGCGCCAGCAGCGCGAGCAGCACGATGAGGCTGGGGTCGGTGAGCTGCATCAGATGTGAGCCTCGTGTCTGGGTCGTGACGTGGATGACACGGTGGCGCTCGAACGGGCCTCGGCACCGACGAGCCCTCGCTGCGAATCAGGCCGCACGAACGGAAAGGTCAGGACGGAACGGATCGGGGTGTTCGTCACCAACATGACAAGCCGGTCGATCCCGATGCCGAGGCCGCCACTGGGCGGCATCCCGGTCTCGAGGGCCAGGAGGAAGTCCTCGTCGACCTCCATCGCCTCAGGATCACCCGCGGCGGCTTTCCGGGACTGCTGGGTGAGGCGGGAGCGTTGGTCGAGCGGGTCGGTCAGCTCGCTGTAGGCGGTGCCGACCTCCATGCCTGCGATGACGAGGTCCCACCGTTCGACCAAGCCGGGCTTGCAGCGGTGCGGGTGGGTCAGCGGTGAGGTTTCGACGGGGAAGTCCGTGTAGAAGGTCGGGTAGGTCGTCGCCTTCTCGACGAGCTCGGCGTAGAGCTGCTCGATGACGGCCCCGGCCCCCATCTCGGGGCGCACCGCGACGTGATGGCGTCGGGCCAGGCCGAGCAGCTCGGTCGCGCCGGTGTCGATCGTGACCCGTTGCCCGACCGCCTCGGAGACCGCGTCGAGCACCGGCATCACCGGCCAGGACCCGCTGATGTCGACGAGTTCGACCCCGGCCGTGCCACCGCGTGACTGTTCGGCGGTCGGCAGGGGCAACACCTGGGCGCCGTGGATGCACTGGGCGGACGCCTTCACCAGGCGTTCGGTCAGGTGGCGCATCACGACGTAGTCGGCATGGGGCTGATACACCTCCAGGGAGGTGAACTCCGGGTTGTGTGTGGCGTCGGCTCCCTCGTTGCGGAAGTTTCGGCCCAGCTCGAAGATCGGCCCGATCCCGCCGACGAGCAGCCGCTTGAGGTAGAGCTCGGGAGCGATCCGCAGCGAGAGGTCAACGCCGTAGGCGTTGATATGGGTGCGGAACGGCCGGGCGCTGGCCCCTCCGTGGGTGGTGTGGAGCATCGGTGTCTCCACCTCGAGGAATCCGGAGTCAGTCAGGGCGCGTCGAATTGTCGCGATGACGGCGCCGCGTTGCCGCAGCAGGGTGATCGCGCCCGGGTGGACGATGAGGTCGGTCGAGCGTCGCCGGGCCCGGGTGCGGGCATCCTCGAAAGAGTGGAACGGAATGGGGTGCAGTGACTTGGCTTCCATGCGCCAACCGGCCGCGACAAGGCTGGGAGTGCCGCCCCGCGAGCGGCCGGTCAGGCCGTCGATACGAACGAGGTCGCCGAGGTCGACGAGCTCGACGAACTCGCGCACGACGGCAAAGCCGAGTGAGCGTGCGTCGAAGAGGGCCTGGACGGCGCCCTGACCGTCGACAAGGTCGACGAACACCACAGCGCCGTGGTCACGCAGGTGCCGAACCCGCGCGACCACCGACCGGTCTCGACCGAGGGTCCACGGCTGCTCGGTGAGCTCAGTGATTGAGGTCACCGTGGCCGAGGACCCGACCG
This sequence comes from Terracoccus sp., assembly GCA_040007275.1. GTDB lineage: Bacteria > Actinomycetota > Actinomycetes > Actinomycetales > Dermatophilaceae > DSM-29435. Next base: position 22,639 of record JBDTVJ010000003.1, read on the forward strand.
GGTAGGGGTCCAACCCCGCTGCCTTGATCCGCTCCAGGGCGGCCACGCGGTGGCGGAACTGTGCGCTGCGTCGCGGGGCCAGGTCGAGACGCTGCTCGGTATCAGCGGCGATGGCAGGCAGTGCCGCGATCTGGTCAAGGTGTTCGGCGTCGAGGTGCCCCCCGGTCGCTGCCCTGGTGGTCGGCCACGGCAGGAAGCCCTCCACGATCCCCGCGGCCGCCGCCACCTGCGCCAGGGTGACCGCGTCGTCGTACCCCAGGAACCGGGGTGACCAGGTGGGCTCGAACTTCTCGGTGAACTGGTAGAGCCGCTCGAGCTGCCAGACCCGGTCGAGAAGCCCCAGCAGGGAGGCGCCCATCCGGGTCGAAGGCCGCGAGCCGAACCGTCCCGCACCCTCGAAGACACCGCGGAACATGCAGAAGTTGAGCGAGACCTGACGGATCCCGATCTGCGCGCTGTGAGCCAGCAGCTCGGTGATCATCAGCTCGGTCACGCCGTTGGGGGCATCGGGTGAACGGCGCATGACGTCCAGCGACAGGCCGCGCTCACCCCAGGGGACGAAGGACAGCAGCCCGACCAGGGCGCCGTCGGCGTCGTGAGCGGTGACGTGCAGCACGTCGGCGTCGGCCGGGTCGGCAGGCCGGCCGAGGGCCATCGAGAAGCCTCGGTCGCTTTCGCCGGCACGCCAGGCGTCGGCCCGCTGCGCGATCGAGGTGAGCTCGTCGGGGTCGAGGTCATGCTGCCGGTGGATCCGCGTTGTCAGACCGGCCCGGCCCGCCCGCTGGGCGGCTTGTCGCAACGGAGCGAGCGAGGTGCGGCGAAGGTCGAACCGGGTCGGTTCGAGGATCGCCTCATCACCGAGCCGAAGCACCCGCATCCCTCCCGAGGCGTACGCCCGGGCGCCATCCTCGCTCGCGCCGATCACGGCCGGAAGCCAACCGAACTCGCGTGCCTCGGCCCGCCAGGCGTTGATGGCCGCGGGCCAGCTGTCGCGGTCACCGACCGGGTCGGCGGAGGCCATCGAGACGCCGGCCACGACGCGGTAGGTGACGGCGGCGCGGCCGTCGCGAGAGAAGATCGACGACTTGTCTCGCCGCGTGGCGAAGTAGCCGAGGGAGTCGTTACCCCCGTGGCTGGCGAGCAGCCCCCGCAGGGCGACTTCGCGGTCGGCCGACCATCGGGTGCTGGGCCGGGCCGAGGCGAGGAAGAGGGCCACGGCGGCGAGGATGGTGACGCCCGCGCATACCGCGACCAGGTCGATCACCCAGACCGGCACGTAGGCCAGCGAGTGCCGGCTGGCCCCTCCGAAGGCGGCGAGCACGGTTCGGACGACGGCCTGCATCTGTGACCGCGGGGCGCCCACGGTGCCGAGGAGGAACCAGGCCGCGGCCAGCGTGATCGCCGAGCCCGTGACCAGGGCGGTCAGGGCGAGCCGCCAGGACCCGCGTTGGAGGCGGCCGGTGAACTGGTGACGCAGCCGCCAGAGCCAACCCAACGCGACCAGCGCCAGAACGACGGAGGCGGCGTCGAGCACCGGGCCCGCCTCGCCGCGGGTCCGCCAGAGCTCACTGACGGCGTACTCGCGGCCCAGCAGATCCTCCACGATTCCGAGGTAGATCCCGAACACCTGGAACAACGCGACGAGCCAGAGCGCCACCCGCTTGCGGCCCATCAGCGCCCGCGTGATCAGAGCGAGAACGACGACCGACACGAAGCTCGACGTGACAGGGATGTTGAGCAGTCCGAACACGTTCTCGACCCGAGTCGGACTCGGCGCCCGCCTCCCGAAAAGAGTCAGCAGCAGAGCACCCACTGTGGCGGCGGCGTAGAGGCCCGTCAGCCACCGTGCGGGACGGTAGGACGAGATGGGGCGCCAGGGCCGGATCGATACCCGTTTCATGGTCCTACTCCTGGCTCGAAAACTGTCGACGATTGGTGCATGTGGAGGTCATCGGAGCGTCACCACTGCAGGCTGGGCGGGCTCGGCGTGTGATGCGAGGGCGATGCTCCCGCCCAGCGTGAGCGCGAACCCCATCGCGGCGAGCAGAGCCCACCCCGGGCCGGGTCGCACCGTGTCGCCGAGCCAGACCAGGCCGACCACGGCCGGCACGACCGTCTCGACCGCGAACGTGACGGCGGCCACCGTGGTGACTCGGCCGCGTTCCAAGGCGATCGTGTACGCGGTCAGGGCCAGCACCCCGTGCAGCACGAGCACGATCCCCAGCAGGGATCCGGCAACGTGCCACCATTCCTGCCAACCCGCCTGTGGCACCTCCACGACCCGGGCCGCAATTCCGACCCCGCTGAACGCCAGACCGGCGGCGCCGCTGAGCAGGCAGACCCCGAGCCGAGACCCGCGCGGACGAGACCGACCGAACGCGACCATGGTCACGACCGGAACCAGGGCGAGGAGTAGCAGAGGCGGTACGGCCTCCGGGCGCACGGCGGACCCCTCGCTGGCGCTGCCGGCCAGCGAGACCAAGCCCACCCCGATCACGGCCAGCGCCCACCGCTCGGCGAGCGTCAGGCGCACCTTCAACAAGACGGCCGACAGCGCAGCCGTCACGCCCACGCTCGAGGCGATGGCCGACTCGACCACGAACAACGGCAGCGTCTGCAGCGCCACCAGCGACGCCGCGAAGCCGACCGCGTCTAATCCCAGCCCCACGGCGTACGGTCGGCCCGCCCATAGCCGACGTCTATACGAGCCTTCCGGATCTGTGGCAAAGCGGCGCACCCCCACCGACTGGAGAACCGTGGCCGCGCCGTACGCCAACGCCGCTACCGCTGCGGACATGAGGGCGATGGGGGCACCGCTTCCCAGCCAACCCGGTAGTGCCATGCGTCCCCCACCTCCTCCGGCCGGCCACTCCGGCACACATCATGTTTCTGTACGTGTGCTGAGAGCAGCCTGAGTTGCTTGGGCCTCTGACCCAGATCTGCTGGCAGATGCCGCGACAGCCGCGATCACGGACACGAAAAAGGCGCCAAGGAAGGGCGCGACCGAGACCCACCTCGGGGTGAAGACATCCGTGCCGAGATCCTGGTGGGCCCAGGTGGCGTAGGAGAGCAGGGCGCCGGCGAGCGCCATTGCCACGACTTGCTGCAGCCACGCAAGGGGGACTGCGCCAGCACGGATCGGATTCCGTCACCGGGTTGCGAGTTCAGCGCCCCGCCCGTCGCCCTCCGGTGACAAGGTCGAGCGCGCCGAAGAGTGAGACGAGCGTGAACCAGCTCGTGGCCGACCGCTCCACCGAGGGCAAACAGCACGAACCCCGTGGCCACCCGTGGTGATGGTTGGCGTGCTGGGCGGGAGCGGCCATCTCGGCGCTGCGCTGGGTGCGTCCGAACCCTCGGCAACATGATGTCGAGCACGATCACGTCGAACGGATACTCGGTGGCCATCCAGAGGCCCTCGGCACCGTCGTGAACGACCTCGACGACCAAACCCTCCGCCGTGAGGCCTCGTCGGACGGTCTCGGCCAGGTTCCGCTCGTCCTCGACCACCAGGACTCGCCGCCTCAGCACCCTCCTCAGACCGGTTCGAACGATGTGGCCTGACCCTGCTGGCGTGCCCCTGAGGTCGGCCGGAGTAGGCCGACGACTCCCGGCTCAGCGGCCTCTCAGGGCGCCGAACTTACCGTGGCGGCTTCCGCGAGACACCCCCAACGAAGGAGCTCAGGATGAGACACCACCAGACGAGGACCCACCGCCTGACCGGTCGGCCCCGCAGGCTCGCGGCCGTCCTGGCCGTCGGGGGAGCATTGGTCGCCGGCGGCATCACTACGGCCTCGGCCGCCTCCGCCGCTCCCGGCAACTCCGGTGTGCTCGCGCGCATCAAGGCGTGCGAGAGCGGCGGCTCCTACACCGCTCAGAACCCCAGCAGCAGCGCCTCGGGGGCCTACCAGTTCCTCACCAGCACCTGGCGCGCCCTGCCGGCCTCGGCCGGCTACCCCACCGCGGCCTCCGCCCCCGCCGGGGTACAGGACCGCGCGGCGCAGCAGCTGTTCGCCCAGCAGGGCACGTCGCCCTGGCTGGCGTCGGCGGCGTGCTGGCGGGGCGGTGCCCTACCGAGCACCCAGTCGACCACGCGGTCGAGCACGGTCACCGGCACCGGGTCGGGTGCGACCCAGACGGGCGACAGGTCAACGGCATCCGCTGAGAGGTACGGGTACGAGTCGTCGACGAACGACGGTGGTGGTGGCAGCCAGTCCGACAGCGAGGACCACACCAACCAGGTCGTGCGGGCACGAAACTCCGGGCAGTGGTCAGACCGTACCGACAGCCTTCAGGGCGGCACGACGAGTGAGAGGCACCAGGTCAACAGTGAGTCTCCAGTGAAGACGGGTCGGGCTTCGTACCACCAGAACTCGCAGTCCGGTAACGACTGAGCTCCATGGTCCGCCCCGACCTTGGCCACGTCGGGGTGGGCCCAGCACCCACGCTCCAGGCGAGCAACCTCTCAAGACAATTTCCACCCCATCGAAAGGCTCACCTCGGGACCGGCATCAGTGGATCGGCCGCAGCGACCATGCTGTCGCTGCACGGGTGGCCGGCGTACCTCGTGGTCGCGCTGCTGGCCTTCGGCGAGTCCGCGATCTTCGTCGGATTCGTGCTACCGGGTGAGACCGCCATGGTGGTCGCCGGCGTACTTGCAGCCCGTGGCAAGATCTCCCTCCGGGCGATCATCGCCATCTGCGCCAGCGCGGCCGTGCTGGGCGACCAGGTCTGCTACCTCCTCGGTCGCTATGTCGGGCCTGGGCTCCGGCGCAGCCGACTCGGCCGCCGGGTCGGTGAGGCCAGGTGGACCAAGGCTCAGGATGCCGTGACCCGCCACGGGACGTGGGCGGTGGCCGGCGGCCGCTGGGTGGCGGTGCTGCGCGCGCTCGTGCCGACGGTCGCCCGCGCCATCGCCATGCCCTACCGACGGTTTGTTCTCGCCAACGCGGTAGGTGGTTCGGTGTGGGCGGCCGGGCGGTGCTGATCGGCTACTTCGCCGGTGGGTCCATCTCGACAGCGCAGGACCTCCTCAGGCACACCTCACTGATCGGTCTCACCCTCCTCACCGTGATCACTGTGATCACTGTGATCACGTACCTGCGTCGTCGCGGTCGAATCAGGCAGACGGGGGAGGTTGAGCTGCGACAAGGTTCGAGCGAGCAATCCTCCTCGAGGGCCCAGTCCGCGCCCGGCCCCAGTCCTGACCGCCGCGCCACGATCGGGAGCTGACGACCAACCTCTGTGGTTCGCGGTCCAGGCACTCCAGGATTCGCCCACATCGTCGAGCGGTCTTCACGCCGGCATCAACTCAGCCCGTCCGCTTCCTGTGACTGACGCGCCCCGACCATCCCGTCTCGAACCCGCTCTCTCCTTCCGACGACCCGACGCGCTCAGGTCTCACGAGCACAGCCACCGGCCTCCGGTCGCTAGCATCGTGGGTGGCGTCTGCTTCTCTTAGCGCTCGTTCGGGCTGGGCAGGCAGTAACAGCACACCTGTGCCGACCGACCCGGGAGTCCTCAGTGATCGATGAACCTGCCCCCGCAGCGCAGCTCGAGTCTGCCTCCAGCGGCCGGGAGCGCTGGCCGGCGTTACCGCTCGCGACCTGGCAGGACTCGCGCGACACCCTGCACCTGTGGACCCAGATCGTCGGCAAGACGAAGCTCGCGCTGGCTCCACCGCTCAACCACTGGTGGGGGATCACCCTCGGTGTCACCGCCTCTGGCCTGTCGACTTCGCTGATGCCCTACGGACCGGGCGCTCTGGATGTCGCCTTCGACTTCATCGACCACCAACTGACGCTGCGCACCACCGCCGGTGAGCAACGGCGGATGCGCCTCGAACCGCGCTCCGTGCAGGACTTCTACGCCGAGTACCGCGCACATCTGGCGAGCCTCGGTGTCGATGTCGCGATCATCACCACCCCCGTGGAGCTGCCCGAGGTCATTCCCTTCGACCGCGACACGACCCACGAGTCGTACGACCCGAACGCCGTCCATGACTTCTGGGTCTCGCTCGTGGCCGCGAACGAGGTGTACACCCGGTTCCGCGGCGAGTTCCGGGGCAAGGCGAGCCCGGTCCATTTCTTCTGGGGAGCCTTCGACCTCGCCGTCACGCGCTTCTCCGGGCGGCCGGCCCCCGATCATCCTGGCGGCGTGCCGAACTGCCCCGACTGGGTGATGCAAGAGGCGTACTGCTCCGAGGTCTCGAGCTGCGGCTACTGGCCGGGCGGTCGGGACGAAGGTCTCTTCTACTCCTACGCCTACCCCGAGCCCGACGATTTTCGCGACGAGCCGGTGAGCTCGCCAGAGGCAGCCTTCGACCCCGACCTCGGCGAGTTCGTGCTGCCGTACTCGGCTGTGCGCCAGGCTGCCGACCCTGACACGCTGCTGCTCTCCTTCCTCCGTGAGACCTTCGACGCGGCTGCCACGGGGGCGCACTGGCCCGACCTCACCTGACGTGAGCCGCCGCGCCTGGCCCTGGCCGACCCTGCTGGTCGCCGCCCGGTTCGTCATAGACGACCGCTCAGCGGTGCTGCGCGCTCCAGGCGCTGGCGTCAGCGGCATCCGCGATGAGGTCGGCGATGCGCACCTGGTCATGGTCGACGAGGCCGGTGGTGACGCGGATGTGTCCCCGTTCGCGGGCCCGACGGTCGACCGAGAACGGGGAGCCCGGGGTGACGGCGATGCCCTGGCTGGCGAGGCGCAGGACCGCTGCCGCCTCGTCGCGCACCGGCACCCAGATGTTGATGCCGTCGGTGCCGCCGACCTCGATGCCACGCTCCGCCAGCCGCTGCACCACGAGCTCACGCCGGCGGGCGTACTCGGCCCGCGCCCGGGCGACCTGGCCGAGCGCCGCCGGGCTTTCGAGCAGAGTCACCAGCAGGTGCTGTAACAGCCGACTGGTCCAGCCCTGGCCGAGGGCCCGAGTGCGCTGCACGGGGGAGAGCAGCTGGGGCGGGCCGCTCACGGCGGCGATGCGCAGGTCGGGCCCGAACGACTTGCTGAAGCTGCGGACGTGCAGCACCTGCTCAGGCACCCACTGCCCGAGGCTGATCGGATCGCCCGCCGCGATCGGGCCGGCTGAGTCGTCTTCGACCACGAACACCTCGCTGGTCGTGAAGAGGCGCGCCAGCGCCCTGGCCCGGGTCGGCGACATCGAGATGCCGGTGGGGTTGTGACTACGCGGCTGGAGGAACACCGCCGCCGGACGTCTCGCGAGACCGGCCTCGACATCCGACAGCATCGGGCCGGTCGCGTCGAGCCGGATGCCGGCCACCTCCACGCCACGATGCTCCAGCAGGTCGAGCAACGGCGGGAAGGCTGGGGTGTCGACCAGCACGAGGTCGCCGGGTCGCAGCAACGTGCGAACGATCAGGTCGAGCGCGTCCTGGGCGCCGTCGGTGACGAGGAGGTCGTCAGCGGCATACGGCCAGTCGGCGAGGAGGGCGGCGCGCAGCTCGGCGAGCACCGGGTCGTCGAGGTAGCTCGCCGGGGTTGGGCTGACCGAGATGCCGGCAAGAGCTCTCCCGAGGTCGGGCAGCATTGTGGCGTCTGGAGTTCCGGTCGAAAGGTCGAGAGACACCTCGCTCTCGTGGCGGAGCGCCCGCAGGTAGCGGTCACCACCGATCTGGTCGGTGTGGGCGATGGTGGTGCCTCGACGACCGTCGCTGCGGATCGTGCCGGAGCGGGCGAGCAACTGCCACGCTGCGCTGACCGTCGTCGGCGAGAGCATCAGCTGCTGGGCGACGGTGCGGATGGGCGGCAGGCGCTGCCCCGGTTCGAGGGCTCCGTCACGGATGGCTCGGGTCACCGCCCGGGCCAACCCCTTCGTCGTGGGTTCGTCGAGCCGGTTCTCGACGACGGTGATGGCAGTCAGCACTTTTGTAACATAGCAAAGGCCTCTTTGTACGGGCAACGGGTGTCACGTAATCTCAGGGTATGACGACCACTCCCGCTGCCGGCATCACCGCCATCGACCACTGGATCTCGGGCCGACGTACCCCCGGTACCTCCGGGCGCACCTCGCCCGTCTTCGACCCGGCAACCGGGGTGCAGACCGGCGCGGTACCGCTGGCCACCGCGGGCGAGATCGACGACGCGGTCAAGGCGGCGGTCGCAGCGGCAGCCAGCTGGCGAAACAGCTCGCTCTCGATGCGGTCGGGCGTGCTCTTCGCCTTCCGTGAGCTGCTCCACCAGCGCAGCGACGACCTCGCGGAGATCGTCACGAGCGAGCATGGCAAGGTGCTCGGCGACGCGGCAGGCGAGATCGCACGGGGTTTGGAGAACGTCGAGTTCGCCACCGGCGTGCCGCAGCTGCTCAAGGGTGGCTTCTCGGAGCAGGCATCGACCGGGGTCGACGTGTACAGCATCCGCCAGCCGCTCGGGGTCGTCGCGGGGATCACCCCGTTCAACTTCCCGGTCATGGTGCCCCTCTGGATGTGCGCCAACGCCATCGCCTGCGGCAATGCCTTCGTGCTCAAGCCCAGCGAGAAGGACCCGTCGGCGAGCCTCTTCCTCGCCGAGCTCTGGAAAGAAGCAGGGCTACCCGACGGCGTCTTCACCGTCGTGCAAGGCGACAAGGAGGCCGTCGACGCGCTGCTCGACCACGACGACATCGCGGCCGTCAGCTTCGTGGGCTCGACCCCGATCGCCAAGTACATCTACGAGCGCGGCACCGCCAACGGCAAGCGCGTTCAGGCGTTGGGTGGGGCGAAGAACCACGCGCTCGTGCTGCCCGACGCCGACATCGACATGGCGGCCGACGCCATCGTCTCGGCTGCCTACGGCGCTGCCGGAGAGCGCTGCATGGCGCTCTCGGTCGCGGTGGCGGTTGGGGGAGTAGGCGACGACCTCGTGGCCGCCGTGTCGGAGCGGCTGCCGAAGCTGAAGATCGCAGCGGGCAACGAGCCCGGCGCCGACATGGGCCCGCTCATCACGAAAGAGCACCGTGACAAGGTGGCCGCCTACGTGGCGCAGGGCGCCGAAGCCGGGGCCACGATCGTCGTCGACGGTCGTGACCAGCAGCTGCCGGTCGAGGGCTTCTTCCTCGGCACGACCCTGCTCGACGACGTCACCGCCGACATGACCGTCTACCGCGATGAGATCTTCGGGCCGGTGCTCTCGGTCATGCGCGTCGACACCTTCGACCAGGGCCTGAACCTGATCAACGCCAACCCGTATGCGAACGGCACCGCGATCTTCACCCGTGACGGTGGAGCGGCCCGCCGGTTCCAGAACGAGGTGCAGGTCGGCATGGTTGGGATCAACGTGCCGATCCCGGTGCCGGTCGCCTACTACTCCTTCGGTGGCTGGAAGGACTCCCTGTTCGGCGACACCCACATGTACGGCCCCGAAGGCATCAACTTCTACACGAGGGGGAAGGTGGTGACGCAGCGCTGGCCCGACCCGGCCACCTCGAGCGTCGACCTCGGCTTCCCGCGCACGCGCTGATCGCGCCCGCCGGCCGGCATCCCTGGCGGGCTGGCCAGAACCCTTCCGAACCGACCACGAAGAGAAGAGACGATGACCGAGCTCGACGAACGCATCATGATCGGCGCTCAATTGGGCGGCATGAACGAGCAGGAGGTGCGTCGGCTCGACCGGTCACACGTGTTCCACTCGTGGTCGGCCCAGGGCGCCATCGACCCGCTCCCGATCGCCCGAGCCGAGGGGTCGCACTTCTGGGACTACGCCGGCAAGCGCTATCTCGATTTCAGCAGTCAGCTCGTGAACGTCAACATCGGCCATCAGCACCCGAAGGTGGTCGCGGCGATCCAGGAGCAGGCCGCGCGACTGATCACCGTCGCCCCGACGTTCGCCAACGACGCCCGCAGCGAGGCGGCCCGCCTGATCAGCGAGGTCGCCCCCGATGGTCTCGACTCGGTCTTCTTCACCAACGGGGGTGCGGAGGCGAACGAGAACGCCATTCGGATGGCGCGCCTGCACACCGGGCGGCAGAAGGTGCTCGCCATGTACCGCAGCTACCACGGCGCCACCGCCGGTTCGATCACCCTGACCGGCGACCCGCGGCGCTGGCCCTCCGAGCCCGGCATGGCCGGGGTGGTGCACTTCTGGGGGCCCTACCCCTACCGCTCGGCCTTCCATTCCGAAAACGACGAGCAGGAGGGCGAACGTGCCCTGTCGCACCTGCGCGACACCCTGATGGTCGAGGGGGCGCACACGGTGGCCGCGATCATCCTGGAGCCCGTCGTCGGCACGAACGGCGTGCTCGTGCCGCCCGACGGCTACCTCCCCGGGGTGCGTGCCCTGTGCGACGAGCACGGCATCGTGCTCATCGCCGACGAGGTGATGGCCGGTTTCGGTCGCTGCGGCGAGTGGTTCGCTGTCGACCACTGGGGGGTCACGCCCGACCTGATCACCTTCGCCAAGGGTGTCAACTCCGGCTACGTGCCGCTCGGCGGCGTGATCATCTCGGATGCCGTGGCCGCCACCTTCTACGACCGGCCCTACCCCGGCGGACTCACCTACTCCGGCCACCCGCTCGCGTGCGCCTCGGCGGTGGCCTCGCTGAACGCCTTCCACGACGAAGGCATCATCGAGCACGCCCGCACTCTCGGTACCGAGGTCATCGGGCCGCGGCTGCGCGAGATCGCCGAACGGCACCCGAGTGTCGGTGAGGTGCGGGGGCTTGGCGTCTTCTGGGCGGTCGAACTGGTCCGCGACCGCGAGACCAGGGAGCCGTTGGTGCCCTACAACGCCACCGGCGCGGCGGCGGCACCGATGACGGCCTTCGCCGCCGCCTGCAAGGAGCGCGGACTCTGGCCGTTCACGCACTTCAACCGCACCCACGTCGCGCCCCCGTGCACGACCACAGCCGAGGACGCTCGGGAGGGCCTCGCCCTGCTCGACGAGGCCCTCGACACGGCCGACCAGTTCACGCGCTGAGCCCCGGGCCCCGGCTCTGAGAACCTTGCTCCGTGGCCATCTGGGCAGGTTCGCTCGTTGTCGAGATCGCACTGAGCGGCAAAAGAGAAAGCCGGCTGCGCTTGCGCGACTTCTCGATTCGTTCTGACACTCTCCCGGGATGATCGGTCGGGGCAGGTAGCGGCGGATTCGCGAACCGCGACAGCGGTTGCGGTGCTCACGTCTCTGGCGATCGGGGGATGCACCACGACGACGGCATCTCCGACGTCAGCGACCGGCGAGGGCGTGTTCCCGCGCCATGAATCAGGGGCCTGTCCAGCGAGGCCAGGGTCGGACCGGTCAACGGGTTGGACCACGACCGCGTTGTTTCCCTGGTCAACGTCCTGCCCATCCCGGGGACTGCCTTCGACGCACCGTGGGGGTACCTCAACGCCACCCAAGAGGCGCAGCTGGCACGCGCGGTTGTGCTGGCCTATGACCTCGAGGTGCCCCTCCTCGGATGACCCGCGAACGTGCGCCTGGCGGCAGTGGCGTGCGTTCCTGCCGGTGCTGACGGTGTGCCGCGGGGAGGTCGTTGCCGTCGCGTGGTCAGCGGGGGAGGTGCGCCAGCAGGTTTTCAAGGCCAGAGCGGTCTGTGGCGTCGAAAGCGGCGAGCCGGTCGGGCATCGAAGCGGGTAGGCGGCAGTCGCGTTCGATGGTCACGGGCCACAGCTGTTCGAGCCATGCCTGCACGGTCTGGGGTGTCCGGCCGTGCGCGGAGTGAACGTGACGAAGGTGCCAGTTCCGTCGACGGAGTGGTCTTCCATCTCCCGGATGGGCACGTCCTCGTGCGTGAACGGGTTGATTCCCCTGGGCGATGTCATGCTCTCCCACTGGTGGGAGATCTGGATGCGGTCCACAGCGTGGCGCAGGAGGTCATCAAGTCCCACGCCGTACGGGATGTTCACGAGGGCAAGGACTGGTCCATCAGGATCGAACGGGGGCCCCGAGGTCGGTCGTGAAGATCGACCCGAGCACGAGCCGGGCCCGTCTGCCGGCCAGAAGTGCAGCCATGTCCTTGCTGCTCTGCCCGGTGATCGTGCCAGTCGGGGCACTGGGCTTGCCGACGTCGCGGTTGTCATCGAGCAGGGCTTGGACCACGCGCCGCGGGTCGAGCAACAGCGGGTAGGCGTAAGCCGGACCGAGGCCGAGCTGAGACTCCAGAACCTCCAGGACCGTCTCTGACCTGCGCGGGGACTCCGTCCCGCCTGCTGTCCTGACCGCTCGGAGGGCCTCGAGTTCGATAGGGGTCAAACCCGAAGCGGATGGAAACGGACGACGGTTCGCGCCGGCGCTGTCACTCATGCGAAGTCTTCCACGACCAGGTGGCAACCGGCATGTTCGATGATCCGTTGTTCGTCTGGCCCGGTCGCGATGAACATCGACCGTTCCCCAACGAGGTGTGCAACCGAGCCTGCCCTGCTCGGACAGTAGCGGCGGTCGCCGGGCCGCGCGCTCCCAGGAACCTCAAGGCCGTCAGAAGGTGAGGCGCTTCGACATCCGGGGCGAGATCGAGAGGGGCCGGTGTCGTCGGCACCGTGAGCATCCGCTCACCAGCCGGGTGAAGTCCGGTCGCGGCTGAGGATCGCGACACGTTCGTGAGTCGGCGCCCGTCCCGCATCCTGTCGCGTTGCTGGTCAGCGGCTTGCGCCTGCGACAGATCGGTTCGAAACACCATCGCTGCTGGCGAGCTGCCCGGCCCGATCTGGTGGCAGCTGGGCTCCCGGTCCGCATCTTCGGCCCGGACGGATGCGGGGATGCAGCACAACCCAGGGTGATGTCAGCGACCACCGGCGATCTCGTCATGACCCCGTGAGGGAACGGCGCGACGTCCGGTGCCTGACGCGGTGAAGTCTGCGATCCTTGATTGGACGCTCATGCTCGAGCGAAAAGGCCGAGAGCCACCCGGGATCATCGGGCCGGCAACGGAGGAGGAGGTCGAAGTGGGCAGCTGGCACATTCGCGACCTCGTTGCGGCGGATCTGGAGGCGCTGATCCGGCTCGATGACCAGTCATCCACGACTCAGCAACCACCGGTGTTCACTCTGGCTGATGTCGTCGCGGCTTTGGGCAGTCACCCGGCCGTCGTGGCCCTCGCAGACGGGCAGTTGATCGGCGCGGCCCTCAGCCGGGTCGATGCCGACCGGGCCTGGGTGCTGCGGCTCAGTCTGTCACCGGCCTGGCGAGGCCAAGGACTGGGCAGCGATCTGCTCGCAGCCCTGGAACAGCGGCTACTCACCCTCGGGGTGTCTCGGATCGGCGCGCTGCTGCCCGCAGGCGAGACCGGGAGCACCGCGTTCGGCAACTCCGGGTTCGCCGCCCGCGAGGGCGTCAGCTACTTCGAGAAGTCTGAACTGACCTCGCCGGCGTCGGCGCGACTACTCAACGAACTCGGTGCGGCGGTGCCGAACGCCCGGCTCTGGTACGAGATCGCCGGAATGACCACAGAGAAGGACGTCATCGAGCGGACCCTCATCTTGCCGCTGTCCCATCCCGATACGGCGGCGGACTACGGTGTTGACCCGCCCCGGGCGGTCATACTCTTCGGCCCGCCCGGCACTGGCAAGACCACCTTCGCCCGCGCCGTGGCCGGTCGTCTCGGCTGGCCGTTCCTGGAACTGTTCCCCTCGCGGCTCGGAGCCGCTGCCGGCATCGCCTCGGGCCTCAACCAGGCCTTTGCCGACATCGCGGCGCTCGAACACGTGGTCGTCTTCATCGACGAGGTCGAAGAGATCGCTGCCGCTCGCACGCTGGCCGACACCGATGTCGGGGTGGTCAACGAACTGCTCAAAGGGCTGGTGTCGTTCCGCGCGCAACCCGGCCGGCTGTTCATCTGCGCCACGAACTCCGTCCGCATCCTCGATCCAGCCTTCCTGCGTCACGGGCGGTTCGACTACGTCCTGCCGATCGGGCCGCCCGACACCGACGCCCGCCGAGCACTGTGGGCCACCTACGGTACGGCGACCGAACCAGGCGTAGCCCTTGGCGACCTTGCCGAGGCCAGCGCCGGCTTCACCCCGGCCGACATCCGCCACGCCGGTCAGCGGGTCGCGCAACGGCGGCTGGAGGCCGCGCTCTTCAGCGGTATGCCGGCGGGTGTCACCACCGCCGACTACCTGGCACAGATAGCAGCAACCCGCCCTACCCTCACACCCGGAGCGATCGCCGATTTCGAGGAGGACACCCAAGCCCACGCACGGGTCTAGCCCCAGACGGTGGTGGCGACCCACGGGGGCGTGACCCCGGCCGGGGTACCGGCGTAGCTGATTCCGTTTTCGACGTGGCCCGGTGACCCTGGCAGCACGATCGGTGGCCGGATCGCTAACGGGACTTTTCGTTCCGATGTTCCGCAAGGGCCAGGCCCTGCTGGGGAGCACATGACGTGGCAGCCTTCTCTCGTACACGAAAGCGACTGTCCGGCAACGAGTCTTGCTCGACAGCGACAAGGTCCGTGCAATTGCTCGTCGCGCACGATTGGCGGACGACGTCTCGTTGACGCCGAAACAGCTCAGCCCGCTGCCGAACCCCTGACCGCGAGCGCATACGCGAACGTCAGACCCCTCATGCGGCGAACCTGTTCGCAGGTCTGCTGGTCGGGAGCGGTGTGCCGCGAGGTGTGACTGGCTCAGGGGTCGGCGGATGTGACATCGACGACTCCGCTGCGTACCGGGTCGATCGCCCGGGTCGCCGCGTCGTCGGGCAGCGGCGGGGGGGTACCGCCCCAGGCCGGGCAGAGGGCGCGATGGTCGCACCAGTCGCAGAGCCGGCTCGGGCGAGGGCGCCAGTCACCGGTCTCGGCCGCTCGCTCGATGGCCATCCACAGCGCCTTGATCTTGCGTTCGACGGCCAGCAGGTCGTGTTCGTCAGGCTCGTAGGCGAGGATCTCGCCGTTGCCGAGGTAGACCAGCTGCAGCCGCTTGGGGATCTCACCGCGCAACCGCCAGAGCACGAGCGCGTAGAACTTCATCTGGAAGAGCGCCTTGGCCTCGAAATGCTCCGAAGGCGAGCGCCCGGTCTTGTAGTCGACGACCCGCATGGCACCGTTGGGGGCGACGTCGAGGCGGTCGACGTAGCCGCGCAGCACCAGGCCGTCGACCTCGGTCTCGACGTACAGCTCGCGTTCAGCCGGCTCGAGGCGCGTCGGGTCTTCCAGCCCGAACCAGGTCTTGAGCAGGGCGCCGGCCCCCGAGAACCACTCGGTCGTGTCGCCGTGGCGGTCGGCGAGCAGCTCGAGCATCTCGGGCTCCTGGTCGGCCAAGCGGGCCCACTCCTGCGGAACGAGATCGACAGCGGCATCCAGCGTGCGCTCGTGGCTCGGCAGGTCGAACAGCCGCTCGAGCACGGCATGGACCAGAGTGCCGCGTGCCGTGGCCGTGGTCGGCTTGGACGGCAGGCGGTCGATGACCCGGAAGCGGTAGAGCAGGGGACATGTCATGAAGTCGGATGCGCGACTTGGTGACAGTGCGGGTGCCATGACCTGACTGTATGTCGCCCCGCCGACAGTCCGATCGGGTTCTCCACCGGGCAGCGTCGGAGGCCGTGTACAGCGAAGGCACGGGGTGCGTGCACCACCGACGGCCCGGCTCACCCGGGTCGGAGGCATAGTCTCGTCTCATGAGTGAAGGCGGGCACGCCGATCGTGCCGACCAGGCCGGGGACACCGGCACCAGCTACGGCTGGCGCATCGGCACCGTGCGCGGCACACCGGTCTACATCGCCCGTTCGTGGCCGCTGATCATCGTGCTGCTGCTGCTCGTCGTCTCCCCGACCCTGCGCAACAGTGGCCGGTCGCTGGGCTTCGCCGTCTTCGTCGCGGCCAGCAGTGGTGTGCTGCTGCTCGCGTCGGTACTCGTGCACGAGGCGGCCCACGCCGTCGTGGCCAATCTGCGCGGCCACCAGGTCGACCGGGTGGTGGCCGACGTGTGGGGTGGGCACACCGTCTACGACTCCACCGACGTCACCCCCGGCACCACCGCCCTGGTGGCCGTCGCCGGGCCGTTGGCGAACCTGGCCCTCGCCCTGGTGACGTGGCTGGCCCAGCCCCTGGTGAGCAACGATCTGATGGGCAACCTGCTCGGCGCCGGCGCGTACGTCAACCTGTTCGTCGGCTTGTTCAACCTCCTTCCGGGCCTGCCACTCGACGGGGGCCAGATCGTCAGCTCCCTCGTGTGGCAAATCACCGGCCGAAAGGGAACGGGACTCAGTGCCGCCGGGTGGCTCGGGCGTGTCGTCGCGGTCGTGGCGGTGCTCTGGTTCATCGGGGTGCCGTTCACGCGCGGTGAGCAGCCGAGCCTCATCTCCCTGGTGTGGGTCGCCATGATCGCGTTCTTCCTCTGGCGCGGAGCTTCGGCCTCGATTCGATCTGGGCAGATCCACGACGCGACCGCCGGCCCCGCCCTGTCGGTTCTCGAGCCGGTCGTGCTCGTCGCCGGTGACATGACGGTGGCGGCCGCGGCGAACCTCATGGTCGGCGCCACCTTCTTCGCCACGGCTTCCAACGGCGGGACGGGAGCGGTCCCGACGGGGCCGTGGGTGGCAGTGACCGACGCCGGCGGCTGGCCGTTCGGGCTCGTCGACCCCGCGGCCGCTGCTGCCGTGCCGGTGGCCAGCCGCCAGACGGCTCGCCTGTCGGCCGTGGCCCTGGCCCAGCCGCGGGCCTGGGTGCTCGAGCTGCCGCCCGACGCCGTGCTCACCGAGCTCGTCCGCTTGATGAGCGAGCGGTCGCTGTCGGTCGCCATCGTGATCGACGCGCAGACGCGCCGTGTTGCGGGCCTCGCCACAGCCCAACACATCAACGACGTGGTCGGCACCGAGCTTGCGCGGCGCGGTCGGCGCTGACGGCTGCGTCAACCTGTCTCGAACCGGAACGCCGGTGACGGCCATTGGTGCTGCGGACGGTCGGGCGGTGCTGCTTGCCACCCTGGCTGTCCACACCTGCCTGAACGGTGGCCGCTCGTCCACAGGCCGGACCAGACGGGGCCAGAGCGGCACACGGGGCGGGCACGGTGAACGCCTGAGGCCCCGAGACAGTGGGCCGGGAGGGAGCAAGGCCATGGCTTCACAGGGCCAGACCGCTCGGCGGGCAAGCAGGCAGAGCACGGATGCCGGGCCGGCGCCAGCGGCAGACCCCGCAGCAGTGCGTAACGAGGTCGTGCTCTGGGGGCGGCTCTCAGGGCTCGCGGAGCAGCGAGAGCTGCCCAGCGGTGATGTCATCGTGACGCTCAGGGTGGTGGTCGACCGCCCCACGGGCCCATCTCGTCCGACCGGCTCAAGGACGACCCGCCGCCGCAGCTCCGACGGCAAGGTGCGTTCGCCGGGCGTCGACACGATCGACGTGGTGTGCTGGAGCGCGTCGACGAGGCGCGTGGCCCTCCGCCTGGGCGGTGGCGAGCAGATCGAGGTCGAGGGCGCGCTGAGGCGCCGGTTCTTCGCCGCTGCGTCCGGTCGGCAGAGTCGCTACGAGGTGGAGGCGGCCAAGGTGCGCCGCCGCGGTGGGAGGCGGCTGAAGGGCGCCTGACCCCCACCTAGACTGTGCTGCCATGACCCCGCCAGCCGATCCGAGCTCCCCTTCGACCGTCCACCATCGGCGGGGCCTGTTCGAGGTCGGCGAACGAGTGCAGCTCACCGATCCCAAGGGTCGGCTGCACACCATCACCCTCGAGCGCGGTCGTGAGTTCCACACCCACCGTGGCTTTCTGCGGCACGACGACCTCATCGGTGCCCCCGACGGCTCGGTCGTCACGAACACGGCCGAGGTCGAGTACCTGGCGTTGCGACCGCTGCTCAGCGACTACGTGATGTCGATGCCACGCGGCGCCGCCGTGATCTACCCGAAGGACTCGGGCCAGATCGTGCAGATGGCCGACATCTTCCCGGGGGCCGTCGTCGTCGAGGCCGGGGTTGGCTCTGGCGCCTTGTCGATGTCACTGCTGCGTGCCATGGGTGAGAGCGGGCGGTTATTGTCGTTCGAACGGCGCGACGACTTCGCCGAGATCGCGAAGGCCAACGGGCGGGCCTTCTTCGGCGTCGACCACCCGGCCTGGACCGTGACGGTCGGCGACCTGGCGCCGAGCCTGACCGCGAGCGTGCCGGCCGGCACCGTCGACCGAGTGGTTCTCGACATGCTCGCGCCCTGGGAGTGCCTGGATGCCGTGGGGGAGGCCCTGATTCCCGGAGGCGTGCTCATCTGCTACGTCGCCACCACGACCCAGCTGAGCCGGGTGGCCGAGGGAATCCGGCTGCACGGTGGGTTCACCGAGCCGAGCGCCTGGGAGTCACTCGTGCGCGGATGGCACCTCGAGGGTCTCGCGGTTCGGCCCGAGCATCGGATGCACGGGCACACCGGGTTCCTCATCAGCACGCGGCGCCTGGCACCCGGTGTGGCCGCCCCGGAGCGCACCCGCAGGCCGGCGAAGGGCGCCTACGTCGACCAACCGGCCGCAGACGCCCCAGAGACGGCGGCTGAACCGGCATCCGTGACCGGTGTCGGGCTCGCTGACCGAGGCGGGCCCGACGCTGCGAACCCGGTCGAGCCGACCGACCAGCACGACTCGGCCCGACCGGTCCTGCCGGTCGGCTCTCTCGCCGCGACGTCGGTGCCCGACGAAGCCTGGACGCCTGAGGCGCTCGGCGAGCGGGTCAAGAGTGACAAGACGATCCGTCGCCTGCGGCGGTCACTGACTGGAACATCCGACGCCGAGTGACCACCCCGAGTTAGGCTCGAAGGGTCACGTTGTGCCGGTGATGAGCGAGTGACGGATGAGGAGGCCGAGATGTCAGACGATTTCCGCGGTACCGACGGGAACGGCGATCTCGACGCGCCGCAGCAGGGAGACCGGGTGAACCCCACCGATCCTGTTCAGGCAGGTCGGTCGCCGGGCGAGGCCCGCGAGCTCGATTCCCTCCGATCGGAGGTGAACGCCCTGCGCGACGCAGCACGCCACTCCCCGCAGCGCACTCGTGATCTCGAGGCTCGGCTGGCTCAGGTGCAGACCTCCTTGTCGACCTTGTCGACGCAGAACGAGCGGCTCGTGCGCACCCTCAAGGACGCGCGGGAGCAGATCGTGACCCTGAAGCAGGAGGTCGACCGGCTCGCGCAACCACCCAGCACCTACGGTCTCGTGCTCGAGCAGCCCGACGACGGCGTGGTCGACATTCTGACGGGGGGCCGCAAGATGCGCGTGGCGATCAGCCCGAGCGTCGACGTGGCTGACCTGGGCCTCGGGCGCGAAGTGATGCTCAACGAAGCCCTGAACGTCGTCTCGGCGCACGGCTTCGAGCGCGTCGGCGAGGTCGTCACCGTCAAGGACAAGCTCGGCGATGACCGCGTCGTCGTGGTGACCCACGGCGATGAGGAGCGCGTGTGTCGACTCGCCGACCCTCTCATGAAGGAACGGATCCGGGTCGGTGACTCCCTCACCCTCGACTCCCGCTCGAGCTTCGTGCACGAGCTGGTGCCCAAGCTCGATGTCGAGGAGCTCGTTCTCGAAGAGGTGCCCGACGTCGCCTATGAGGACATCGGCGGCCTTGTCGGCCAGATCGAGGCGATCCGTGACGCCGTGGAGCTGCCCTTCCTGCACCCCGAGCTCTACCGGGAACACGCGCTCAAGCCGCCCAAGGGCGTGCTGCTCTACGGCCCTCCCGGATGCGGCAAGACGCTCATCGCCAAGGCCGTCGCCGCGTCGCTCGCCCGACAGGTCGCGGCACGTACGGGGCAGCAGACCGAGAAGAGCTACTTCCTCAACATCAAGGGCCCCGAGCTGCTCAACAAGTACGTGGGCGAGACCGAACGCCACATCCGGCTGATCTTTCAGCGGGCGCGCGAGAAGGCGTCTGACGGCACGCCCGTGGTCGTCTTCTTCGACGAGATGGACTCGCTCTTCCGCACTCGTGGCTCGGGGGTCAGCAGCGACGTGGAGACGACCATCGTGCCGCAGCTTCTCGCCGAGATCGACGGAGTGGAGCGGCTCGAGAACGTCATCGTCATCGGCGCCTCTAACCGTGAGGACATGATCGACCCGGCCATTCTGCGCCCTGGCCGTCTCGACGCGAAGATCAAGATCGAGCGTCCCGACGCCGAGAGCGCGCGCGACATCTTCAGCAAGTACCTCACCGTCTTCCTGCCCCTGCACGAGCACGACCTCGCTGAGCACGACGGTGACCGGGCGGCCACCGTCGACGAGATGATCACCGCCGCCGTCGAACGGATGTACTCCGAGGTCGAGGAGAACCGCTTCCTCGAGGTCACCTATCAGGGCGGCGACAAGGAGATCCTCTACTTCAAGGACTTCAACTCGGGGGCGATGATCCAGAACATCGTCGACCGCGCGAAGAAGCTCGCGATCAAGGACTTCCTCACCACCGGCCAGAAGGGCATCCGCGTCGAGCACGTGCTCTCCAGCTGTGTTGAGGAGTTCAAGGAGAACGAAGACCTGCCGAACACGACGAACCCCGACGACTGGGCGCGCATCTCGGGCAAGAAGGGGGAGCGGATCGTGTACATCCGCACGCTGGTCAAGGGCAAGGACGGCTCCGAACCAGGGCGCTCCATCGCAACTGCCAATACAGGCCAGTACCTCTGAGGTCAACCCGACAGGCTGCACGTCAGCCAGTTCGGTGGTAGTTGTCAGCCTGCGTTAATGTGTCTCCGAATCACCCATTTTGAGTGGTAGGAGATGAGTTGCGGAGCCCTCGAGAACTCGTTCCCCTCTCACTTCGTCAGGTGGCACGAACGTGCACCCCCGACTCGCTCTGGAACCTGTTGAGGCCCCTGGGCCACGGGGAGTCGGTCATTCACCGAACCGCCCGCCAGGGCAAGGTTCTGCGGACACGGCTCGCAAACGGCTGGATCGTGCCGACGGGGACGGTCGCTGTGCAGTTGCGAGGGCAGTCCTATCTGGCCGTGGTGGTCGAGCACTTTCGAGCACGGGAGGTGTTGGCCCAGCATCTCGATCTGGTGTGCGACGCGCTGACGTCGGCGCGAGTACCCTTCCGCGTTCTGGAACCCGCTCGGCAGCAACCCTTTGTGGTGGTTGTCGAGGCGACACAGCGCGGACGTGCCCTCAGCGCTCTGCATGAGCACCTCGGCGAGACACCGACCTACGTTGCTGCCATGGCCGGTCGGCGCAAGCAGGCCGCTCAGCGGTTGGGTCGTCGGGCTGGCGGTCGACCGCCGAAAGTGGTGCGGGTCTTCCGGGTACTCGCAGAAACTGGCGGCGGGGTCTTGTCCGGCGACGAGCTCGGTTGCGACCTCGAGTTCTGGCGCGTGACACGTGCTGACGAGCCCGCCCCTCCCGGTGGCGAGGCGCGGCCGAAGGGCTCGTTGATTGCACCACGCCGGAACCGCTGGACCGACGTCATCACCCCTGCGGCGCTCGAGATCGAGCGGCGCCATATCGCTGGCCGTGACCGCCCCACCGTCGCTGCCATCCGGCATCCGCACCTGTTCGATGTTCATGAGCCGATCGACGTCGTCTACACCTGGGTCGACGGTTCCGACCCTGACTGGGTGGCGAGGAAGTCCGCTGCCCTACGAGATCGAGGCGTGCCCGTCGATCACGAGCTTTCGGCCAACAGCAGCCGCTTCACGTCCCGCGACGAGCTGCGTTACTCCTTGCGTTCCCTCGAGAGCCATGCCGACTGGGTGCGGCACGTCTACTTGGTCACCGACGACCAAGTGCCTCCGTGGTTGCAGGTGGGTCACCCAGGGCTGACTGTGGTGAATCATCGTGAGCTCTTCGCCGGCCGGGGCCGGCTTCCGACCTTCAACTCGCACGCCATTGAAAGCCAGCTGCACCACATCGACGGGCTCAGTGAGCATTTTCTCTACCTGAACGACGACGTGTTCTTCGGTAGGCCGGTCGCCCCCGAACAGTTCTTCACCGGCAACGGGATGGCCCTGTTCCATCAGTCGGCCACGAAGCTCGGACTGACGACGTCCGCGCCGTGCGACGTGCCCCTGATGAGTGCGGGCAAGAACAACCGGGAACTGCTGATCGAGCGCTTCGGGCGAGGGATCACCTCCAAGCTGCAGCACGTGCCCCACGCCCTGCGGCGCAGCGTTCTGCTCGACATCGAGCGCGACTTTCCCGAGCAGGTCGGCGAGACCGCGAGCGCGCAGTTCCGCAGCCAAACCGACCTGTCGATCGCCGCGTCGCTGGCCCACTACTACGGTTACGCCACCGGCCGGGCGGTCCCTGGCCGCTTGGCCTACTTCTATGCAGACATCGCCAGGGACGACACGACCGTCAGGCTGCAGTCGCTGTTGTCGAAGCGGGCTGCCGACGTCTTCTGCCTCAACGACCACGACTCGCACAAGCGAGATCATTTCGAGCAGGTAACGATGATCCAGCAGTTCCTCGACGCCTACTTCCCCCTACCGAGCAGCTTCGAAAGGGGGGTCGAATCGTGCGCGCCGCCTCAGCTCAGTCTCTCGGTAGGGCCCGGCTCAAGCACACATCGTGCTGACGTGGCGAAAGGATGATGCACGTTCGAAGCCGATTCGGCCGGCTCCGTTCCGTCAGATCAGTCGGGCACCCGCCTGCGCACTACGCGGGTGTCCTCGATGGTCAGACTTTGTGGTGCAGCGTCACCATCGGTCCGGGCGACTCTTGGCTGGCACTGCGGGGCCGCCGGGATGCACGTCTTGTGGAACTTCCGAGCAGCGTTCGGGCCGACGGTTCGGGACGCTGGGTCGAGGTCACCGTCGACCTCGTCGAGAGCATCCCGGCGGAGGCCGAAGTCTGGGATGTCGTTTTGTGCCGCCCGTCAAGGGCGCCCGTTCGGGTTCGTGTGACGAGGGAGGTTCTCGCACCCAGCGGTGGGCGCCCAGGTCGGTCTGGTGACGGTTGGACGCGGCGCGTATACCGAACCCGAGACGGGTTCTTGGCCCTGTCGGTTGCTCCGAGGCCGGTCAATGCCGATCTTGCGCGCCTGGTCTGTGGTCCCGGACTCATTCGTGCCGTCGTGCGGCTGTCGCCGGTCACCGGCGAGACGCCAGACCTCGAAGTGAAGCCCGCCCCCGCGGTAGCAACGATCCGACGTCGCTCCGACGGCGCGGAGCAGGCGGTGATGGTTGGGCAGGCCGAGGACGGGTTCGAGCTCGATCTGCTGCCGAGGGGCTTGGTCGCCGAGTCAGACGACACCTGCGCCCGCACAGAGACCTGGGATGTGCGGTTCGGAGCAGGCGACGAGGCTCGTCGAGTCGGTCGAACCGATCACGATCTGTCGAACCTGCGCCAAGCCGTACGGTATCCAACCGTGTGGCACGCCGAGAGCTCGGAATCGAGCTCGGGCGTCAAAGTTCGTCCCTACTTCACCAACGACCTGCACCTGGCGCTGGAGGTCACACAGGTGTGGCCCGTTGTCGCCGACGAGATGATGGATCCTGAATGAAGCTCACGTACCTCTTGATGTGGCCGCACGCGATGGGCGGCACCGAGCGTTCAGTGATCCTCCAAGCCGGTGGGATGGCCCGGCGTGGCCACGACGTCACGATCCTCGGAGTTCTGCGCGACGGAGACCGACCGTTCTTCCAGGCCGACCCCCGCGTCCGCTGGGACTATCTTCTCGACGTCACCGATGGCATGGTGTCGGCAGATCCTGGACTCGGCGACCTCGGGGACACTGCGGGCTTGCACCAAACCCTGTCTCGTTTGGTGCCACCGCCATGGGAGTCCGGTTTCAGCCTGCTCACGGACGCAGCGTTCAGCCGGAAGCTACCGAAGCTCGACACCGATGTTCTGGTTTCGACCACTCCGGCGCTGATGTCGATTGCGGTCGACCATGCTCCGCAACGTACCGTTCTCGTCCACCAGGAGCACCGCGCTTCAGAACATCGCGGCACCTCGAAACAGCCGTTGATCAGCCACGGTCCGCGTGTCGACGCCATGGTCCTGCTGACCGACGCAACTCGGAATGCCCTGGCGCACGAGCTCGGACACCGGGCACCTCGCCTCGAGGTGATTGCTAACCCGCTCGACTCTGGATTTCGACCCACCGTCACCCACCGACGACCGATCATCGCCGCCGCGGGGCGGCTCACGAAGGAGAAGCGGTTCGACGACCTTGTAACGGCCTTCTCGGCCATAGCCGACGAGGCGCCAGGGTGGACGCTGCGCATCTTCGGTGATGGTCCCGAGCGATCCCGGTTGCGAGCACTCATCGCTCGTCACGGGCTTCACGACAGGGTGGAATTGCCCGGGCATGTTGCGGATATGGCTACTGAGTGGGCGAGGTCAGGCATCATGGCTCTGACATCGAAGTTCGAGGGGCTCTCCCTCGTCATTCAGGAGGCTCAAGCAGCCGGACTTCCCGTCGTGTCCTACGACTGCCCCAATGGTCCACGCCACCTCATCGACGACGGGGTCGACGGTTTGCTGGTGCCCAATGCAGACACCGCGGCACTCGCCGCTGCCCTACGCCGGGTCATAGGCGACCCCGCGTTGGGCGACCGACTCGGTAGTACTGCTCGGCAGCACAGTACGCGGTGGTCGGTCGAACGCATCGCCGAACGCTGGGAGAGGCTGTTCGCTGAGCTGCACGACCTCGAGAGAAAGCATGGGAGACCTGCTCGCTTTCGGTTTGTTCCTCTTCCCGTCCAGGAGCAGGAACTGCCGTCGTCGGACGCGATAGCGAACCTCGAACAGGTGGCCCCGGTCTCGCAGGCCGCACGCGAAGAACATCGGTCACCAGAGGATGAACGAGTTCAGGTCGGCTCCGTTGTCGCTCGTCTCAACACCCGTCACCTCCCGTCAGACGCCATCCGGGCCAACCTCGAGATCGTGAACCGGGTGGCGATTGCAGCCGGTGTCGACCACCTCACACTCCCGCCAGTGCGCGGAACTCGGCCAATCGTCGCCGTGCCATCCGACCAGCGGCAGTGCTTCGTCCAAGCCTTGGTTCGCGCCGAGTCCCGGTCGACCCTGCGCGTGCACGCCTCGGGCCCGACCCACACGACCTTGGTGTCGGGATCATTGGACGAGGTGGGGACCGCGTTGCTCGATTGTGGGGCGACGTTCCTGAGAGTGGCTGAGACTTGGGCTGATGCTGGCGGACGACTCGTCTACGGGATGCCGTACTCCTGCGAGGTGCAGTTCTGGCCGGCAGATCTCGGGGGAAACCTCATCCCGCCAGCGCGCAACGACCTGATTTCCGAGCTTCCCCCGCCTCCGTGGCGAGATGCTCGGCCAGGGACAGTCTGCGACACGACTGTCACCTCTTTACCACTCTTGCTGGAGCGGAACTTCGACACCATGGACTTCCCCATCGATGTGGTGTGCACATGGGTCGATGGCTCAGACCCCGGCTGGGCTCGTGGTCGAGAGTCACGCCGCCGTGAGGTGGCTACCGAGGCCAGTCACCCAGAAGCCGACTCAGCAGCACGGTACCGCTCGCGTGATGAGTTGCGCTACGCGTTGCGCGCCCTGGACTACTACGCACCGTGGGTCAATAAGGTGTGGTTGGTCACCGCGGGACAGCGTCCGGTTTGGATCCGTGAATCATCACGTTTGGCGGTCGTGGACCATCGGGAGATTTTTCCTGAGTCTGCGCTGCCGACTTTCAACTCACATGCCATCGAAAGCCGACTCCACCACATTGACGGCCTGACCGAAAACTTCATCTACCTCAACGACGACGTGGTACTCGGGCGCTCGCTTCATCCGTCTCAGTTCTTTCACCCCAACGGTCAAGCAGCCGTTTTCCTCTCGCCCACCAAGGTCGGATTCGACGCCAGGCCAGGCGAGACTGTTGAACCGCACCGGCAGGCAGCCCTCAACAACCGGTCGCTGATGCGCGGCTTACACGGGCGGACACTGCTGAACGGCATGTTGCATGCACCTCATCCGATGCTGCGCAGCGTACTGACCGAGTTGGAGACACTGTTTCCTAAGGAGTTTCATCAGACCACTCATGCACCGTTTCGCTCGGACACGGACCTGTCCGTTGCTTCGTCGTTGTTCCAGTATCACGCGCTGGCCACCGGGCGGGGTTATCGAGCCGGCCTGGACGTGGCGTATCTGAGCTTGGCTCGGCACGACCTGGGGAGCGTTCTCAACGGCGTCCTGGCTTCACGGAAACACGAGGTGTTGACTCTCGCCGACTACCACGAGTACGCATTGCCGGCGGCTGACGTGGACGTCATGGTGCAGGCGTTCCTGTCCGGATATCTACCGCTGCCTTCGTCCTTCGAGCAACCCCCTGACGATAGCGGCCCTTGGCTTGAGCCTGTCTTCAGTCGCCGTCCCGATCGAGTTCGAAACGAGAACGCAGCGGAAAGTAGGCATTGAGGAAGTCCTGAAGCATCCTGCTCTGGGCGACGGGATCCACACCCGCGGAGTCATGGTCGTTGAGGCAGAACACGTCGACGTCATGCCTGCGAAGCAACGACCCCAGCCGCTCTTCGGTCTTCGGCTGTGCAATGTCGGCATACAAGTAGCGAATGGCTCCCGGTGTCATGCGGCCGGTCAGATACCCATAATGATGAGCGAGTGAGGAGGGTATGGACACGTCGTCGCGAGTTCTGAACTGAGCAGCGGACGTCAGTTTGTGCTCAACCGGAAAGCGCTGCTCGATCTCTGCGAGTACCGATCGACGCATGCTCTGAGGCGCGTGCTTGAACTTGTTCATCGGCTGCCTGCCCGACGCCTCCACAGACAGTCGACGGGCGTTCTTCGCCGCCGACGTTACCGGTGCGTCGTGGGTGGTGGCAGGACCGAATGCGATCCGAGTACGCGATGGAAAGCTGAGCCCGGTACCGTTGCTGAGGAAGAACCGCCGCGGTTCAACCGGGCGTCCAAAGAATATGTCGTCGTTGAGATAGAGAAACTGCTCGCTCAGCCCGTCGATGTGGTGCAACTGTGATTCGATGGCGTGCGAGTTGAAGGTCGGCAGCCTGCCTCTGTTGCCGAACAGGTCGCGGTGGTCGACTACCGAGACCTTCGGGTGGCTCACATCGAGCCAGCTCGGCATTTGTCGGTCCGTCACTATGTACACGTGGCGAACCCATCCCGCGAACATCTCAAGCGATCGCAGCGAATAGCGCAGCTCGTCCCTGGACTGGAAGCGGGACGCATTCGCCGCGTACGCGTTGAGCGCTCGGGCCTCTCCCATCGCTCTGAGGGTCTCGTTCTTGCGGACCTGCCAGTCGGGGTCGGAGCCGTCGACCCACGTGTAGACAACGTCGACGGGGAAGGTGATGGAGTCCGCGTGAGGGGCGCCGGCCGCCACCGAGAGCACCGGCCGTCGGTGTCCATCGACCATCGCGGTGGTCACCTGTTGCGCCTCGGGTGCCACGATGTCGGCCCAGATGTTCCCGGGCACCGCTGCCACCCAGGAACCTTTGGGCACCATCTCAAGGGATGGCCCCGCTGGTTCCGCCTTTGTGGTGACCCGCCACAGCTCAAGGACGCAGGCGAGCTCGTCACGACTTAGGACCTCGCCATCCAAGGTCGATGAGACCTGAAAGAACCGCAGTCGGGCTGCACTACGTGGCAGGCTCCGGTGCCCCACCAGACGGGCGGCCGAAGCCGTGTGCCCCGTGACGTCTTGGTAGTACACGCCGCGCCCGGCCAGGTGCTTCTCCATGGCGGTCAGGGCGGCTTCGGCCATGCGTGAGGTCACGACGACAGTGCGACGTCGGTTCGGCTCTGCGTCCAGCACGATGTAGTCGACGTTTTCGACCTCGAGGGCATTGGCAACGAGAGCCAAGTGCTCGGCCAGAATCTCGACCGACGAAAAGGAGGAAACAGGGCGGGCAACCCAGGATCTGTTGGCATCCAGCCCGATGACCGACGCGGTAAGGGTGGACCGGCGTTGCGAGCTGAGAAACGTCGAGTGCCAGAAGCGCCGCACACGCACTTGTGCCGTGGTGCTCCCGTGGGCGATGGGACGGAGTCGAGCCCACGTACTACGTGGAAGAACACGAAGTACCGCACGTCGAGCTGGTTCGGGCAGCCGTTGGACGAGAGAAGTCATGCGCCGAGGGCTCTTCCTGTTGCGGTCGTCGTGACGATATGTGACGACACATTGGTGGTTGGTCGTCGCCGACGAGGATACAGCGCAAGGCAAGCCACTCCCACGGCGTCCTCGGCATGCGGCAGGCGCCGGATCAGACGGGCTCGGAACGAGCCGGTTTTCGGCCGCGCGCCCTGCCCCCCAACGCAACCAGGGCTCTCCAGCCGACCAGGAAAACGGCCAGCACCGCGGCCGCGACCACGACGAACGAGGCGGCCGTGCCCTGCCCGGTGAGCTGGCGCAGCAGCATCCCGAAGACCAGCGTCGCAAACCACACCGTGATGCCCGGTCCCACCTCCAACGGCCAGGAGCGGCGCAGCAGCCGCACGAGCAGCCACCCGATGGCGGTGCCGACAAGAAAGGGCCAAGCCGTCGAGAGTGCGCCGACGACCGGGTTGCCCTCGTCGTGCGACGCGCGTCCGACCGCCGCGAAGAGGATCACCAGCACCAGGTCAGCGAGTGCGGCCCCTGCTGGTCGACGCAGCAGGTCGAGGACCCGGTTCACGTGCGCGGGTCGAACGGCAGCTGGGCCTGGGGTGGCGCGTGGGTGGGGTCGACGCCCTCGAACAACGAGCTGACCGAGCGGCCTTGGTGGATGCGGCTGATGGCCTCGGCGAACAGCGCCGAGACCGAACGAACGGTCAGCTCGGGCCAACCCGGTGGCCGCGGAACGGTGTCGGTGCTGACCACCTCGGTCACGAAGGGGTGACCGCGCAGCCGCTCGACGGCTTTGCCCGCGAACAGGCCGTGGGTGCAGACGATCGCGGCCTCGGTCGCCCCGGCATCACGAAGGCGGTCCATCAGCTCGAGCATCGACCCGCCGGTCGCGATCTCGTCGTCGAGCACGATCGCCCGACGGCCGGCCACGTCGCCGACGATCGAGTCGATCACCACCCGGTCGTCGGCCACCCGCCGCTTCGAGCCGGCGGCGACGGGCAACCCCAGCAGGCGGGCGAACTGGGTGGCCACCTTGGCGTTGCCGAGATCGGGGCTCACCACGACCCCATCGGTCAGGTCGTGGTCACGGAAGTGGTCGGCCAGCACGCCGATCGCGGTCAGGTGATCGACCGGCGTCGAGAAGAAGCCGTGCACCTGGGGTGCGTGCAGCGCCATCGTCAGCACCCGGTGACAGCCCGCCGTCGAGATCATGTCGGCGACCAGACGTCCGCCGAGCGAGATGCGCGACGCGTCCTTCTTGTCAGACCTGGCGTAGGCGTAGTGCGGCATGACGGCGGTGATCTGGGCGGCTGAGGCGCCACGGGCGGCGTCGATCATGAGCAGCAGCTCCATCAGATGCTCCTGCGTCGGAGGCACGAGCGGCTGCACGATGTAGACGTCGCGCTGTCGGCAGTTGGCCAGCAGCTGGGCCTGCAGACAGTCGTTGCTGAAGCGTTTGATGTCGACGGGGGAGCGCTGCACCCCGAGATGAGCGCAGATCCGGTCTGCGAGGGCCGGGTGCGCTGACCCGCTGAACACCACGACATCGTTCACTTCGGGTCGTCTCTCTCGAGGTTCGCCTGCCAGCGCCACCCTAGCCGACCCCGTCCCTTGGCGCGCGCTCCGCGTCCGGGTGAGCTCCCTGACCCGCAACGGCCTCGCGTGCCGGATCTGAGCAGGTTGGTCAGGCATCATGGGCTCGTGCACAGGGACGGGGCGGTGGGCGAGGGCCATGACAGTGTGAGCTCTGACCACCACGTCGAAGGGGTCGAGGCCACCGGTCGTCCGGCCGCGCCCATCATCGACGCCGGCCAGGTCTCGGAGGAGAACGCTCGAGCTGAGCGGCTCGACGCCGCCTCCGAGGTCGAGGTCATCGAGCCCCCGATCCCCCGCCGGGTGCGTCGGCCGGCGGATGCCGTTCGGTTGATGATCGTCGTGCTGGTGCTCGTCGGTGGGCTGTTGCTCTCCGACGTCGCCGTCGACACTCGCGGTGCCGTCGAGCAGGATCTCGTTCAGGCCTCCAGCGGGCTGCCTCGCCTGCTGCTCACGCTGCTCGGCTACCTCAGTGGCCTCGGAGTGCTGCTGCTCCCCATCGCCGTGGGCGCCGACCTGCTGGTGCGTCGCAGGCCCCTGCAGCTGGTGGCGGCGCTGGGCGCGGCCGTCGTCGGGGGCGTGTTGGTCATTGCCTTGTCGACGGTGTTCGACGACGGGCATTGGGGCCACCTGAGCGCGATCCTGACCCGGCCCACCACGACGGGGCGCACCGAGGCCCTCGACATCGTGCTCGTCTCGATGATCGCGCTGCTGACCGTTGCCGGCATCACCGGCCGCAAGTGGATCTCGCCGGTGGCCAGCCTCATCGTGGTGGCCACGGTGATCACCTCGCTCCTGTCGGGGTCGACGACGCTCGCCGCCATTGTCAGCTCACTGTTGTTCGGCTGGGTGATCGGTCTGGCGTTCCGCTTCGGGTTCGGTGCCACCTCGACGCGCCCCCCGGGCGGCGAGGTGGCCGGGGCTCTGGTCGCCACCGGCCTCGCGCTGACGCGGCTCGAGCTGGTCGAGAGCAACCACCACGGCGACCGCCGCTACGCGGGGTCGACACCATCGGGGCCGGTCGACGTGCAGGTCATCGACCGTGACACCTTCGGCCTGGCCTCCGGTCGACGTCTCCTGCGCGTGGTGCGGTTGCGCAACGGTTTCACCCGGCCTCCCGCCTTGACGCTGCGGTCCGAGCTCGAGCACCGAACGCTGATGGGTCTGCTGCTTCAGCAGGCCGGCATCCCCGCCCCGGAACCGGTGTCGGTGTGTGAGGTCGGTCCGTTCTCGGCCGTCCTGGCTTTCGTGGAACCGGTCGGCACCCCGGTGTCACGGATTGGGGCAGATCTCGACGACGAACAGCTGGCCGCGATCTGGCGCATGGGTGGTCAGCTGCAACGCCGCCACGTCGCCCACCGGTCGCTCGGACCCGACGCCATCATCATCGACGAGCAAGGGCGGGCCGGCCTGCTCCGGATCGGCGCCGGTGACCTCGCCGCCGATGACGTCACCCTGCGCATCGACCTCGCCCAGCTGCTCACCACCGTGGCGCTGCTCGTGGGCCCTGAGCGGGCCGTCAGCTCGGCGATCGAGGCTCTCGGGGAGGATGCCGTGCTGCGCGCGGTGCCCCTGCTGCAGCCGGTCGCCCTCACGCGCGCGACCCGTGAGGCGCTCAAGGCCGAGCAGCACAAGGGGCTGCTCGGAAAACTGCGGGAACGACTCGGCGCCGTGGCCCCGTCGACGGAGATGCCCGAGCCGGTCGAGCTGCGGCGCGTCACGCTACGCACCGTCGTGACCATCGTCGGTGGGTGCGTCGCCGGCTACTTCGTACTCACCCAGTTCACCCAGGTCGACTTCGGTCAGGTGATCAGCACCGCGAACTGGGGCTGGGCCGCCGGCGCGGTCGGCTTCGCCATCATGACCTTCGGAGGAGCGTCGATCGCGCTCAACGGTGCGGTGCGCATCCGGCTGCGGTTCGTGCACACCTTCATGACCCAGCTGGCCGTGGCCTTCAGCGGTCTGGTGGCGCCGGCCGCCGTGGGCAACATCGCCCTCAACACCCGCTACCTGCAGACCTCGGGCCTACCTCCAGCGGTGGCCGGAGCCAGCGTGGGGCTGGCCCAGGTGGCCCAGTTCTGCTCGTACTTCGTGCTGCTGGCCGCCTCGGGCGTGCTGGCCAGCACGGGCACGGCGCTGTCGTTCCGCCCGCCACCGATCATCGTCACGGCCATCCCCGTCGTCGTGATCGTGCTGCTCGGCCTCTTCGCCATCCCGCCGGTCCGCGTGTTCATCACGCGCCGGGTCGTGCCGCAGGTGAAGGCGGCCGTGCCCCAGGTGCTCGGCGTCTTCCAGCGCCCGACCAAGCTGGCCCAGCTGCTCGGCGGGGCCCTGCTGCTCGACGTGTCGTTCGTCGGTGCGCTGGTCTGTGCCACCCGTGCCTTTGGCTCCGAGGCACCCATCGCGGCGGTGGCCGTGGTCTACTTCGCCGGAGCCATCATCGGCTCTGCGGTGCCCACGCCCGGGGGTCTGGGCGGCATCGAGGCCGCCATGACGGCCGGCCTGACCACGATCGGGGTCGACGCCGGAACGGCACTGTCATCGGTGCTGCTCTACCGGCTGGCGACGTACTGGCTCCCGATCCCGTTCGGATGGTTCTCGCTGAACCGACTGCAGAAGATCGGGGTCATCTGAGCGGATGCCGGGTCGGGCCGCTCCCCGCGCCGACGAGGGCGGCGGTTAGGGTCGGGCCATGACCGTGCGGCGCATCATGGGGCTTGAGACCGAGTTCGGCATCTCGGTTCCGGGCGACCCGATGGCGAACCCGATGTTCCTCTCCGGTCAGGTGGTCAGCGTCTACGCGGCCGCGCACGGCATCCGTTCCAACCAGTCGAGCTGGGACTACACCTTCGAGGACCCGCTGCGCGACGCCCGCGGGTGGCAGCTCGACCGGCAGAGCGCCGATGAGAGCCAGCTGACCGACGTCGAGGACCCGACGCTCGCGAACGTGGTGCTCCCCAACGGCGCGCGCTACTACGTCGACCACGCTCACCCCGAGTACAGCTCACCCGAGGTGACCTCTCCGCGCGACGCGATCACGTGGGACCGGGCCGGCGATGCCATCGCGCTCGAGTCGGTGCGGTTGCTCGCCGAGCGACCGGGGCAGGCGCCGGTGAACCTCTACAAGAACAACGCCGACGGCAAGGGGCAGAGCTACGGCACGCACGAGAACTACCTGATGCCGCGCCGTACCCCCTTCCCGTCCATCGTCAAGCAGCTCATCCCGTTCTTCGTCACCCGCCAGGTGGTCTGCGGGGCGGGGCGAGTAGGCCTCGGGGTCGACTCGCGGGAGGCCGGTTTTCAGGTGTCGCAGCGAGCCGACTTCTTCGAGACCGAGGTCGGGCTGGAGACCACGCTCAAACGACCGATCATCAACACCCGCGACGAGCCGCACGCGATCGCAGACCGCTACCGCCGCCTGCATGTGATCATCGGCGACGCCAACCACCTCGACGTCGCGACGCTGCTCAAGATGGGCACCACGTCTCTGGTGCTCGGCATGATCGAAGACGGTCATCTCCGTGGTGACTGGTCGATCCGCCATCCGGTGGCAGCATTGCAGCGCATCTCGCACGACCCCAGCCTCACGGCCACCGTCGAGCTCGTCGATGGTCGCACCGTCACGGCCCTCGACCTGCAATGGATGTATCTGGAGGCCGCGCGCGCGTGGCTCGACACCCGAGGCGATGACCCGGCAGCCGACGCCACGGCCGAAGTCATGAGCTGGTGGGAGACCGTGCTGACCAGGCTCGGCACCGATGTCAGGTCGTGTGCGGGTCTGCTCGACTGGGTCACGAAGCTGGGGCTGCTCGAGGGTTACCGAACCCGCGACGGACTGGCGTGGGACGACCACCGGCTGACGGCGATCGACCTGCAGTGGGCCGACGTGCGGCCCGAGAAGGGCCTGGTGCATCGCCTGCGCGACCGGGGTCGTACCCACGACCTGGTCACGCCGGAGCAGGTGAGGGCCGCCCAGGGGAGTCCTCCCGAAGACACCCGGGCGTGGTTCCGGGGCACCTGCGTGCGCCGGTTCGCCCCGCACGTCTTCTCGGCCAGCTGGGACTCCGTCGTCTTCGATGTGCCCGGCCACGCCAGCCTTCAGCGCGTGCCGATCCTCGAACCCGAGAGGGGCACCCGCGCTCACGTGGGCGCCCTGGTCGAGGAGAGTGTCGACGTCGAACACCTGCTCCGAGGGCTCGCCGCCCCGGAGTAGAGAGCGCTTCCGGGGCGCCGGGGCCAGAAGGGTTAGGGTCGGGGTAGCCGTTGAATTCGCTCTGGGAGGTCGCCATGCCGGCACAGGAACACGCCAAACCGCAACGCCGTGACGACGAGGTGCCCGAGCCGCCGGCGCCAACCGCTCCGGCTGGGGCTGCGGTCAAGGAAGGGCTGAGCGACGACATCGACAACGTGCTCGACGAGATCGACACCGTACTCGAGTCGAACGCCGAGGAGTTCGTGCGCGGTTTCGTGCAGAAGGGCGGACAGTGAGCAGTCCCGCCCACGGGGGGACGCGCCGGCTCGACGACGCCTACCTCGCCACCGGGTCGGCCTCGTTCACGGAGTTCGTCGGATCCTTCCGGCCCGAGATGCTCCCCTCCGGCCGGGTCCTGCCCAGCGGCTCGTCCATCGACGCGCCTCACGGCACGACCATCGTGGCCCTGCTGCACGACTCCGGGGTCATCATGGCCGGCGACCGGCGGGCCACCATGGGCAACATCATCGCCAACCGCGACATGGAGAAGGTGTTCGCAGCCGACGACTACAGCGTGGTCGGCATCGCCGGCACGGCCGGCATCGCGATCGAGCTGGTGCGCCTCTACCAGGTCGAGCTCGAGCACTACGAGAAGATCGAGGGCGCCATCATGTCGCTCGAGGGCAAGGCGAACCGGCTCGCGTCGATGATCCGGGGAAACCTCGGTCTGGCCATGCAGGGCCTCACGGTGGTGCCGATGTACGCGGGCTACGACCTCGACGGTGACGCGGGTCGCATCTACTCCTACGACGTCACGGGCGGGTGCTACATCGAGGGCGGGCACCACTCGATCGGGTCGGGTTCGCTGTTCGCCCGAGGCGCTCTGAAGAAGCTGTGGCGCCCAGGCCTCACCGAGACCCAGGCGGTGAACGTCGCGCTCGAGGCGCTCTACGACGCCGCCGACGACGACTCCGCCACCGGAGGGCCCGACCTCGGCCGTCAGATCTGGCCCACCGTGGCGGTCATCGACCGCACCGGGTCCCGCTTCGTGGTGGCCGACGTGCTCGAGGCGCAGGTGCGCCAGATCGTCGAGGCTCGCCGTGGCAACCCGGGAGGTGCCCGATGAGCATGCCGTTCTACGTCCCGCCCGAGCAGGTCATGAAAGACCGGGCCGACTTCGCGCGCAAGGGGATTGCGCGCGGCCGTTCGGTGATCGTGCTGGGGTACGACAAGGGCATCGTCTTCGTGGCCGAGAACCCGTCGCGGGCGTTGCACAAAGTCTCCGAGATCTATGACCGCATCGCCTTCGCGGCTGTCGGGCGGTACAACGAGTTCGAGAGCCTGCGCGTGGCCGGCATCCGCTACGCCGACCTGCGCGGTTACTCCTACGACCGCACCGACGTCACGGCCCGTGCTCTGGCCAACAGCTACGCCCAGACCATTGGGGCCGTGTTCACCCAGGAACAGAAGCCGTTCGAGATCGAGATCGTCGTCGCCGAGGTCGGGCGCACCGCTGACGGAGACCAGATCTTCCGGCTGACCTACGACGGGTCGGTCGCCGATGAGCAGGGTTTCGTGGCCATGGGCGGCGCCAGCGACATCGCCGAGCAGCGGCTGGGGCAGGCCTGGCGGCCGGGGCTCTCGCTCGCCGAGGCGTTGCGGATGGCGGTCGACGTACTGGCCGCTCCGGCCTCCGCGCCCGGTTCGGCGGGCCAGCCCGGTGCCGCCGCCGCAGCGAGCGTGGAGAACCCGCCGCGCCTCGTCGACGCGTCGATGCTCGAGGTGGCCGTCCTCGACCGTGAACGCCCCCGCCGCACGTTCCGTCGGGT
Organism: Terracoccus sp.; assembly: GCA_040007275.1. Taxonomy (GTDB): domain Bacteria; phylum Actinomycetota; class Actinomycetes; order Actinomycetales; family Dermatophilaceae; genus DSM-29435. The sequence goes on from JBDTVJ010000003.1 coordinate 58,126, forward strand.
GACAGGCGCCCTGCTCGAGCGACTCCTGAGCGCTGATGACCCCACAGCCAATGCCCCGACCGCCGACGAGTCCCACCCTGGACACCCAGAGGTGCTGAGCGGCGAGAGCGAGCCAACTCCTCCCGCTTGACCCGCCGGACGACGTCCCCACCGGTACTGAGCCGGCCGCGCGGGGTCACCCGAGTGTACGGAAGTGGCCACTCGACGAAAGGGCAGGTCGAGTGGCCACTTTGATACGACGGTGACGAGGTCGGGCCGTCGGGACGAGAACTCAGGGGTTCGGCACGCGCGGCATCACGACGGTCTCGGCCAGAGGCTGAGACGGTGCCACCGCGTCAGACGTCTCGCCGTTCAGCTGCTCCCCAGCATGATCCTGTTCGGGCTGCTCCGACTCTGCTGCGCCGTCCCCACCGGAGCCGGTCTGGTGCTCGGTGGACATGACGAGAGCGGTGTCGGTTCCCGAACCGTCACCGTCTGAGGGCACCTCTGCGGCAGGGACGGTGTCAGCCGGAGGCAGACCCTCGATGAGGGCGCCGCCACCGAGGGTGGCCAGCATCTGGCGGACGTTACTGAGCTGGGCGGTGATGCTGTCGCGTTGGGAGGTGGCGGCCGCGAGCTCGCGGTCGCTCTCCTCCCGCAGTCTCGAGGCGTGGTCATGGGCCTCGGAGACCACCTGATCGGCCTGCTCCTGTGCCGCCTCGAGGGCAGCGGCAGCACGGTCGTGCAGCTCGGCGGCATCCTGCTGGGCCCGCTTCGTCACGTGCTGCGCCCGCTGCTCGGCCTCGGCGAGCGACCCTTCGATGGCTTCGCGGCGGGTCGCGAACTCGCGGTCGGCCTGGTCGCGCCGGGCCGCGAGGGTCGTCTCGAGATCAGCGGAGGCGGCCGAGGCCTTGGCCCGGTGGGACTCGTACTCGGCGGCTGCCTCCCGGCGCTGGCTCGCTGTGACGCTCTGGGCTTCCGCCACGACGGACCGGGCCTCGCGGGTGGCCTGTGCCAGGATGCGGGCTGACTCCTCGTCGGCCCGCTGGTGCGACTCCTTGGCGTAGGCCGCTGCGGCGGCGTGCTGCTCCTCGGCGGCGGAGCTGGCCTGCGCCCGAATGGCCTCGGCCGCCTCCGTGGCCCGAGCGACCATCTCGGTGGCCTCGGTGTCAGCGAGGGTGAGGATCTGTCCCACCCGCTCCCCGATCTCAACGAAGGCCTGCGACGGCACCGGGGTGCTCGCCCTCTTCAGCTCAGCCATCACGCGCGACTGCTGACCCAGCTGGCCCCGCAGGTCAGCGAGCGCGGCGTTGAGCTTGGTCAGCTCTACGCTTCTCTCGGAGGCGTCCTTCTTGGCGGCCTGAACGGTGCGGTTCTGGGCCTCGAGGAAGGCATCGACCTCCTCGGCGGCGTAACCACGGCGGGCGAAGGTGAAGTTCGGTCGGTCGATCATGTCCCTCCGTCAAGGGGGTCGGGGTGGGTGGAGGCGCCAAGGTCCGGCCGCCCCAGTGTGGCAGTCCCGCGGGCTGGGAGGACAGCAAGTCCGCGGTCAGTGCAGTCGCACCCGTGGGTCGAGCACGGCGTAGACGAGGTCGACGATGATGTTGGCGACCACGACGGCGGCCGATGCGAAGAGCACGATGCCGATGATCACCGGGAGATCCTGCAGGTTGATCGCGTCGATCGCAGTCTTTTCGAGCCCGGGTATCGAGAAGACGTGCTCCGTCACCACCACGCCGCCCATGAGGGCGCCGACGTCGATGCCGAACTGGGTCACGATGGGAGTCATCGCGGCACGGAAGGCGTGACGCATGACGACTCGTCGCTCGTTGAGACCCTTGGACCGCGCCGTCCGCACGTAGTCCTCGCCCAGCACGTCGAGCATCGAGGCCCGGGTGAGCCGGGTGTAGGTGGCCGCCGAGACCAGCGCCAGGGTGAACCACGGGAGCACCATGTGCAGCAACCACTGTCCGGGGCTGTCGCCGATGCCGAGGTAGCCGCCGGCGGGGAAGACGGTGATCCCCCGCAGGGTGAGCCGGAAGTAGAAGAAGTAGAGCAGTAGCAGCCCGAGCAGGAAGGTCGGCATCGAGTAGAAGAAGAGGCTGAAGACGGTGAGGGAACGGTCGATCCAGAGCGTGGTCTCACCGCGGACACGACGCTGTTGAAGACGCCCATCGCCAGCCAGATGATCGCCCCGCCGATCACGACCGACAAGGTGATCGGGATGGCCGCCCCGATGATCTGTGTCACCGGGGTCTGGTCGGGGGTGGCCTGGCGGCCGGCGAGCATGCGCGCCACGTCGTTGGGCGCGATGAAGAACGGCGCGAAGACCGCCAGCGTGATCAACCACATCACGAGGATGCCGAGGAGGATGCGTCGAACGAGAAACCTGAGCACGACACCACGTCCTAGGGGATGAGCCGGTCGCTGCGGGGGTCGAAGGCATCTCGAACCCCTCGCCGAGGAGGTTGAAGGCCAGGGTCGTGGCCAGCAGTGCCGCCCCGGGGAAGACGATGAACCACCAGGCGGTCGTGTAGTAGTTCTGCGACTCACTGATCATGCCGCCCCAGTCGGCCGTGGGTGGGGCGAGTCACGGCCGGTGACCTCGTGATCGGGCTCGACGACGGGGTCGTCACCAGGTCTGGCGAGCCGGTCGCCCTCACCCGCACCGAGTTCCGCCTGCTCGTCGAGCTCGCGATCGCCGTCGGTGGCGTCCTGGTTCGTCGTATCGAGGTACCTGCTCACCCAACGGGTACAGACTGCGGTGGCCGAGACCTAACCGGATCGAACCTCGCTCGAGACCGGGCTGAGCGAGGGGACGTCGGCGGTGTCGGCCCTGATTGCCGGCCTGCCGACGAACGACGCTTCCTCGTCGATCGTCCGGGTCTCCGGCCGGTGGTTCGGCGCCCTTCCGTCGCGGGGACCGAGCGCCATCCCACCAGGCCTGTTCGAGGCGGTGGGGTCCAGCACGGTGGCGACCCAGCGGATCTCGGTCGACGGCACCCTCTACCTCGCGGTGGGTGCACCGCTGCGGCAGCCCGGAGACCTGGTTCTGGAGCTGTTCTCCCTCGATGACCTCGACCGCACCCTGACCTCCATGGCGGTGGTGCTCGCCATCGCGGCCGCTCTGACGACCGGGCTGGGAGGGGGCCTGGGTCGGTGGGCCTCCGGGCTCGCGCTGGCCCCCCTCGAAGACTTGACGGCGGTCGTGGCGGCGGTCGCGGCCGGTCACCTCGATGCGCGGCTCGAACAGGACGGCGATGCCCATCTCGACCCGCTCGCCCGCGCCTTCAACGCGACGCTCGGTGAGCTCGCGCATCGAGCCCGGGTCGACTCCCGGTTCGCGGTCGACGTCGGCCACGAGCTACGCACCCCGCTGACGACGATGTTGAACTCGATGGAGGTGATTACCCACCGCAGGAGCCGGCTTCCCGAGTCGGTGCGTGAGGCCGTCGACCTGCTGGCGGATGACCTGGGCCGCTTCAGGGTGCTCGTCGTCGACCGGCTGGAGATCTCGCGTCACGACGCGGGGGAGGGCCTCGTGCTCGAACCGGTCGACCTCGGCGAGCTCACCCGGTGGTGCGCCGACCGGCTCGTGGGCCGGCCGATCACGGAGGTGACCGCTCATCCCGGTGACCTCGTCGTCGTTGCCGACAAGCGGCGACTCGAGCGGGTCGTGAGCAACCTGGTGGTCAACGCTCAGGTGCGCGGCCGGGGGTGCACTGCCGTTCGGGTGCTGCGCTCGGGGGCGTTCATCCGCATCGAGGTCGAGGATGCCGGCCCCGGCATCGACATGAGCGACCGTAGTCGGGTCTTCGACCGTTTCGCTCGTGGTGTCCGTCGAACGCCACTACCGCGCAGTCAGGCCCTCGGCCTCGGACTGGTCATCGTGCAGCGTCACGTGGCGGCGCACCAGGGTCTGGTGCTCGTCGAGGAAGGCATCGGAGGAGGTGCTCGCTTTGTCGTCGAGCTTCCGGTTCACTGACCGACGAACGGCGGTGACAGCTGTGGCTGCTGCGATCAGCTCACGGGTGCGCCGGCCATCAGTCGTCGCGCTCGGTCTCGCGATGGGGCTGGCGCTGTGTTCCTGTTCGATGGGCACTCAGTCGAGTCCCGACCTGCTCGAGGTGCCGCGCAGCACGCTGTCCGGTTCGGCTACCCAGAGTCCGTCCGGGGTGTCCCTGACGGTGCAGGTCTACCTGTTGCACGGTGACCGCCTCGAACGGGTGGCCCGTTCAGTGTCGCCGGGTCTGGCCTTGATCCGGTTGCTGCGGGCTCTCGGAGCTCCGCTTCGTGCCGACGAGGTCGCACAACGCCTGCGCGTCGAGCGGCCCCTGACGCGGTGTGACTTCGCCACCCTGGCTCCCGCCCGGTGAGGTGGTTCGTGGGGGTCTCGAGCGATCTGTCGGGTTTGGTGATGCCGGTCGGAGGAGGGCGCGTTCGAGACCAATCCGGTTCTGCGACGGTGACGAATGGCCTTCAAGTGCTCGCCGAGGAGCCATGTCCCGAGCGTCGGGATATTGCCTTCGACGCGTTCTCCGCCTCGCCAACAAGCGTCCTTTCGCCCCGACGGTACTCAGGTGCCACAGGAGGAGGAACGCATCGACTGCATCGTCTGCTCCGGGCGGTGCCAGCCCCCCTCAGAGACTACGGAGCCATCAGCTCGAATCAAGGAGTACTTGTGTTCGGTAAGAAGATGGTGGTCGACCTGATCGACCGAAGCGCCGAGAACGATCGGGATCGGCGCAACTTCATGAAGGCCGCCGGTCTGAGCGGTCTGGCTATCGCCGGTACGGCCGCCGTGGTGGGAGCCTCGGCAGGGTCGGCGTCGGCCCACGGGGACTCCAGCGCACCGAGCGACGCTGCGGTGCTCAACTTCGCCCTCAACCTGGAGTACCTCGAGGGCCAGTTCTACTCCTTCGCCGTCAACGGGTGCGGTATCCCCGAGTCGATGACAGATGGCAAGGGCAAGCGAGGCGGCGTCATCGGTGGCCACGCCGTTCCGTTCAAGAGCCGAGTGGTCAGGCGTTACGCCCAGGAGATCGCCGGCGACGAGCTGGCTCACGTCACTTTCCTACGCACCGCTCTCGGCTCCGCCAAGGTCTCGCAGCCTCAGATCGACCTGCAGTCGAGCTTCACGGCGGCGGCGATGGCGGCCGGCCTGATCAAGAAGGGCCAGACCTTCGACCCGTTCGCCAACGAGGACAACTTCCTGCTCGGCGCCTTCATCTTCGAGGACGTGGGCGTCACGGCGTACAAGGGGGCTGCGCCACTCATCTCGAACAAGACCTACCTCGAGGCGGCGGCCGGCATCCTTTCGGTGGAGGCCTACCACGCAGGAATCGTGCGCAGCGCTCTGTTCGAGAGGGGACTGCAGACAGCGGCCGGCAAGATCTCGGACGCCCGAGACAGCCTTGACGGGCGCAGCGACGACGACCAGGGTCTGTACTACCGTGGCCGGGCCAACCTCGTGCCGACCGACTCCAACGGCATCACCTACAGCCGCTCAGCAGGGCAGGTGCTCAACATCGCCTATCTCAACCCGGCCAAGGTGACCAAGGGCGGGTTCTTCCCGGCCGGGGTCAACGGGGTCATCAACTCCAGTGACGACAACGCCTGACCATCTCTGAGAACGGGTCGGCCGGGCGGGTCCTCATCCTCCTGGCCGACACGTGCTGGCGCGCCGGCCCAGGTCGGCGACCAGCTGGAGCTCGGTGTCACGGTCGAGCCCGGCGCTCTCGCGTCGACGACCCAGGCCGAGACGCTGCTCGGTGTCGAGTGCGTCGGCCATGGTGTCGGCGAGCGGCCGCTGCCCCAGCCCCCACCGTCGCGCGCTCGTGCAGTTGCGGTCCAGGAAGGCCGACCAGCTCGTGTCGTACAGCCAGAGCGGGAGCGACCGTGGCCCCATGAACTCCTCCACGCCGCTCGCGATGAGACCGGCGTCATCGACGGGGATCCGCTCGCCGCCGAACTGCGCTGTGCGAGCAGCCTGCGCGAGGACCGCACCCAGCGGCACGGCCGGGCCCATCGCGTTGAGGATGCCGGTGACGCCGGCCAGGCCCGCAGTCAGGAGCCACGCACCGAGATCGACGACGTCAACCCACTGAACCGGCCGATCGACCTGTGACGGCACCACGACCGGGCCACCGTCGTCGGCAGCCAGCGCGAACCGCGACGGCCAGTAGCCGAACCGTTCGCTCGGGTCACCTCCGCCCACGATGAGCCCGGACCGCACGATGAGGGCCTGCGAGCCGCGGGCCGTGGTGACGGCCTCTTCACAGGCCACCTTCCCCGGGCCGTACTGCTCGACCGTGACGAGATCGCCAGAGGCGGCCGGCAGCAGCTGCGCGCTCTCGTCTGCGCCGTGCTCGTCCTGCCTGGCGTAGACCGAGCACGAGCTGACGAACACCCAGCTCGCGGCCCGCTCCGACAGCGCTGCCAGAGCGCCGCGAACGTGACCCGGCTGCCGAGCGACGTCGACGACCAGGTCGAAGTCGCCGTCGTCGGCGGCGCCGATGGTGTCGGATGCCGCTGTCTGCGCGGTCGCACGACCGGAAGCGTCGAACCCGGCCGACCCGTTCGCCAGGGCGGCGTACGCATCAGGGCGGTCACGGTCGGCCGGCACCAGGGTGGTGCCTTCGGGCACACCGCCCGTCTCCCCGCGCGCCAGGCAGACGACGTCGTGACCTCGACGGGCGGCCTCCGCCGCGACCGTGCCGCCGAGCCACGAGGTGCCGCCGAGAACAAGGATGCGGGCCATGACCCGATTTGAGCACGCTGCGACGGGCCGGGGAAGCGGTGTTCGCCTGCGGCAGAAGCGGGGAGCCTAGAGTTGGTGCATGGAACGGCGGATCTTCGGGATCGAGAACGAGTACGGCGTCACCTGTACCTCGCAGGGGCAGCGTCGCCTCACACCCGACGAGGTCGCCCGCTACCTCTTTCGCCGGGTGGTGGCCTGGGGCCGGTCGAGCAACGTTTTCCTCGGCAACGGCGCCCGCCTCTATCTCGACGTCGGCAGTCATCCCGAGTACGCCACCGCCGAGTGCGACTCGGTGCGTGAGCTTGTGGTCCAGGACAAGGCCGGCGAGCGAATCCTCGAGGGCCTGGTCGAGGACGCCCAGTCGAGGCTGCGCGACGACGGCGTCGAGGGCGAGATCTTCGTCTTCAAGAACAACACCGACTCGGCCGGCAACTCCTACGGCTGTCACGAGAACTACCTCTTCGGGCGCGGCGGCGACTTTCAGCGCGTCTCCGACATGTTCATCCCCTTCCTCATCAGCCGCCAGATCGTCTGCGGGGCCGGCAAGGTGGTCACCACCGCCCACGGCGCGTCGTTCGCGGTGAGCCAGCGCGCCGACCACATCTGGGAGGGTGTCAGCTCGGCCACGACGAGGTCACGCCCGATCATCAACACGCGTGACGAGCCGCACGCCGACGCCGAGAAGTACCGCCGGCTGCATGTGATCGTGGGCGACTCGAACATGTCCGAGACGACCAATCTTCTCAAGGTCGGCAGCGCCGACCTCGTGCTGCGCATGATCGAGGCCGGCATCGTCATGCGTGACCTGACCATGGAGAACCCCATCCGGGCGATCCGCACGATGAGCCATGACCCGACCGGGCGCGCCACCGTGCGCCTCGCCAACGGGCGTGAGCTGTCGGCGCTCGACATGCAGCGCGAGTATCTCGAGAAGGCCCTCGAGTTCGTCGACCAGGAGGGGATGGGCAACCCCGACACGAAGCAGGTGCTCGACCTGTGGGGCCGGGCCATCGACGCGATCGGGGCCGGCGACCTCGACGCGATCGGCACTGAGATCGACTGGGTCATCAAGTACCGCCTGATCGAGCGCTACCGGGCCCGGCACGGATTGTCGCTCTCCGACGCGCGGGTGCTCCAGGTCGACCTCGCCTATCACGACATCAACCGGCGCCGGGGTCTGTTCTACCTGTTGCAGAAGCACGGGGGAGTGGCCCGCCTGGCCAGCGACGTGGAGGTCTTCGAGGCCAAAGTGCGCCCGCCCCAGACCACCAGGGCCAAGCTGCGGGGCGACTTCATCCGCGCCGCACAGGCTCATGGTCGTGACTTCACCGTTGACTGGGTGCACCTGAAGCTCAACGACCAGGCCCAGCGCACGGTGCTCTGCAAGGATCCGTTCCGCGCCGTCGACGACCGCGTCGAGCGGCTCATGGAGACCATCGAGCGGTCGCCCACGACCCCCCGCCCGCTCTGAGAACGCCGAACTCACAGCAGATCGACAGCCCTTACGAGCCCTGACCGGGGAACTCTCCTCGGGGGTCGGCGGGTTAGAGTAACGAGGCTTTGCCCACCGGCGAGGCCCCTCACCGATCCGAAAGTGCTCTCTCGTGCGCCTGACTCGTCCTGCCCTTGCTCTTACGGCTGTGCTCTCCCTGACCGCCGTCGCGGCCTGTGGAACGGCCGGTACCTCGACCAGTGGTTCCACCGCCGGTGCGACGGCGGGCGCGAGCGGCGCGGCTGCGGCCGGACTCATGCCGATCACCGCGGTGTCCACGGCGCTGAAGGAGACCACAGCGAACGGGCCGGTCGACTTCAAGACGGCGCCCACGGTCTCGTTGGGCAAGACTCCGCTCACCTCCACCGACATCGAGCGCAAGGTGCTCACCCCTGGAACGGGTGCCGCGTCTAGCGGCAACGACGCCCTGAAGGTGTGGATGAGCGTCTACAACGGCCGCGACGGCAAGCTTCTCGACAACGGCTTCGACAAGGGCCGCACGGCTCTCGGGGTCTGGCTGGCGAGCAAGAACTACATCCCCGGCATCACCAAGGGCCTGGTCGGCGCCAAGGCGAGCGAGCGCGTGGCGTTCACGGTGCCCCCGAAGGACGCCTTCGGAGCCAAGGGCAACGAGCAATTGGGCGTCAAACCCACCGACACCCTCGTGTTCGTCGCCGACGTACAGTCGGTCAGCCAGATTCCGGTTTCCATCGAAGGCACGCAGACAGCCTCGCCGGCCGGCCTGCCCACCGTCGAGTTCAAGAACGGCCCGACGAAGGCGCCGACGGTCACCGTTGCCAAGACCGCGGCTCCCAAGGAGACGAAGCAGGTCACCCTCATCGAGGGGAAGGGGTCCACGGTCGAGAAGGGCCAGACCCTCATCGCCAACTATCACGGGGTGCTGTGGCGCGACGGCTCGGTGTTCGACTCCTCGTGGCAGCGCGGTTCGGCCGCTGACTTCCTCATCGGCTCGGGTCAGGTTATTCCTGGTTGGGACAAGACGCTGGTGGGCAAGAAGGTCGGGAGTCGAGTGCTCCTCGTGATCCCGCCTGCCGACGGCTACGGAACCAAGGGCGGCGGCGACGGCAAGATCAAGGGCGACGACGTGCTCGTGTTCGTCGTCGACATCCTTGGCACCGTCTGAGGTTCCGCGCCTTCCCAGCAGTCACACCGCTGCCGCTGTTCGCTCGTAGGACACTCCCCAGAAGAGAGGCTCACGCCCATGGCACTCGACCCCGACCGCATCAAGCCCGAGATCGACTTTCCTGAAGGTGCGGCTCCCGCCGACCTGGTGATCGAGGACCTCATCGAGGGAGGGGGCGATCCTGCCAGAGCCGGCGACACCGTCAGCGCCCACTACGTGGGTGTGGCCCACTCGACGGGTGAGGAGTTCGACTCGTCGTGGAGCCGCGGCAACCCGCTGGATTTCCGGCTGGGCGTCGGCATGGTCATCCAGGGCTGGGACCAGGGAATTGCTGGGATGAAGGTCGGTGGGCGGCGTCGGCTGACCATTCCTGCCCACCTGGCCTACGGCGACCGCGGCGCCGGTGCGGCGATCGCCCCGGGGGAGACGCTGATCTTCGTCGTCGACCTCGCCGACGTGCGCTGAACCGCGTTCTGCCCCAACCTCAGAACCCATCTGACGAGCGACACGGTGCTTCGCCTGGGGCCAGCCGCCCGCCAGCTCGACCTCAGGGGCGGCAGCTTCGAACCGTGGCGGGGATGACGCGGCAGGGCGCGTGCCGCATGGCGTCGTCTTCGTCGTCGCCATCGGGTAGCGTCGGCCTCCCACTGACCCGGGAAGGACCGTGATGAGCCCAGCGTCGGCAGCCTCTCCAACGTCGTCATCGGCCGAGAAGACCGAGCGGCTGATGAACCTGATCCTCGCACTCAAATCGGCCCGGCGGCCCGTCTCCAAGCAGAAGCTGCGCGAGGCGCTCCCGAGCTACTCGCGAGCGGCGTCCGCCGAGGCGTTCGACCGGATGTTCGAGCGCGACAAGGACGAGCTGCGTGAGATGGGCATCCCCATCACGACCACTGTGATCGACGTGCTCTGGGGCGACGAGGTCGGCTATCGCATCGACTCCGCCGAGACCTCACTGCCTGAGATCTCCTTCGAACCGGAGGAGGTGGCCGCCCTTGCGCTGGCCGCCCGCACCTGGTCGACCGCCAGCATCTCGGGCAACGCCTCCGCGGCACTGCGCAAGCTGCGCCTGGCCGGTGTCGAGATCGACGAGTCGATGGCTGCAGGCGTCGAGCCACGCATCCGCACCCGGGAGCCGGCCTTCGAAGCGGTGCGCTCGGCGGTCACCGCCCTTCAGCCGATCACCTTCGACTACCGCAAGAGCGACGGCTCCCTGACCACGAGACACGTTCAGCCGTGGGCGCTCAAGCACTGGCACGGGCGCTGGTACGTCACCGGCTACGACGTCGACCGCTCAGACGAGCGGGCTTTCCGGCTCAGCCGCGTCGAGGGGGCAGTACGCAAGAAGGGACGGGCCGGCGGATATGTCGTTCCGGCCGACCACGTACCGGAGGTCGCGCTCTCGGCCCAGGAGCCGGATGCTGCCGGCGTCGCCGTCGTGTGGCTGCGTCACGGTCGCGGCCACACCCTTCGACGACACGCGGTCGGTTCCCGTGACGTCGACGAGCGCTGGGCCGAGATCGAGATCCCCTACTGGCCGGGCGCCACCGAACGTGACGTGGCCGCCCTTGGATCCCATGCCGTCGCGCAGTCGCCGCCCCAGCTCGTCGACGGGGTCCGCGCGGCTCTGACGGCTGTGGCCACCGTGCACGAGGACCCGTCGTGACCGAGACCGCCACCCAGCGTCTGGGCCGGCTGCTCGACATGGTGCCGTGGTTGCTGCGCCACCGGGGCGTCGCCGTGACCGAGGCCGCCCGCGAGTTCGGCATCAGCGAGCAGCAGGTGGTCGATGACCTCCAGCTGCTGTTCGTCTGCGGTACACCCGGGTACGGGCACGCCGAGCTGATCGACGCCCAGTGGGAGAGCGGTCACATCTACCTCGACAACGCCGAGGACATCGCGGCGCCGATGCGCCTCAGCCAGGACGAGGCCGTCACCCTCATCGCCGGTTTGCAGGCCCTCGGCTCGAGCCTGCTCAATCCGGAGATCACCGAGCGCACCCTGACCAAGCTGCGCACGGCGCGGGCCGCCACCAGCGCCACCGGCGCCGAGGGGGTCGGCGCATCCGGTGACCCCGCTGCCCGCATCGCCCTCGACCTTGACGACGGCAGCCAGCATCCGGCCATGGCGGCGGTCAAGGACGCTCTCGCCTCCCGTCGGCGGATCCATCTGCGCTACTACGTGCCCACCCGCGACGAGACCACCGAGCGTGACGTCGACCTGATGCGCGTGGTCAACCTCGACGGCCAGTGGTACGCCGAGGGGTGGTGTCACCGCGCCGGCGACGTGCGCCTCTTCCGCCTCGACCGCATCGAGTCCGCCACGGTGCTCGAGGTCGACGGGTCGCCGCCCCCGCAGGCACAACCCCGCGACCTCGGAGACGCCTTCATCCCCGGTCCGAGCGACCTCACCGTCGTGATCGACGTCAGCGCGGAGGCGGCCTGGATCGCCGACTACTACCCCAACGAGGGGGTCACGCGCGGGGCCGGTGGCGGTCCCGACGGTGTCGATGACCAGGAGCGGGCTGAGGGCTCGGTCAGGGTCACCCTCAAGGTGGCCGACCCGGCGCTCGTGCGCCGACTCATGCTCAGGCTCGGAGGCGAGGCGCGGGTGGTCGAGCCCCCCGAGCTGGCGCGGGCCGTGGCCGCCGAAGCGCGCGCCGCCCTCTCGGCCTACCCGCCCGGGCCAGCTCAGCCACCGACGTCAGCACCGCCGTCCGAACCAGGCAGCACGACCGCGCTGGGGGGCGGCGAAGATGGCTGAGCGACGCCCGGCTGTGGGTGGCGCAATCCCCTGGGGCCGTCGGCTCCGAACAGCCAACACGATGCTGGCGCTCAGCCGGCTCCCACCAGACAGCACGTATGCTGGAACCAGAGCAGCGGATGCCGCTGCGTGCGGCTTTCACAAGCGAGCCGCCTTCGACGAGGAGACGAAACATTATGGGCGGACTGGGTTGGCCGGAACTGACCGTCATCGCTGTCATCATCATCGCGTTGTTCGGGTGGAAGAAGATGCCTGACATGGCTCGCAGCCTCGGCCGGTCGGCTCGAGTCTTCAAGTCGGAGGTCGATGAGATGAAGAAGGACGGCAAGGAACCCAGCGCCGCGTCGCGCAGCACGGTTCCCGGTGACGTCGTCAACGACGGAGCGCCCTACAACCCCACCGACGAAGCGCGTCGCGCCGCTGACGCCCGAGTGGCCGAAGCCGAGGCCCGCGCGGCCGAGGCCCGGGCCGAAGCGGCCAAGCTTCGCGGCGACTCCACCGTCTGAGCCTCCCCACCGCCCCCGTTCACCCCACGCGACGACCACGACGGTTCTGACATGCCCACGCTGCTGCGCAAACGCAACTCAGAGGGTCGGATGTCCCTCGGAGACCATCTGCGCGAGCTGCGCAACCGGGTGCTCATCGCCGCCTTGGCGATCACCATCGCCGGGGTTCTCGGCTGGATCTTCTATGACCACGTCATCAACGCCCTCACCAAGCCCATCACTGACCTGGCCAACCAGCGCAAGGCCGAGGGCGGCAACGCGCTCGTCAACATCAACTTCGCCGGGCTCACCGACCCGATCGCCATCCAGCTGACGGTCTCGCTCTTCGTCGGTCTCATCGTCGCCTCGCCCGTCTGGCTGTGGCAGATCTGGGGCTTCATCGTCCCGGGGCTGACCAAGAAGGAGAAGCGCGTCGCGCGACTGTTCATCGTCGCCGCGGTCCCGCTCTTTCTCGCCGGCTGCGCCCTCGCCTACTTCATGCTTCCCAAGGCCGTCTCGGTGCTGCTCGGCTTCACCCCCGACAACGCCGCCAACCTCCAGGATGCCGCCGCCTACCTGAACTTCGTGCTGAAGTTCATCGTCGCCTTCGGGTGTGCGTTTCTGCTACCGGTCTTCCTCATCGCGCTCAACCTCGTCGGTATTCTGCCGGCGCGACTCATGCTGAGGGGCTGGCGCCCCGCGGTCATGCTCATCTTCGTCTTCGCCGCGGTCATGACCCCGACGCCCGACGCCTACACGATGTGCATCCTGGCCCTGCCGATGGTGGCCTTCTTCTTCGCGGCCGTCGGTATCGCCTTCATCTTCGACAAGCGCAAGGCCAAGGATGAGCCCGGCTGGCTCGACGTCCCCGACGACCAGGCGTCCTCGCTGTAGCGTGCGGCTGTGCCCTCGCGCATCGCGTTGATCATCAATCCCACGTCCGGCAAGGGCACGGGCGCCACCATGGGCGTAGCGACGGCCCACCTTCTGCGCAGTGCCGGCCACCAGGTCATTGACGTCTCGGCCGGCTCCTACGAGCTGTCCCGTGCGGGAGCGGCCACTGCCCTGGCCGACGGTGTCGACACCCTGGTGGTCGTCGGCGGAGACGGCATGGTTCATCTCGGGGTGAACCTCTGTGCTGGCACCCCCGTTCGGCTCGGGGTCGTGGCCGCCGGAACCGGCAACGACTTCGCGCGCAACCTCGACC
>JBDTVJ010000004.1:0-57856 GCA_040007275.1 Terracoccus sp.
TGAGGTCGGAGGCCTCGAGCAGTGCGTCGATGGAGTCCTTCTTGGCCTGCTCGACGAAGCCGCAGGTGTTGACGACCGCGACGTCGGCCTCCGCGGCGTCGTCGACGAGGCGCCATCCCCCGGCCAGGAGTCGACCGGCGAGCTCCTCCGAATCGACCTCGTTGCGGGTACATCCGAGCGTCACGAGCGCGACGCTCTTGTCCGGCGGGGTCATGCGCCCACTCTAGATGCCGCGGTGTTCAATGGCCGACATGGCCGAAGCGACGCAACCCGCAGTCAGCGACCCTGTCGACGGCTCCCTCGAGCAGGCTCGCAGGCTACTTGCGGAGCATCCCCTCATCGACGGACACAACGACCTGGCGTGGGAGGTGCGCGAGCAGGTCGGCTACGACTTCGACCGGCTCGACATCGCGCAGGTGCTCGCCACGACCAACACCGACCTGCCGCGCCTGCGCTCCGGCGGGGTCGGGGCCCAGTTCTGGTCGGTGTTCGTGCCGAGCACCCTGCAGGGCGGCACGGCCGTGGTGGCCACGCTCGAGCAGGTGGACGCGGTGCACCAGATGATCGACCGTTACCACGGCGATCTGGTGCTCGCGCAAACGGCCGACGAGGTCGAGGCGGCCCCGGCCTTCGGACGGATCGCCTCGTTGCTCGGCGCGGAGGGCGGGCACTCGATCGGGTGCTCGCTCGGGGCCTTGCGGATGCTGCACGCGCTCGGCGTGCGCTATCTGACGCTGACCCACAACGACAACACGCCGTGGGCCGACTCCGCCACCGACCGACCCGCTGCCGGCGGTCTGACCGCGTTCGGCCGCGAGGTGGTGCGCGAGATGAACCGCCTCGGGATGATGGTCGACCTCAGCCACGTCGCGCCGACGACGATGCGGGCCGCTCTCGACGCCGCCGAGGCCCCGGTCATCTTCAGCCACTCCTCCGCCCTCGCCCTCTGCGACACCCCGCGCAACGTGCCCGACGACGTGCTGGCCGGCCTGCCCGACAACGGCGGCATGTGCATGGTGACGTTCGTCCCCGAGTTCGTCTCCCCCGCCACAGCGGCCTGGCGCGTCGAAGCGGCAGCCGCCGCGGCGCAGGTCGGTGTCGACGCCTCCGACTTCGTCGCCTTCGCGTCGTTCAGCACGACATGGTCAGAGCAGCACCCGAAGCCGGACGCGACGGTCGAGCAGGTGGTGGCCCACCTCGAGCACGTGCGTGCGGTTGCCGGCATCGACCACATCGGGATCGGCGGCGACTACGACGGCACCGACACCTTTCCCGTGGGCCTCGAAGACGTCAGCGGCTACCCACGGCTGGTCGCTGCCCTCATCGACCGCCACTGGTCTCATGACGACCTGAGCAAGCTCGTGCGCGCGAACACCCTTCGGGTGATGCGCGACGTCGAGGCCGTCGCCCGCGACCAGCGGGCGAGTCGCGCGCCGAGCCTGCGCACCATCGCCGAGCTCGACGGCTGATCGCCCCGACCCGCCGCCGCATTGGGTAGGTCTAGCCGTTGTTGCGGAAGCGGGCGATGGTGAGCCCGACGAGGCGGGCCACGACGAGCGCAACGTAGAGCATGCCGAAGATCTGCTGGAGCAGCATGAACGAGCGGGCATGCGGCGTGACCGCGTAGACGTCGGAGAGGCCGGTGCCCGTCATGTTCGCGATCGAGAGGTAGAGCAGCTCGAACCAGCTTCGGTTACCGAGCGCGGTCTCGCCGTAGATGTTGGTGATGATGAACGAGTCGGGAAAGAGATGCTGTACGGCCAAGTACAGATAGGCAAACCCCCAGGCCACCACCGTGAAGGTGGCTCCGGTGGCGTAGAGCTCGTCACGGGTGACCCAGTTGTCGGCGAACATGTAACGGATCAGCCCGTAGGCCGTGTAGAAGTAGAACAGTGCGTGCAGCACCGATGAGACGAAGATGAGCGTGGGGTGGGGGTAGAAGGCCTCCAGCACGGTGAGCACGACGACGGGCAGGCCCAACCCGATGGCCACCCAGGTGAGCGCCGGCGTCGCGCGCGCTGCACGGACCGCGAGAAAGAGCACGAGCAGCCCGAAGATGCTGAACAGGGCGCGCGCGTAGGGGCGGTACTCGCCGGGTGTCGACGTGTCGAAGTACGGGTAGACGATGATGCCGAGCAGCTGAACGAAGAGCAACATCGCGCTGGGCGTCTCGGCGATCCCCCGACGGAGGCGGTCCCACCGGCTCGGTGGGCCCGACCTTCGGGGTGACGACGGCCACAGCTCGAGGGAAGCGCTCACCTGCGCGACTCTACCGACCGGCGCGTCAAGATCGCGTCAAGAGCCGTCAGCGCGGTGTCAACGGTCCAGGCCCGCTGCGGAGCGCACCGTAGACCTGACCCATGATCGAAAACATCGTCCTGGCCGCGGCCGGCCTGGCGCTCATCGGCTACCTGGTGTATGTCCTCCTGCACGCCGACCGCTTCTGATGAGCGACACCCTCAGCGGGCTGCTCACCATCGGTGTGCTCATCCTGGCCCTGGTCGTCGTTCACGTGCCGCTCGGCAACTGGATGGCGAAGGTCTTCACCGACGAACGGCACTGGCGACCCGAGCGTTTCTTCTACCGGCTCTCGCGCGTCGATCCCTCTTCCGAACAGGGCTGGCGCTCCTACGCCGCCGCCGTGCTCGCGTTCTCGGCCGTCAGCATCGTCGTCCTCTTTCTGCTCATCGCGCTGCAGGGCGTGCTCCCCCTCGCTCGCGGAGCCGCGATGAACCTCGACACAGCGCTCAACACGGCCGTCTCCTTCGTGACCAACACCAACTGGCAGTCCTACGCCGGTGAGGCCGGCGTCTCCCCCGTGGTGCAGACGATGGGCCTGACCGTGCAGAACTTCGTCTCTGCCGCCGTCGGCCTGGCCGTGGCCATGGCGCTGGTGCGTGGCCTGGCCCGCTCGGGGAGCCGCACCATCGGCAACTTCTGGGTCGACCTCGTGCGGGGAGTCGTACGGGTGCTCCTGCCCATCGCCGTCGTGGGCGCCGTGATGCTCCTGCTCGGTGGGGTCATCTCGAACCTGGCCGAACCGACGACCATCACCACGGCCTCGGGCGGGCACCAGGTGATCCAGGGTGGGCTCGTCGCGTCGCAGGAGGCGATCAAAGAGCTCGGCACCAACGGTGGCGGTTACTTCAACGCGAACTCGGCGCACCCGTTCGAGAACCCGAACTACCTCACCAACCTGCTCGAGATCTTTCTCATCCTCGTCATCCCCTTCTCACTGCCGCGCACCTACGGCGTGCTCGTCGGCGACCGCCGCCAGGGCTTCGCCGTGGCAGGACTGATGGCTGCGCTCTGGGGGATCATGGTCACTGTCATCACGTGGTCGGAGCTGCACGCCGCCGCCGGCCCGCTCGGCGCCATGGAGGGCAAGGAGGTGCGATTCGGGCCCTGGGCCTCGAGCCTGTTCGCCGCAAGCACCACCGGCACCTCGACCGGCGCCGTCAACTCGATGCACGAGAGCTACAGCGCACTCGGCGGCGGCGGCGCGTTGTTCTCGATGCTGCTCGGCGAGATCTCTCCCGGTGGCGTCGGGACCGGGCTCTACGGCGCTCTGCTGATCGCGATCCTCACCGTGTTCATCTCCGGCCTGATGGTCGGGCGCACCCCCGAGATCCTGGGTAAGTCGATCGGTCGGCGTGAGATCACCCTGACCGCCCTGGCCCTGCTCGTGATGCCGGCGCTCGTGCTTGTCTTCACCGGCATCGGGCTCGTGCTGCCGAACGTCAGGGCGCAGATGCTCGCGTCGGGGCCGCACGGTCTCACCGAGGTGATGTACGCCTACGCCTCGGCGTCGAACAACAACGGCAGCGCGTTCGCCGGGTTCTCCGCCGACGCCCCCTATACCAATCTCACGCTCGCACTCTGCATGCTGCTCGGACGGTTCGTCCCGATCGTGCTTGTGCTGGCCCTAGCCGGGTCCCTCGTGTCCCAGCGCCGCCGCCCGGTCACCGCCGGAACCCTTCCCACCCACTCACCCACCTTCGTGGGCCTGCTCGTCGGGATCTCCCTCGTCGTCACCGGACTGACGTTCTTCCCCGCTCTGGCCCTCGGTCCCCTCGCGGAGGCATTCGCATGACCCAGCAGACCAACTCTTCGGCCTCACCCAACGCGGAGAGCAGTGAGCCCGGCAGCTCCGAGCAGTCACGGCGGTCGCCAGAACCCACGACGCCGGCCGGTTCCAGCTCGACCAAGCCAACCTCGTCGAGCGGGGGCACCACAACCCTGCTCCGCCAGATGGCCGCCACCCTCCCCCAGGCCTTCGTCAAGCTCGACCCCCGCCACGTCTGGCGCTCACCGGTCGTGTTCGTGGTGTGGGTCGGCTCGTTGCTCACCACCGTGTTCGCCGTCGTCAGCCCCTCGTGGTTCGCCTGGCTGATCACCATCTGGCTGTGGGCGACCGTGCTGTTCGCCAACCTGGCCGAGGCGGTGGCGGAGGGTCGCGGCAAAGCCCAGGCCGCCACCCTACGGGCCACCCGCACCGACACCGTCGCCCATCGTCGGGGGTCCGGCGGGGTCATCCAGGAGGTGTCAGCTGCCGAGCTCACCATCGGCGACCTGGTCGTCGTCCACCCTGGCGAGATCATCCCCGGTGACGGCGACGTCGTCGAGGGCATGGCTACCGTCGACGAGTCGGCCATCACGGGTGAGTCGGCGCCCGTCATCCGAGAGTCGGGTGGCGATCGGAGCGCCGTCACCGGCGGCACGACCGTGCTGTCCGACGGCATCGTCGTCAAGGTGACGACGCGTCCCGGCGAGAGCTTCATCGACCGGATGATCTCCCTGGTCGAGGGCGCGGCCCGCCAGAAGACCCCGAACGAGATCGCGCTGACGATCCTGCTCACCACCCTGACGATCATCTTCCTGCTCGCTGTCATGGCGCTGCAGCCGCTCGCGATCTACTCGGGCGCCGCCCAGACGCCGATCGTGCTGATCGCCCTGCTCGTCTGTCTCATCCCGACCACCATCGGTGCCCTGCTCTCGGCCATCGGCATCGCCGGTATGGACCGGCTCGTGCAGCGCAACGTGCTGGCCATGTCGGGAAGAGCCGTCGAGGCCGCTGGAGACGTGTCGACCCTGCTGCTCGACAAGACCGGCACCATCACCTTCGGCAACCGTCGTGCCACCGAGCTGCTCCCCGCTCCCGACCTGGGCAACGCAGAGATCACCCGGGCGGCCTACCTCAGCTCGCTCGCCGACGAGACTCCCGAAGGCCGTTCGATCGTCGAGCTCGCGGCGCTCGCCCTCGCTGAGAGCGAGCAGGCAGAGCTCGACGAGATGACCGTGCAGGGCTGCGAGTTCGTCGCGTTCACGGCCCAGACGCGCATGTCGGGTGTCGACCTGTCGTCGGGCCTGGCCGTGCGCAAGGGGGCCTCCGACTCAGTGCTCCGGTGGGTGCAGGACAACGGCGGCCAGGTGCCGCGAGGGGTGCTCACCGAGGTCGACACCATCGCCACGTCGGGCGGCACGCCGCTGGTGGTCGCGAGCCACCAGCCGGGACAGGCCCCTCGGGCACTCGGCGTCGTGCACCTCAAGGATGTCGTCAAGCCAGGCATGAAGGAGCGCTTCGCCCAGCTGCGCGCCATGGGCATCAGGACCGTCATGATCACGGGCGACAACCCGCTCACGGCGAAGTCGATCGCAGCCGAGGCCGGGGTCGACGACTATCTCGCCGAGGCCACGCCCGAAGACAAGATGGCCCTGATCAAGAAGGAGCAGGAGGGCGGCCGTCTCGTGGCGATGACCGGTGACGGCACGAACGACGCACCCGCGCTGGCGCAGTCAGACGTCGGGGTCGCCATGAACACCGGCACCTCGGCGGCCAAGGAGGCGGCCAACATGGTTGACCTCGACAGCGATCCGACGAAGCTGATCGACATCGTGTCGATCGGCAAGCAGCTGCTCATCACCCGAGGCGCACTCACGACCTTTTCGATCGCCAACGACATCGCCAAGTACTTCGCGATCATCCCGGCCATGTTCGTGGCTCTCTTCCCCGGCCTCATGACGCTCAACATCATGGGACTCTCCACCCCCAAGTCGGCAGTGCTCTCGGCCGTCATCTTCAACGCCGTCGTCATCATCGCCCTGATTCCGCTATCGCTGAGAGGCGTTCGCTACCGCCCTTCCAGCAGTACGGCGCTGCTGCGACGGAACATCCTGCTCTACGGCGTCGGCGGAATCATTGCGCCCTTCATCGGTATCAAGCTGATCGACCTCGTTGTCAGCCACCTCCCGCTATAAACCCGGAATGATGTGATCTTCGTGACCTCCTTTCTCAAGCAGTCCGTCGCAGGGCTTCGCGCCCTGCTCGTGTTGACCGTCGTGCTCGGCCTGCTCTACCCCGCACTCGTGTGGGGCGTCGGGCAGGCGGTCGGGCGCAGCCAGGCGGCCGGTTCTCTCGTGACGGTCGACGGGGCCGTGGTCGGCTCGAGCCTGATCGGGCAGGATTGGAAGGGCGAGAAGTGGTTCCACTCCCGGCCCTCGGCCAGCGACTACACCGGCGACGTCAGCGGGGGTTCGAACCTCGGCCCCGGCTCCGAGCTCGACCAGGCCGTGGCCGAGCGCGCCAAGCAGGCCGGCATCCCCGTGCAGGGCTCGCCTGCCGACGCGTTGACTGCGTCGGGCAGCGGCCTCGACCCGCATATCACTCCCGAGAACGCGGCCGCCCAGATCACCCGGGTGGCTGCCGCCCGTGGCTTGACGGCATCCGACGTGCAGCGCCTCGTCGACGATCACACGGATGGCCGAGCCCTTGGCTTCCTCGGGGAACCGCGGGTCAACGTTCTGGAGCTCAACCTCGCGCTGCAGGGTCTGACGACCGCGACGGCCGGCTGAGACTGGCAGGATCACCACCATGGCACGTGGGCAGCTGCGCATCTACCTCGGGGCGGCCCCCGGAGTCGGCAAGACGGTCGCCATGCTCGACGAGGCGCACCGTCGTGTCGAGCGGGGTACCGACCTCGTGGTCGGCTACATCGAGACGCACGATCGGCCGTACACGCTCGCGCTGGTCGAAGGTCTCGAGGTGATACCGCGACGCGTCGTCGACCACCGGGGAGCGCAGCTGCTCGAGCTCGACACGGAAGCCCTGATCGCCCGCCGGCCGCAGGTGGCCCTCGTCGACGAGCTGGCCCATACCAACGCCCCGGGCTCGAAGCATGAGAAGCGCTGGCAGGACGTCGAAGACCTGCTGAATGCCGGCATCGACGTGCTCTCGACGGTCAACATCCAGCACCTCGAGTCGCTCAACGACGTGGCCAGGGCCATCACGGGAGTGCGTCAGCGCGAGACGGTGCCCGACCAGGTGGTGCGCCGGGCCGAGCAGATCGAGCTGGTCGACATGACCCCGGAAGCCTTGCGCCGCAGGATGGCCCATGGAAACGTCTACCGGGCCGAAAAGGTCGACGCGGCGCTGGCGAACTACTTCCGGGTCGGCAACCTCGCAGCCCTGCGTGAGATCGCCCTGCTGTGGTTGGCCGACCGCGTCGACGAGGCGCTGGAGCGCTACCGCGCCGCCCAGGGCATCGAACGGCAGTGGCCGACCCGCGAGCGGGTCGTCGTGGCGTTGACCGGTGGCGGGGAGAGCGAAACCCTGTTGCGGCGCGGAGCGAGGATTGCGACCAGGTCTGCGGGAGGAGACCTGATCGCGTGTCACGTCCGTTCGGCGGATGGGCTGGCGGTC
Organism: Terracoccus sp.; assembly: GCA_040007275.1. Classification (GTDB taxonomy): domain Bacteria; phylum Actinomycetota; class Actinomycetes; order Actinomycetales; family Dermatophilaceae; genus DSM-29435. The sequence goes on from JBDTVJ010000004.1 coordinate 7,700, forward strand.
GACGACCCAGCCGCCATCGAGCGCTTGCGGCGGCTCACCACCGACCTCGGCGGCGAGTTCCACGACGTCTCGGGACATGACGTCGCGTCGGCGATCCTCAACCATGCCCGCGGGGCGAACGCCACCCAGATCGTGGTGGGCGTCAGCCGACGCAGCCGGTGGCAGGCGGTGCTGCGCCCCAGCATCGCCTCGGAGGTCGCCGACCGGTCGGGCGACATCGACGTGCACCTCGTCTCGCACGAGAACTCCCGGGTCGGGCGCAGGAGACGGCGCGTCGGAGCCCTGCCGCGGTCGCGAGTGCTGGCCGGCTGGGGCCTCTCGACACTCGGGCTCGCGGCGCTGACTGCTCTGCTGGTGGGGACGAGCGAGCCTCAGGCCCTCTCTCTCGATCTGCTGCTCTATCTGGCCCTGACCGTCGCCTGCGCTCTCGTGGGCGGCATCTGGCCGGCCCTGTTCTGTGCCGTGGCCGGCTCCGTCGCAGTGAACTGGTTCTTCACCGACCCGGTGGGCACGCTCTCGATCAGCGACCCGCCGAACGCCCTGGCCCTGCTCGTCTTCGTGCTCGTCGCCATGGGGGTGTCGTCGGTGGTGAACGTCGCGGCTCGGCGCGCCGAACAGGCTCAGGCCGCCCAGCGCGAGTCCAGTGCCCTGGCCTCTCTGAGCCGCGACCTGCTGGCCCAGCCCAAACCGCTGCCCGTGCTGCTCGACAAGGCCATCATTGCCCTCGGCATGCGCAGCGCCCTCATCGTCAAGGCCTCCCCCGACACCAGCGGACTGACCGTCATCGCCACCAACCACCCCGGAACCACGATCGGTGACGTGCTACCCGCAGGCGGCGACTGGGCCGTCGACGCCACCCTCGACGACGGGGCCCACCTGCTCCTGGACGGCCCACCCGTCGCCGCCGAGAACCAGCGTCTGGTCGGCGCCTACGCCGCTCACGCCCTCATCCTGCTCGCGCGCGAGGAGCAGTCGCGGGCGGCGAAGGAAGCGGCCGGGCTGGCCCGCGACAACGCCGCCCGCACCACGCTGCTCGCAGCCGTGTCGCACGACCTGCGCACGCCCCTGTCGAGCATCAAGGCAGGAGTGTCGATGCTGCGCCAGACGAGCGTCTCGTTGCCGCAGAGCGATCGGGCCGAGCTGCTCGAGTCGGTTGAGGACTCGGCCGACCGGCTGGACGCGCTCATCGGCAACCTGCTCGACCTCTCGCGTCTCGAGACCGGCATGGTCAAGCCCCACGCCCATGAGATCGACCTGCTCGACGCGGTGCACGCCACCGTGCGCACCACCTCGGCACCGGCGCGGGTGGACGTGGCCCTGGATCACGACCTACCGGCGGTCGTCGCCGATCTCGGGCTGCTCGACCGGGTGGTCGCCAACGTCGTCGAGAACGCTCTTCGTCACAGTGCCGGCGCCGACGTTCGGATTACGGCGAGCCGCATCATCGACACGGTGCAGCTGCGGGTGAGCGATCAGGGCCCCGGGGTCGACGACTCCGACAAGGAGCGCATCTTCGCCGCCTTCCAGCGTGCGGGTGATGCACCACAGGGCGACGGCCTGGGGCTCGGGCTGGCCGTGGCCCGTGGTCTCATGACCGTGATGAGCGGCACCCTGGTGCCGGAGGACACTCCCGGAGGTGGGTTGACCATGGTGATGGAGCTGCCGGTGGCCGAGGCGAGCCTCGCATGAGCACAGTGCTCGTCGTCGATGACGACCCACGGCTCCAGCGCACCCTCTCGATCGCGCTGCGCGCCCACGCCCACCACGTGTTGACGGCCAGTGACGGGCGCACCGCCCTTCAGGTGGTCGCCGAAGAGTCGCCGGATGTGGTGATCCTCGATCTCGGGCTGCCCGACCTCGACGGCACCGAGGTGCTGCGCCGCATCCGGCAGACCTCGCTGGTGCCCGTCATCGTGCTCTCGGCCCGGCACGAGTCCGACGACAAGGTCGAGGCCCTCGACCTCGGCGCCGACGACTATGTGACCAAGCCGTTCGGCGTCGAGGAGCTGCTGGCGAGGGTGCGGGCGGCAGGGCGGCGGGCCGGCGAGATCGGCCGGCAGCTCGGTGTCATCGAGACCCCCCACTTCCGGCTCGACTTCGCCGAGCGCAGAGCCCTGGTCGCCGGTCGAGAGATCCGCCTCACCCCGACGGAGTGGCGGGTGCTTGAAGCACTGAGCCGAGAGCCAGGCCACCTCGTGACGCAACAGGACCTGCTGCGATCGGTCTGGGGGCCCGCCTACGGGCGCGAGTCGAACTACCTTCGCGTCTACGCCAACCAGCTGCGTCGCAAGCTCGAACCTGACCCGGCCGTCCCCCGCCACCTGATCACCGAGCCTGGTCTCGGCTACCGCTTCATGGTCTAAGGCCCTCACGGGGTACCGAGGGCCGGGGTCAGTCGCGTTCGCGGTAGCCGTGATCTCCTCGGTCGGTGAGGCTCCAGGCGTCCTCCGACTCTTCGTCGTCGTCCCCGTCGACGCCCCCTTCGACGACGGTCGGGGTGAGGTCACCGGGTGACCACCGGCCGGAGGGCACCGCGGTCCGGTCGAAGCCGCCATCGGCCACCTCAGGAGCGTCGTCGCGATGACGGCGCTCTCCCCGCTCGGCCACGATGGATGCCGTGCGCCGGGGCGAGCTGTCCTCGCTGGTCACTTCCTCCTCGTCGGGGCCACCGGCGTCAACCGTGGCCGCCTGGCCCTCGACGGGCACCTCGAGCGCGACCGCCGAGTCAGCGGCATAGGGGCCGGTTTCGGCGATCTCGACGTCAGTGACCACGACCGCCGGCACGTCGTCGCCGCGCAGCAGGGCGAGGGTCTGGGCCAGGTCGTCGGGGCGCACCAGCACGTCTCGGGCCTTGCTGCCCTCGCTCGGCCCGACGATGCCCCGCGACTCGAGCAGGTCCATCAGCCGGCCGGCCTTGGCGAAGCCGACGCGCAGCTTGCGCTGGAGCATCGAGGTAGAGCCGAACTGGGTGGTGACGATCAGCTCGGTGGCTTGCAGCAACACGTCGAGGTCATCGCCGATGTCGTCGTCGATCTGCTTCTTCGGGGCCACCACGGTGACGTTCTCGACGTAGTTCGGGGCGAGCTGGGTGGTGACGAACTTGACGACCTCGTGGATCTCCGACTCGTTGACCCACGCCCCCTGCACCCGCATCGGCTTGCTGGCACCCATCGGAAGGAACAGGGCGTCGCCCTGACCGATGAGCTTCTCGGCGCCGGGTTGGTCGAGCACGACCCGCGAGTCGGCGAGCGAGCTGGTCGCGAAGGCCATCCGCGACGGGATGTTGGCCTTGATGAGGCCGGTGACGACGTCGACCGACGGGCGCTGAGTCGCCAGCACCAGGTGGATGCCGGCGGCGCGTGCGAGCTGGGTGATGCGCACGATCGACTCCTCGACGTCGCGCGGGGCCACCATCATGAGGTCGGCGAGCTCGTCGACGACGATGAGCAGGTAGGGGTAGGTCGTCAGCTGGCGTTCCGAGCCGGGGAGCGGCTTGACCTTGCCGGCCCGCACGGCCTTGTTGAAGTCGTCAAGGTGCTTGAAGCCGAAGGCGGCCAGGTCGTCGTAGCGCTGGTCCATCTCCTTGACGACCCAGGAGAGCGCCTCGGCCGCCTTCTTCGGGTTGGTGATGATCGGGGTGATCAGGTGCGGGATGCCCTCGTAGGCGGTCAGCTCGACCCGCTTGGGGTCAACGAGGATCATCCGCACCTCCTCGGGCGTCGAGCGCATGAGGACCGAGGTGATCATCGAGTTGACGAAGCTGCTCTTGCCTGAGCCGGTGGCGCCGGCGACGAGCAGGTGCGGCATCTTCGCGAGGTTGGCGATGACGTACGCGCCCTCGACGTCCTTGCCCACGCCCATCACCATCGGATGCTCGTTGCTGCGGGCCGTGTGACTGCGCAGCACGTCACCGAGGGCGACGTTCTCGCGGTCGAGGTTAGGGATCTCGATGCCGATGGCCGACTTGCCGGGAATCGGGCTGAGGATGCGCACGTCGGCGGAGGCGACGGCGTACGCGATGTTCTTCGACAACGCGGTGACCCGCTCGACCTTGGTGCCCGCGCCGAGCTCGACCTCGTAGCGGGTGACGGTCGGACCGCGGGTGAAGCCGGTCACGGCGGCGTCGATGTCGAACTGGTCGAAGACGTGGGTCAGCGACTCGACGACGCGGTCGTTCGTCTCGCTCCGGGTCTTGTGCGGGGCACCGGGGGTGAGCATGGCTTGGTCGGGGAGGCGGTAGGTGATTTCGCCGCCGAGGGAGAGCTGCTCCACCCGGGCCGGCAGTGGTGAACCCGCGGGGGGCGGAACGAGCTCAGCCCTGGGGCCGATGCTGGCGGGGCCGACACTGCCGCTGGCTCGGGCCGGCTTGGCTCCGGCGGTGTTGCTTGCCTGACCGCTGCTCTGACCGCTGGGCCGCGGCGCCAGCACCCCGGGGGCTGTCTCACGCTTCTGGCCCGGCCTCGGCCCGTTGGCCGGTGCCTCGTCGTCGGCAACGACCTCGGCCGCCTGGCGGAAGGCCTCGTCGCCGTCGCGCTCGTCGAGCTCGACTCCCTTGCGTCGTCGTCCGCGGGCGCGGCCACCGGCGGAGTCGCCCTGCTCGGTCTGGTCATCGCGGCCAGCGCTGTCGTCGTGACGGATGATGAGGTCGCGCAGCTGCCGGAGCCGGTGCGGGATGAGGCTGACCGGCGTGGCCGTGACGACGAGCAGCCCGAAGACGCCAAGCAGTACCAGCAGGGCAGCCGCGCCGTAGCTGGAGATCGCGGCCGCGACCGGGCTGGAAGCGAGGAAGCCGATGATGCCTCCGGCGGCTCGCATGCCCTCGGCGCCGTCGGGCGGGTTCGGGATGTTGTCAGCCAGGTGGGCCAGGCCGCACGCGGAGATGGTGAGTGCCAGCAGTCCGAAGGTGATTCGACTGGTGGCGGCCTCGTCGTGCGGGGCTCGCAGCAGCCGAAGGCCCAGCAACAGCAGCACGAGGGGGACGGCATAGGCCACCCGCCCGAAGGTGCCCGCGAACACGGCATGCACGACGTCGCCGAACAGGCCCGGGACGCCCCACCACTCTCGAGCCGCGACGATGATCGACAGGGCGATGAGAGCGAAGCCGAGACCGTCGCGCCGGTGCTCGGGCTCGAGATCCATGGCGGTGTGACTCACCCGTCGCACCGCGCCACCGGCGAGGTGCGAGACCCCCATCCAGGTATCGCGCACCGCCCGCAACGGCAGGGGCAGACCCCCACCCTTGGCCTTCGACGTCGTCTTGGCAGGCGCCGGCTTGCGCGCTGCCGGGCGGCTCGACCGGGCGGCGGGCGGACGCGAGGTGCTGCCCTTGGCGGGCGGCTTCGCGCGGGCCGCCGCCGCGGGACGGGGGCGCGAGGTGTTCGTCGGACGAGTTGCCATGGGTCGCACGCTACGGGAATGCCCCTCTGATCTCACGCGTCACACGCGCAACAGCCACGACCGGTGCGAGAAGGAGGACGGGTGAGCACGACGGCGGAGAGCCGGCCCGACACGGCGACGTCTCAGATTCCGACACGACCGTGTCGGTCGGTGGACATTCACTGGCGGGCACCCCTATCTTCGTGGGCAGGTCATGAGTGCCAGTGACAAGCCCCGGCTCGCTGGTCGGCAACCCTCCTCCGCGGTGGGGTGCTCCGGGTGACGACCCGGCCGACCCTTCGCCCTTGGTGGCGGTGGTCGGCAAGCGCGGACCTGCACCCGGTGGGTCCCAGACCAGCTCGACCCAGGAGCAGTGACATGTCCGTCCTCCCCCACCCCTCGGCCCTCGGTGAGCCACCAACAGCGCCCATCCCATCGTCCTGCACGGCGGCATCCGTCGTTCGCAGCCGGGCCCTGCACGCAGTGCCCTCCCCGAGCCGGCTGCCACCGGTCGTCGGCGCCGACCTCATCGTGCCAACCCGCACGGGTCCGGTGCCCTACGCGAACCTCGACCACGCCGCGTCCACCCCAGCCCTGCAGAGCGTCAAGGAGGCGGTCGACCGGGCCCTGGTCACCTACGCGTCCGTGCACCGCGGCGCCGGCTACGCCTCCCGGCTCACCAGCATCTGGTACGAGCAGGCGCGGGCCGAGGTGGCCGCCTTCGTCGGCGCGCGAGAGGACGACATCGTGCTGTTCACGCGCACGACGACCGACTCGTGGGCGCTGCTGTCTAAGGCCCTCCCCGCCCGCACGACCGTGTTCGTCTTCGACAGCGAGCACCACTCGACCCTGCTGCCGTGGGGCCGGTTCCGCACCGTGCGCCTGCCGGTGCCGAAGAGTGTCGAGGATGCCGTGAGCCTGCTCGGCGACGCCCTGGCCACCCATGCCTCCCGCCACCGCCTGGTCGTGGTGGCTGGCGCGTCGAACGTGACCGGTGAGACCTGGCCGGTCAGCCGGTTCGCCGAGCTCGCACACCGCCACGGCGCCCGCATCGCCGTCGACGCAGCGCAGCTGTCGGCCCACCGCGAGATCGACCTGCAGGCCTGGGGCGCTGACTACGTGGCCTTCTCGGGCCACAAGACCTATGCGCCGTTCGGGGCCGGGGTGCTCGCCGGCCGCAGCGACTGGCTCGACGCCGGCACCCCCTACCTCTTCGGCGGAGGCGCCACGGCGTCGGTCAACGACGACGGCGCCCGTTGGGCCACGGGCCCAGCGCGCCACGAGGGCGGCAGCCCCAACGTCCTCGGTGCCATCGCGATCGCTGCGGCGTGCGCGACCATCTCCGCGAACCGCGAGGCCATCGAGGAGCACGAGGCGACGCTGCTGGCCCAGCTGCGTGAGGGCCTCGAGAGCGTCGCCGGTGTCGAGCTGCTGTCCATCTTCGGCGACGACCACGACCGGGTCGGCGTCGTCGCCTTCACCGTCGACGGCTGGGACAGCTCGCTCATCTCGCAGGTGCTGGCCGTCGAGCACGGCATCGGCGTGCGTGACGGCAAGTTCTGCGCGCACCTGCTCGTCGACGAGCTGCTCGACGACCCCTGGCGGGAGCGGACGACCACCGCAGTGCGCGTGAGTCTGGGCCTCGGTTCGACGAGCGAGGCCGTCGAACGTCTCGTCAACGGCATCCGCGCGCTGGTTGAACACGGCACCACGGTGGCGTGGACGCGGGGTGACCGTGGCTGGGAGCTGTTGGGCCAGGACGACCCCCGCGACGCGCCGGTCGCCCGCCCGTGGTGACGCTACCGCCGGGACGAGCTCAGGTGAAGGCGTAGCTCGCCCACACCATCGCGTGGTCGGTGCCGTTGATGGCGACCCCGCCCGCGTCGACAACGGTCAGGTCGCGGCTCAGCAGATGGTCGAGCTGCACGTAGGACGGCAGCCGGCTGCCGACGACGGGCCAGGTGCGAACCCAGCCGTCTCCGGCTGTGCGCTGGGCGTCGTCGAGACCGTCCGCGAGGCGGCGGAAGGCCGGGTGCCCGAACGAGGCGTTGAAGTCGCCGGCGATGATGACCGGGTCGGCGCGGGGAGCCTCCTGTGTCCAGGCGGTCAGAGCATCGAGCCCGGCCCTCCACAGGTCGGTGCGACCCTCGGTCGGCGCCGCCGGGTGCGCCGCCTTGAGCCGCACCGTGTGCCCAGGAGCCTGCACGAGCACCTCCGGCTGCAGGCTGTCGGTGTTCTCGAGGTCGCGGTCGCCCGTGGCACTGACCGTGGTCAGCGGGTAGCGGGAGAAGATCACCGTGCCGGTGAACGAACCTGGACGGGCCTCCCCCACCTGCTGGGTCAGCTCGGTCGTGAGGCCGTCAGCGGTCAGCCGTGCGACCGCGTCGGGGGTGGCCTCGACCAGCACGAGCACGTCGACGGCACGGAAGCGCACGGCATCCATCACCTGCAGGGCGTTGGCGTCGCCATGGCGCAAGTTCGAGGACATCACGGTAAGGCCCCTGGTCGCGTTCGGCGAGGTGTGGGCGAAGAACGGCGGCACGGCGAAGGTGGCGGCGATCACGGTGAGCACCCCGACCGGTGCGAGCATCCACCAGCGCCGCAGCAGCAGGGTCACGACCAGCAGCAGGCCGAGCCCCACCGCGACGAACGCCCCGGCCGTCTGGGCCACGACAACCGGGTACCACGTGACGTCGAGCCACCGCAGGGCACCCACCACGGCGAGCGTCACGAGCGCGACCGCGATCAGCACGTCGAGAGTGTGCCGAACCCAGGGTGAGGTCGGTGCCGGCATCGAGCGGTCAGGCCTGCACGACGATCGGGATGATCATCGGGCGGCGGCGAATCTTGCCCCCGACCCATGAGCCGACAGTGCGGCGGATGATCTGCTGGAGCTGCTGGTCGTCGCGTACCCCGTTCGCGACGGCCTCCTCGATGGCCCGACCCACCTGGGGGATGACCTGGGCGAAGATCGCCTCGTCCTCGACGAAGCCGCGCGCCGTGATGTCGGGGCCCGACGCGATCTTGCCGGTGGCGGCGTCGAGCACCACGATGCAGGTGATGAACCCCTCGTCGCGCAGGATGCGGCGGTCCTTCAGCAGCGCCTCGTCGGTGCCGCCGATGTTGCTGCCGTCGACGTAGGTGTAACCCGCTTCGATGACACCGACGATCGACGCCTGGCCGCCGACGAGGTCAACGACCACGCCATCCTCGGCCAGCACGACGTTCGTCTCCGGTACGCCGGACATCTTGGCCAGCTCGGCGTTGGCGTACAGGTGGCGCCACTCGCCGTGCACCGGAAGCACGTTGCGCGGCTTGACGATGTTGTAGCAGTAGAGCAGCTCACCGGCGCTGGCGTGTCCGGAGACGTGCACCTTGGCGTTGCCCTTGTGCACCACGTTGGCCCCCAGACGCATGAGCCCGTTGATGATGCGGTAGACCGCGTTCTCGTTGCCGGGGATGAGGCTGCTCGCGAGCAGCACCGTGTCGCCGGGGCCGACGTCGATGCGGTGCTCACGGTTGGCCATGCGCGACAAGGCCGCCATCGGCTCGCCCTGCGAACCGGTACAGATGAGCACGACCTCGTCGTCGCGCAGGCTGTCGATCTTCTTGATGTCGATGAGGATGCCGTCGGGGACGTGCAGATAGCCCAGCTCGGCGGCGATACCCATGTTGCGCACCATCGAGCGGCCGACCATGGCCACCTTGCGCCCGGCCTTCTCGGCGGCGAGGAGCACCTGTTGCACCCGATGGACGTGGCTGCTGAAGCAGGCCACGATGACCCGACGCTCGGCGTGGCGCATGACCTTGTCGATGGCGGGAGCGATCTCGAGCTCGGGGGTGGTGAAGCCGGGCACGTCCGCGTTGGTCGAGTCGGTGAGGAACAGGTCGACGCCCTCCTCCCCCAGCCGGGCGAAGGCCCGTAGGTCGGTCAGGCGGCCGTCGAGCGGCAGCTGGTCCATCTTGAAGTCACCGGTGTGCAGCAGTGTGCCGGCGTCGGTGCGCACGAAGACCGCGAGCGCATCAGGGATCGAGTGGTTGACCGCCACGAACTCCAGATCGAACACGCCGAGGCGCTCGCGCTGGCCCTCCCTGACCGCCATCGTGAAGGGGCGGATGCGGTGCTCCTTGAGCTTGGCCTCGACCAGGGCCAGCGTCAGGGTAGAGCCGATGAGGGGGATGTCGCCCTTGAGCCGCAGCAGGTAGGGAACGGCACCGATGTGATCTTCGTGACCGTGCGTGAGCACGATCGCCTCGATGTCGTCGAGACGGTCGGCGATGTAGGAGAAGTCGGGCAGGATCAGGTCGACGCCCGGATGGTGGTCCTCGGGGAAGAGCACGCCGCAGTCGATCACAAGCAGGCGTCCCTTCGTCTCCAGGACGGTCATGTTGCGCCCGATCTCGCCCAGCCCGCCGAGGGCGACGACCCGCAGGCCCTCGTCAGTGAGGGCGGGCGGCGGGGTCAGCTCGGGGTGGGGATGGCTCACGTGGGTCCTGTCGGTGGGTGGCGCGGCCCGGATGCCGGGCAGCGAGGTCGTGCTGGTGGTGCGGGGTCAGGTGGGGTTTCAGGCAGGGATCGTGGCGAGGGCAGCGCGGAGCAGGGCCGTCTCGGTCTCGTCGGCGGGCAGCAGCGGCAACCGAACGGTTGCCGAGGCGAGGTGGCCCTGCAGCCTGAGAGCGGCCTTGGCCATGATGGCGCCCTGGGCCACGTTCATGACGGCGTCGACGATGTCGAAGAGGGCGTCGTTCACCGCAAGCGCATCGCCCCAGCGACCGGACCGCACGGCATCCGCCAGCCTGCGATAAGCCGCGGGGGCCACCTGGGAGGTGACCCCGACGAAACCGACCGCCCCGTTGCCGAAGTGCGCGAGGTCGAGGGCGTCGTCGCCCGAGTACCAGTCGAGCCCGGTGGAGCGCATCAGCTCCCGGGCGAAGGGGAGATCGCCACGGGCGTCCTTGACGGCGGTGATCCGCTCGTGCTCGGCGATGCGCAGGTAGGTGTCGCGCGCGATCGAGACGACCGACCGCCCGGGAATGTCGTAGATCATCACGGGCAGGTCGCTGGCGTCTGCGATCGCGGTGAAGTGGGCGATCAGACCTGACTGAGGGGGCTTGTTGTAGTAGGGGGTCACCGCGAGCGCGGCATGGGCCCCGGCCTGCTGGGCCAGCTGGGCCGACTCGATGCTCTTGGCCGTGTCGTTGCTGCCCACCCCCGCGATGACCACGGCGCGCTCACCCACCGCCTCGACCACGGCCCGCAGCAGCTGGTCCTTCTCGGCGGCGGAGGTCGTGGGTGACTCTCCGGTCGTGCCCGAGACGACAAGACCGTCGTGGCCGGAGTCGACGAGGTGGGTCGCAAGGCGCTGGGCCTCATCGAGGTCGATCGCGCCGTCGGCACGCATCGGCGTGACCATGGCCGAGAGAACGACTCCGAGCGCGGGTGCGACTGCCATGAGGCAAGGTTAGCGCCCGCCGTGGAGCCGGTTCGGTCGCCGCGCTGTCGGTGGGACCACGACCGACGCCGCCGGCCACAGCGCGCCTCCTGGGCCTGTCGGGCGGCGGCCAGCAGACCAGGTGGCGAGGCACCACTCGCTCGGGGGTCCGAGTAGTGCCCCGCCACCCCTACTATCGCGTAACTTCTACGGTTATTGAAGCCAGATCGAAGAATCTCGGGCTTCTTTTCGACTGGGGGCGCCTCGCGCCTCAGGTCTTGCGCTCATAGGTCACCCAGACAAAACCCTCGCCCGGTTCGCGGGCGGTCTCCAGCCAGGAGGACGGATCGATCTCGGGAAAGGTCACCGACCCCTCCGGGGCGAGGTCGACCCGGGTGACGAGCAGGCGGTCGGCAGCCGGCATTGCCTCGCGGTAGATCTCGCCGCCACCGACGACGAACACCTCCGCTGCAGCTTCGGTGAGCGACCAGGCTTGCGCCAGTGAGTGCGCCACCTCGACCCCCTCGTGGTGCCACTGCGGCTGCCGGGTCACGACAATGCTGCGACGCCCGGGCAGCACCCCCATCGACTCGAACGTGCGACGGCCCATCACCATCGGATGACCCATCGTCATGCGCTTGAAGTAGCGAAGGTCGGCCGACAGGTGCCACGGCATCGTCAGACCGTCGCCGATGACCCCGTTGCGAGCGACGGCGACGATCATGGTGATGCAGGTCATGCCGGACGCCGCTGAGCTCAGACCGCGATCGGGGCGCGGATGGCGGGGTCGGCGACGTAGTCGACCAGCTCGAAGTCGCCCAGGTCGAAGGCGTCGATGCTCGTGACGCCCGGCGTGACGCGCATCCTCGGCAGGGAATGAGGAGTGCGGGTCAGCTGCAACCGGGCCTGCTCGACATGGTTGAGATAGAGGTGCGCGTCACCGAGGGTGTGCACGAACTCCCCCGGCTCGAGATCGCTCAGCTGCGCGACCATCTGTGTGAGCAGCGCGTACGAGGCGATGTTGAACGGGACGCCGAGGAAGATGTCGGCACTGCGCTGGTAGAGCTGACACGACAGCCGGCGCTTCGCACCTGGCCCGGCGGGAGGGGCGACGTAGAACTGGAACAACGTGTGGCACGGGGGCAGTGCCATGTCATCGACGTCGGCCACGTTCCAAGCCGAGACGACGAGTCGACGGCTGTCAGGGTTGGTGCGGATCTGCTCGAGCAGCCGCGCGATCTGGTCGATGCTTCGCCCGTCGGGGGTCGGCCACGAGCGCCACTGGTGGCCGTAGACCGGGCCGAGGTCGCCCTTCGTGTCGGCCCACTCGTCCCAGATCGAGATGCCGCGCTCGTGCAGCCATCCGACGTTGGTGTCGCCGCGCAGGAACCAGAGCAGCTCGCCGATGATCGAGCGCAGGTGCAGCTTCTTGGTGGTCATGGCAGGGAAGCCGTCAGCGAGGTCGAACCGCATCTGGTAGCCGAAGACGCTGAGGGTTCCGGTGCCGGTTCGGTCGGACTTCTCCTGGCCGGTGGTCAGGACATGGTTGAGCAGGTCGAGGTACTGGCGCACGGTCGGAGCCTAGCGTCCGGATGCCCCCTCTCCTCGGACTGTGTGCACGCCACGCCCGTGACGGGGCGGCTCCTGCGCACAGATCAGCCCGACGGGCGCCGCTGTGGAGAGCGGGCTTGCGATCGCGCGAGTCCGCGAGAGGCTTCCTTTTCATGGACCCACTGCTGGCTGCCCGCATCCGGGGTCAGTCGGGTCTCGTGACCCGCGACCAGGCGCTGGCCGCAGGCCTCACCGAGAAGGCGATTCGTTGGCGGCTCGAATCGGGTCGCTGGCGCCGCCTCCACCCCGGCGTGTACCTGACTGAGCCCGGCCGCAGCGACTGGTCGATGGACGCCGTGGCTGCCCTGCTGTACATCGGCCCGCCCGTTGCCTTGTGGGGCCGAAGCGCAGGCCACGCGTGGTCCTTGCTGGCCGACCCCGGAGACACGGTTTCCGTCGTCGTGCCGTTCGCGCGTTCGGGTCGACCGCGCGATGGAATCCAGGTCATCCGCAGCCGACACATGCGCGAACGGGTCGACCCGTCGGCATGGCCGCACCGCACCACGGCAGAAGACACGGTGCTCGACCTCTCGCAGGGCAGGTCACTCGACCGGGCGGTCGCCCTGGTGAGCAAGGCGCGTCAGCTGCACCTCGTGACACCGGGCAGCATGCTACGAGCCCTGGCCAACAGACGTGGTCAATCCCACCGCTCGCTGCTGCGCGAGGCCCTGGGTGAGATCGAAGCCGGCGTCGAGAGCGCCGCCGAGTACCGCTACGTACGCGATGTCGAGCGGGCACACGGCCTGCCGGAGGGGCGCCGTCAGGAGCCCGCCCCGGGTCAGCGACACCGAGACAGCTTCTACGACCTGGTAGACGTCGTCGTCGAGATCGACGGTCGCGTCGGCCATGAGGGCTGGGCAGCCCAGAAGCGTGATCGACGACGTGATCTCGACGCCGCCGTCAACGGGCACCTCACGGTCCGGCCGACCTGGGTCGACGTCGCCCAGGCTCCCTGCGCTCTCGCCACCGATCTCATCGCCATCTTCCGCCGACGCGGGTGGAACGGTCGCGCTCGTCCGTGTCGTCGTCGCGGTTGCCCGGTCGCGGCCTTGAACACGGCCTGAGCCACGCGGCCGTGTGCAGGCGTCGCCCCGTGCAGGGCAGCCGGTGCACACACGGGACCGGGGCTGGGCGGGGCCGGGCGGCCTCCGGGCGGGGTCGCGCGATGGGTCAGGCGTCGTAGTCGAGACTGACCTCGGCAGTGACCGGGTGGCTCTGGCAGGCGAGCACGATGCCGGCTGCGACCTCCTCCGGCTCGAGCGCATAGTTGCGGTCCATCGTCACCTCGCCGGAGACGAGCCGGGCCCGGCAGGTGCCGCACACACCGTTGGTGCACGAGAAGGGCGCGTCAGGTCTCATCCGCAGCGTCGCGTCGAGGATCGACTCCTGCTTCGAGGGCATTGGGATGACCGTGGTGCGGCCGTCGAGGTTGACCGTGACGGTCGCCTCCGGCGGCGCCGAGTCGTCGATGACCACAGGGCGTCGCGGCGCCGTGCCGTCGTCGACGTGGAAGATCTCGTGATGGAGGTGGCGCGGGTCGGCGCCTCGCTCGGTGAGCAGGGCCTCGGCGTCCGTGACCATGCCGAACGGCCCACAGAGATACCACTCGTCGACCTGGTCGACAGGCACGAGCGCCGCGAAGATCGCCTCGAGGCGGTCGCGGTCGAGGCGGCCGTGGAACAGCGGAGCGTCCTGCTCCTCGCGCGACAGCACATTGATGAGCTGGAAGCGGCCTGGGAAACGGTTCTTGAGGTCTTCGAGCTCTTCGAGGAACATGATCGAGCTGGTGCGGCGGTTGCCGAAGAGCAGTGTTGCGCGCGAGCCCGGCTCCTGCTCGAGGGCCGTCGTCAACAACGAGATCACCGGGGTGATCCCCGAGCCCGCGGCGATGGCGACGTGATGACGGATGCTGTTGGGCTGCGTGGGGCAGGTGAACGAACCGAGCGGCGTCATCACCTGCACCACGTCGCCCGGTTGGACGACATCGTTGAACCAGTTGGACATCCGGCCCTCGGGAACCCTCGCGACCGCCACCCGCCGGGTGTTGCTGCGGCCTTTCGCACCCACCGACTGGCAGATCGAGTACGACTGGCGCACGTCTTCGCCGTCGATGGTGGCGCGCACGGTGAGGTGTTGCCCCGGCTGGAAGGCGAACTCGTCGGTGAGCTCGTTCGGCACCGCGAAGGTGACGGCCACGGCCTCGTCGGTCAGCCGTTCGACCTCGACGACGTTGAGCTCGTGAAAGCGGGCGCGATGCCTGACCGGCGAGTCGGTCTGTCCGTCAAGGGTGTCGGTCATCGACTCGTCACCATCTCAGATCGCCTTGAACTCGTCGAAGGGCTCGCGGCACGACTCGCACCGGCGCAGGGCCTTGCATGCGGTCGACCCGAAGTGCGCGATCTCGGTGGTGTCGTCGGAGCCGCAGTTCGGGCAGGTGACGACCCGCTTCTGAAGTGACACGGCAACCGGGCCGGCGTGCCCGCGCATAGCGGGACCGGGCGGCGCGATGCCGAACTCACGCAGCGACTCCTTGCCCTCTTCGCTCATCCAGTCCGTCGTCCATGCCGGCGAGAGCCGCGTCAGCACGTCGGCGGCGTATCCCCGGCGGTCGGCCTCGAAGACGATGCGCGAGGTGATGGCCTCCATGGCCGGGCATCCCGAGTACGTCGGGGTGATCGTGACGACCACCCGACGAGCCACCTCATCGACCTCGACCGACCGCAGGATGCCGAGGTCGGCGATCGTGACCACGGGGACCTCCGGGTCGGGAATGCGTGAGATGGCTTCTGTCACAGACAGGTCGGCGGCCACCGCGCTCACCACGTGGCGCCGGGGTGGGATCGGGCCACGTGCTGCAGCTCGGCGAGGAGGTAGCCCATGGGCCGGGAGTGGATGCCGTCACGTCCACCCCGGGAGCGCCATGCCGGCGGTTCGGGCATGGTCAGGGTGGCCTGGGCCACCGTCAGCTCGACGACGTGCTGTGCGCCGGCCCGCAACGCAGCCGGCGAGTGCACCCCAACGCTGCCGTCACCGAGGGCGGCCAGCGAGACCGGGTCGTCGTCGAACAGCTCGTCGACGTAGGGCGCCACCCACTCCAGGGCCGCCTGCATGCGACGGTGTGACTCGTCGGTGCCGTCGCCGAGGCGTACGACCCACTGTCGGGCGTGGTCGAGGTGGTAGCGCACCTCCTTGACCGCCTTCTCCCCCACGCCATGAACCACATCGTCAGAAGCGCCGCCCAACGAGCGGTGCAGCTCGACCTGATACGCCGAGAACCAGAGCAGCCGGGCCATCTCCTGGGCGAAGTCACCGCGCTCCTGCTCCACGAGATGGACGTTGCGGAACTCCCGCTCGTGGCGCAGCATGGCGAAGTCGTCCTCACCTCGGCCCGTGCCGTCGAGCTCGCCGACGTGCGGGTAGAGGGCGCGGGCCTGCCCCAGCAGGTCGAGCGCGATGTTGCCCAGGGCCATGTCCTCCTCGATCTGGGGGGCCTTGGTCATCCACTCCCCCAGCCGCTGGGCGTAGACGAGCGCGTCGTCGGCCAGGCCGAGCAGGTACGCCGCGGCCTGCGCTCGTTCCTCGCTCCGGTCGGCGCTCACACTCACGGTCGCGCCTCTGGCCTGCGCTCGTTCCTCGCTCCGGTCGGCGCTCACACTCACGGTCGCGCCTCTGGCCTGCGCTCGTTCCTCGCTCCGGTCGGCGCTCACAAGTACTCCACGTCGTCGGGCACCACGTAGAACGTGGGATGCCGGTAGATCTTGTCGGCGGCAGGGTCGAAGAAGGAGTCCTTCTCGTCGGGGCTGCTCGCCGTGATGTCGTCGGCCCGCACCACCCAGAGCGACACGCCTTCCTGCCGCCGCGTGTAAACATCACGCCCGTTGCGCAACGCCATCTCGGCGTCGGGGGCGTGCAACGAGCCGACGTGCACGTGCGAGAGTCCTCGCTTACCGCGCACGAACACCTCCCAAAGCGGCCAACTCTTCTCCGAGTGGGTCCTCGGGGCGGGTGAACCTTCGAAGGCGCGGATCGAGCCTTCGCTCACGCAGCACTCTCCCGCGCCCGTGTCTGCGCCTTGACGGCGTGCGCGTTCGCCGCTTCGCGAACCCACGCACCGTCGTCATGGGCCTGGCGACGGTGGGCGATGCGCTCCGCGTTGCACGGGCCGTCGCCACGCAGCACCCGCCAGAACTCGTCCCAGTCGACCGGCCCGAAGTCCCAGTGACCGCGCTCCTCGTTCCAGCGCAGGTCGGGGTCGGGCAAAGTCAGCCCGAGCTTCTGAGCCTGCGGCACCGTCATGTCAACGAACTTCTGGCGCAGCTCGTCGTTGGCGAACCGTTTAATGCCCCAGGCCATCGACTGTTCGGTGTGGCCACCCTTGGCGGCCGCGTCCCCGGTGTCGGGCGGTCCGAACATGGCCAGCGCCGGCCACCACCAGCGGTTCGCGGCGTCCTGGGCCATGGCCTGCTGGCCCTCGGTGCCGCGCATCAGCGTCCAGAGGATCTCGAAGCCCTGCCGCTGGTGGAAGCTCTCCTCCTTGCAGACCCGGATCATGGCTCGCGCGTAGGGCCCGTAGGAGCACCGGCACAGGGGCACCTGGTTCATGATGGCGGCTCCGTCGACCAGCCAGCCGATGGCGCCGTTGTCGGCCCAGGTCAAGGTGGGGTAGTTGAAGATCGAGGAGTATCTCTGCTTGCCGTCGTGGAGCCGGTCGAGCAACTCCTGGCGGTCGATCCCGAGGGTCTCGGCCGCCGAGTAGAGGTAGAGGCCGTGGCCGGCTTCGTCCTGCACCTTGGCGATGAGGATCGCCTTGCGGCGCAACGAGGGCGCCCGGGTGATCCAGTTCCCCTCGGGCTGCATGCCGATGATCTCTGAGTGTGCGTGCTGGGCGATCTGGCGGATCAGCGTCTGACGGTACTTCTCGGGCATCGCGTCGCGCGGTTCGATGCGTTGATCGGCGGCGATCAGCGCGTCGAAGGCGGCGAGGTCGCTCGCCGCCTGGTCGCGTCGCCCGGCCGGCGAGAGGCTCGTGCGAGGGTTGTCCGTGCCCTCGGCCGCCGCCTGTTCCGCGGCGTTGAGGGGTTCGTTCGGGTCGATGACGTCGTTGCCATACATACGTCCAGTATGCGAGATGACCCCGGTGCGAGGCAAAGTGCAGCGCGCCGCCCCAGGCGAGGTGGCGGCCCGACGCTCGCCTGAGAGGATGCCGGGGTGGACACCTCGGCCAGCGCACCCGACCATCAGCACGCTCACGACCACTCCCATGCCCACGAACACGCTCCTTCCGAGCACCCCGCGGCTCCGGTGGCCGACGCGAGCGTGCGCATCGCACGCACGAGCGATGCTCCGGCGGTGGGCCTCGTGCAGGCGGTCGTGTGGCGTGAGGCGTATGCCGCTCACCTCCCCGCCGAGGTCGTCGAGCAGTTCGAGCCTCGCGGGTTCACCAACGCGTGGCGCAGCTCGTTGCAGAACCCGCCCACGCGCGACCACATCCTGCTCGTGGCCTGCGCCGGAGAGCAGGTCGTGGGCTTCGGCGCGGTCGCTCCCTCGGGTGACCCCGACCTGGCCGACGACGGGGCAGAGCTGCTCGTGCTCGGCGTGCATCCAGAGGCGAGACGTCAGGGTCATGGGTCGCGCCTGCTCAACGCCGCTGTCGACACCGCCCGAGGCCGGGGCCGCCTGTCGCTGGCTGCCTGGATCCTGGCGGAGGCCGAGGAGGTGCGGGCCTTCCTGCACTCGGCCGGCCTCGAGAGCGACGGCGCCCAGCGGGAGCGCGTGGTGTCGCCCGAGGGTGCCACCGTATGGGAGGTGCGCCTCAGTGCCTCGGTGACGCAGGAGTGAGTGCGACTCCCCCGGGCTCGAACCCCCGCGAACCCGCTCGTCTCCATCCGGCCACCCGCCGCCGAGTGCTTCGACAGGGCCTGTCGGTCGGCGTTGCCACCGGGGCCTACGGCATCAGCTTCGGCGCCCTCGCCGTGGCCGCGGGCCTCGACATCTGGCAGGCGTGCGCCCTGTCGCTGCTCATGTTCACGGGCGGCTCCCAGTTCGCGTTCGTCGGCATCATCGCCTCCGGCGGTCTCTCCTCCGCCCCGTCCGCCATCGCGGCCGCCTCCATGCTCGGCCTGCGCAACGCCCTCTACGCACTCGAGCTCACCCCACTGTTGGGAGTGCGTGGCCCGCAGCGCGTCGCAGCGGCGCATCTGACCATCGACGAGTCGATGGCCGTCGCCGTGACCCAGGACGACGTGCGTGCTTCACGGTTGGGCTTCTGGGTGACCGGCATCAGCGTCTTCGTGCTCTGGAACCTCACGACCTTCGCCGGCGCTCTGGTCGGGAACGCGATCGGCGACCCTCGCACCTACGGGTTGGACGCCGCGGCGTGTGCTGCCTTCATCGCGCTGCTGTGGCCGCGGCTGCGCAGCCGTGACAGCGTCGCGATCGCCGTCGTGGGCGGTGTCGTTGCGACCCTGCTCACCCCCGCCCTGCCTCCCGGCATCCCGGTCGTCATGGCCGCTGGCGCGGCCCTGCTGGCGTGGCGCGCCCCCCGCCCGGCCCCGCGTGACGGGCAGGGGGCCACGTCGTGAATCTCTGGAGCGCCATCCTTGTCGCGGCCGCCCTCGCCCTCGCCACCAAGCTCACCGGGCACCTCATCCCCACCCACCTGCTCTCGGGCCCGAGGACCAGGCGCGTCATGGGGGCCATGCCGGTGGCGCTGCTGGCGGCGCTCGTGGCGACCCAGACGTTCACCGGCCCGTCCGGCACCCTCGTGGTCGACGCTCGGCTGGCGGCGGTGGGCGTGGCGGTGCTCGCCCTGCTGCTTCGAGCCCCCTTCATCGTCGTCGTCGTGGCCGGCGCGGCGACGGCCGCCGGGCTGCGCTGGCTCGGCTGGGGATGAGGTTGTGTGCTACCGGTCGACGGCAAGCCCGGTACTGACGCGCGGCCGACGTTGCTGACGGCAGGCGAGCCCTCAGGCGGCGTGGGCGCAGTTCTCGCAGGTGCAGTCCTCGCAGGTGCACCCGTCGCACGTGCACCTCTCGGGGCAGTTGTCGCACGTGCAAGCAGTCTGGGCGTCGCCCCCGGCGGGCATGATCGGCATTGCAGCACTCATGGGCGTCTCCTTCATGTCGAACCCGGCCGCATTGCCGTGGTCGCAGCTGACGTACCCAAAGAGGCTGATTCTCAGGCGATCCCGAGGTAATGCTCGAGGCCGACGGTCAGGCCCGGATGGTCGGCGACGGCGCGGACGCCGGCGATCACGCCAGGCATGAACGACGCCCGCTCGAACGAGTCGTGGCGAAGCGTGAGCATCTCGCCGGTGTTGCCGAGCAGCACCTGCTGGTGAGCCGTCAGCCCCCGCAACCGCACCGAGTGCACCGAGATGCCGTTCACCCGGGCGCCGCGGGCGCTTCCGGGATCGTCGGTCGTCGCGTCGGGCGACCGCGGGGTGCCGGCCGCAGACCGGGACCCGGCGATCAGGGCCGCGGTACGAGCAGCGGTGCCCGACGGTGCGTCGACCTTGGCCGGGTGGTGCATCTCGATGATCTCGACGGACTCGAAGAACGGGGCGGCGCGGGCCGCGAACGACATCATGAGCAGTGCCCCGATGGCGAAGTTCGGGGCGATCAGCACACCGACGCCGGCGCCGCTGGTGGCGGGCGGAGCAGCGGCAAGCTGTTCGCGCAGAGTGAGCAGTCGCGCATCGTCCCACCCGGTTGTGCCCACCACGACGTGGATGCCGCGTTGAACGCAGTGGGCCACGTTGCCGGGCGAGGCCTGGGGAACCGTCAGGTCGACGGCGACGTCGGCGCCGCCCAGCTCGCCGAGGTCATCGCCCGAGCCGTAGGCACCCACGAGACGCAGGCCGTCAGCCGCCTCGACCGCCTTGACGGCCTCGAGGCCCATCCGGCCGTCGCGACCGATCACCGCAACCTTGATCACGTCGGTGCCGCTGCTGCTCGGCTGCCTCGCCGTGTCGCTCTCGTTCACGGCGCCAGCGTAGTCAGACGGCCCGCGTCGTCTGTAGGGACCACGCCGCGTCACGGGCGCCGCGGACCGCAGCCGGAGACGCGCTCACCAGCTCGGCCACCACCATCAGGTGGGCCTCGAAGCGGCGACGCACGGTGAACGTCTCGGGGTGCTCGACGATGGGGGGCTTCCCTTTCATCGAACCCACTGCGGATGACGAGCGTCTCGGCGTCGAGCTGCTGGGCCACCAAGCGACCAGGCGACGCTTGACGGTGCATCTCAGCAGCCCGCTCCCACCGGGCTGTCAGGCAGGGCGCAGACGATGCTGCAGTGCCTGACTTCACCCCCATCTCCCTGCTGACGGCCTGGACAGCCTCGCCCAGCGGAATCCTCGCCGTCCTCGTGGCCGCCGGGGTCTACACCCGGTGGGTGCTGCTCGCGCGGGCCTGCGGCATCCGGTGGTCAGGCTGGCGGGTGGGCCTCTACGCCGGCCTCGGCGTCGGCACTCTCGCGTACTCCGTGTGCGGCCCGCTGGCCGTCTACCGCGACCACATCTTCTGGGTCGGCGCCCTTCAGGTCGGGGTGCTGGCCTCGCTCACCCCGGTCGGGCTCGCCCTGGGAGATCCCGTACGACTGCTGCGCCGACTGCATCCCGACGGCCGGCACTGGGTACTTCGCCTCCTCGCGGGGCCGGTGCCACGGGTGCTGATGTTCCCGGCCGTCGGCACCGCCCTGGCCGTCGGCATCATCATCGCCGTCTTCTTCACCCCGTGGTTCCAGGCCACCACGCAGTCGAGCCCCGCGCGGTGGCTGCTCGACCTCGTGCTGCTGACCTCCGGGCTGCTCTTCGTGCTGCCACTCATGGTCGAGGAGCTGCTGCCTTCGTGGGCCACGCCGGGGGTGCGCACCCTGCTGGCCTTCGTCGACGGGCTGGCTGACGCCATCCCCGGCATCCTGGTGATGACCTCGTCCGCGCTGCTGACGCCGCACTTCCCCGGGTGGACCGGCCTCTCGGTGAGCGGGCTGGACCCGGCCCTCGACCAGCGCCTCGGCGGCGGAGCGCTGCTCGTGGTCGCCGAGTCGGTCGGGTTGCCGGTCATCGGCGCGGTGTTCATGGAGTGGGTTCGCTGTGATGCGCGGGAGGCTGAAGCGTTCGACGCGGCGCAGGACGCCGCCGCTGCCATCACGCCAGGTGTCGGAGCATCAGAACCTTCTGACGCTTCGGCCGCTGAGGCCGATCCGGGGCTGTGGTGGAACTCCGACCCCCGGTTCGCCCGACGTCAGCCCGGCGGCGACTGACCAGGTTGCCAATCGTGTGACCTTGGCCCCTACCGGGGAGGGCGGGTCGGCGAGATGGTCGAATGGCTGCCGCCCGCGACGGGCGCGAGAGAACCGACAGCACCTGCAGCACCGACTGCACCGCGAAGGAGTCACATCATGCAGATCGACGTCCACACCGACGAGACACTGGTTCGCCGCGAGGCGCTGAGCTCTCGGGCTCGACAGCGCTTCGCTGCCACACTGGCGCCCTATGCCGAGCGGCTCGGCGAGGTGGAGGTCCATCTCACCGATGAGTGCGTCGACCGAGCGACCGGAAACGACATGACCTGCCTCGTTCGGGTCTCCCTCGACGGGCAGCCCCCGGTGTCCGCCACCGGCCATGCGAGCACCATCGAGGAGGCGGTGGGCGGCGCCGCCCACCAGCTCGACCGGCTGCTCGCGAGCCGTATCGGGCGCGGCCCGCAGGGATCGATCCGGCAGCGGGCGTTGACCAGCTGACCGGTCTCGGCTCTTCACCAGGGTGACCACCCCGGCGACGACAACCGAACGGCCCGCCACCTCGATGAGGTGACGGGCCGTTCGGTTGTATCCGGAACGGATCAGGCGTGCGCCGGCTCCGGGGCGGAGGCGTCCTCTGACTCGCCGCCCTCGACGACGGCGCCGAGGCTGAGCTTGCCGCGGGGGTCGATCTCTTTGAGCTCGACCTGAATCTTCTGGCCGATCTTGACGACGTCGTCGACGTTCTCGACCCGCTTGCCACCTGCGAGCTTGCGCAGCTCGGAGATGTGCAGCAGACCGTCCTTGCCCGGAAGCAGGGAGATGAACGCCCCGAAGGTCGTCGTCTTGACGACCGTGCCGAGGAAGCGCTCGCCGACCTCGGGCATCTGCGGGTTGGCGATCGCGTTGACTGCAGCCCGGGCCGCCTCGGCCGAAGGGCCGTCGACCGCGCCGATGTAGACGGTGCCGTCGTCCTCGATGGAGATGTCGGCGCCCGTGTCGTCCTGGATCTGGTTGATCATCTTGCCCTTCGGGCCGATGACCTCACCGATCTTGTCGACGGGAACCTTCACCGTGATGATCCGCGGCGCAAACTCGCTCATCTCGTCGGGCACGTCGATGGCCTCGGCCATGACGTCGAGGATGTGCAGCCGCGCGTCGCGGGCCTGGGTCAAGGCGCCGGCCAGCACCGAGGCAGGGATGCCGTCGAGCTTGGTGTCGAGCTGGATGGCGGTGACGAACTCGCGGGTACCGGCGACCTTGAAGTCCATGTCACCGAACGCGTCCTCAGCCCCGAGGATGTCGGTCAGGGCGGCGTACTGCGTTTCGGACTCACCGGCAGCATTCGTCACGGTGTCGGACACGAGGCCCATGGCGATACCCGCAACCGGGGCGCGCAGCGGTACACCGGCGTTGAGCAGGCTCAGCGTCGAGGCGCAGACCGAGCCCATCGACGTGGACCCGTTCGAGCTGAGCGCTTCCGACACCTGACGGATCGCGTAGGGGAACTCCTCACGCGTCGGCAGCACCGGCATCAGGGCCCGCTCGGCGAGCGCACCGTGACCGATCTCGCGGCGCTTCGGCGAACCCACGCGACCGGTCTCACCGGTGCTGTAGGGCGGGAAGTTGTAGTTGTGCATGT
The DNA here is from genome assembly GCA_040007275.1 of Terracoccus sp. Classification (GTDB taxonomy): domain Bacteria; phylum Actinomycetota; class Actinomycetes; order Actinomycetales; family Dermatophilaceae; genus DSM-29435. Next base: position 31,001 of record JBDTVJ010000004.1, read on the forward strand.
AGCGCTTGCGCGTCACCGGCGAGAGCGTGTCGAGCTGCTGCTCCATCTTGAGCATGTTCAAGGTGGTGACACCCATGATCTGGGTCTCGCCACGCTCGAAGATCGCCGAGCCGTGCACGCGGGCCAGCACCTCGACCTCGGCGCCCAGGGCACGGATGTCGGCCAGACCACGACCGTCGATGCGCACCTTGTCGCGCAGGATGCGCTGACGGATCAGCTTCTTCTGCACGGCGCGGAACGCGGCAGAGATCTCCTTGTCGCGACCCTCGAACTGCCCGGCGAGCTGCTCCTTGACGGAGGCCTTGATCTCGTCGAGCTTGTTCTCACGCTCGGTCTTGCCGGCGATCGTCAGGGCGGTGGCCGTCTCATCCGACACGGCGCCCTCGACAGCGGCGTAGACGTCGTCCTGGTAGTCGAGGAAGATCGGGAAGTCCTGCACCGGCTTGGCGGCCTGGGCCGCCAGCTCGGACTGTGCGTCGCAGAGCACCTTGATGAACTTCTTGCTGGCCTCGAGGCCCTGCGCCACGATCTCCTCGGTCGGCGCCTGTTTGCCCAGCGTCGTGACGAGGTCCCAGGTGGCGTCGGTCGACTCGGCCTCGACCATCATGATGGCGACATCAGCACCGCTGCTGGAGCCATCACTATTGGGCACCACGCGGCCGGCGACGACCATGTCGAAGACCGACTTCTCTATGTCGGAGAAGTTCGGGAAGGCGACCCACTGGCCGTCGATGAGCGAGACGCGCACCGCGCCGATCGGGCCCGAGAAGGGCAGACCGGAGATTTGGGTCGACACGCTCGCCGCGTTGATCGCGAGCACGTCGTACTGGTGGTCGGGGTTCAGCGAGAACACCGAGATGACGACCTGGACCTCGTTGCGCAGACCCTTCTTGAAGGTCGGTCGCAGCGGCCGGTCGATGAGACGACAGGTGAGGATGGCGTCGGTGCTGGGCCGGCCCTCACGGCGGAAGAAGCTGCCGGGGATCTTGCCGATGGCGTACATGCGCTCTTCGACGTCGACCGTCAGCGGGAAGAAGTCGAAGTGGTCCTTCGGCGACTTGCCGGCAGTCGTGGTGGACAACAACATCGTGTCGTCATCGAGATAGGCCGCGACGGCGCCGCCGGCCTGCTTGGCCAGGCGGCCGGTCTCGAACCGAACCGTGCGGGTGCCGAAGGAGCCATTGTCGATGACGGCTTCGGCGAACGTGATGTCTGGACCCTCCATGTGGGCCCTCGCTTTCTTTTTCTCAAGTTCCCGCGCACATCGTCGTTGTGTGCGTGGTGTCTTCTGCGGGGCCATCCGGCCCCACGGCGCGGCCACCGGGTCTACCGGAAAGGGCACGCACCTACGACGAAAGGCGGTCTCCGCAGGTGCGGTGACCGCCTTTCGTCACGCGTTCATCGACGCAGACCGAGGCGCTTGATCAGCGAGCGATAGCGCTCGATGTCGGTGGCCTCGAGATAACGCAGCATGCGCTTGCGTCGACCGACCAGCAGCAGCAGCCCACGGCGGCTGTGATGGTCGTGCTTGTGGGCACGCGAGTGCTCGGTGAGGTCCTTGATGCGCTGCGTCAGCATCGCGATCTGGACCTCGGGGGAACCGGTATCGCCCTCGGTGGTGGCGTACTCGGTCATGATCTGGGCCTTGACGTCAGCTTCCAAAGGCATGGGGGCACCGACTCCTTCTTCATCTCGTTGCGCGGTGCGCCAGGGCATGTTCACCTGGGCTCTGTTGGTCCGCGGCCGGTAGAACGGCAACGCCAAGACTAACAGCGGAGCCCTCTACCGCCCTAATCGGTCACCTCGACCGACAGTGCTAGTTGCGCTCTGGGAAAGGGTATGCAGTGTCATGACTCGGGTTCTCCCGAGCGATGCCCCGGGGGGATCCAGGCGGCATTGACACCAACTCGAACTAGGAGCTCATCGAACTCATGATCACTCTGGGAATCATCCTGCTCATCGTCGGCCTGCTCGTGAAGATTCCGGTCATCACGACCATCGCCGTCATTCTCGTCGTCGTGGGGGCGGTGCTGTTCATTCTCGGTGCCACCGGGCGCGCGATCGGCGGCCGGAAGCACTGGTACTGATCGGGCCCGTCTCGAGCAGACGCTGAGCCGGCGCCCCCCGCACTGCGGTGTTGGGGGGCGCTGGTGTGCGCGGCCTCGGTCACGCGTTTCTCCCGGGCTAGCCGATGGTGGATGTTCCTTCAGAGCGCAGGCTCAACACCGCGGCATCCACGGCTCGTCGGTCGCTCGCGGGCGACCACGCCCCACCGTCGAGCACGAGCCAGATCGCGAGGCCGCCCGAGACGACGAACAGCGAGCGGGCCCGCCCCGACGGCGAGTTCGGGCTCGACACGCTGCCGACCAGCCCGCTCGTCCCGCCGAGCCGGCCCGGTCTCCCCCCGACGCACGTGGCAACGGCCGAGCGCAGCCAGGCGAGGGCGGCCTCCCCCGCGGCCCCCGCCTGGCGCAGCATCGAGTGGTAGCTGATGATCCGCTGCGAGCTCGTGGCGCCCGCGGGCGAGGCGGCGACCGTCACCCGCGCCTCCCCCGTGACGAGGCGGTCGAGGGCGAACGCGAGCACCACCTCGTCATTGCCCTGGACGGTGAACGGGAAGCCGACCGTGCAGTCGGGTGCGGCGGGCAGCCTCGCCGCGCAGCCGGTCCGGTGCCGCGACACGGTGCGGCTCGCGTTGAACGAGGTGGCGCCGGGCCCCGGCCAGATCGCGTCGGGCCGGAACGGTACCGCATCCGCTGCGAGATCCACCGTGCTCGCGCAGAGTGAGCTCTCGGGAACGGGCGTCATCCCGCGACCGGTCGCGACTGCGCTCTGCTCTCCCCCTCCGATCGCCGTGGAGCGACCGTTCGGCGAGGACAGCACGGTGGGCGGGCTCGGTAGCGGGTTTGGGGTGCAGGCTGAGCCGAGGATGCCGGTCAGCACGAGCGCGGCAGTCGGCCAACGGCACCGCCCGGTGGAGATCTTCATGAGGACGGCGGACTCAGTCGCGGACCGGCGGGTCGCCCACGGCGAGGTCGACCTCGTCGCCCACGGCGAGGTCGACCTCGTCACCGACGGTGATGGCGCCCGAAGAGAGCAGGCGGAAGACCGTGCCACCGCGCTTGTGCAGCGCTCGGGCGGCCCCAGGACCGATGCCATCGTCGAGCAGCCGGCAGGGCGCAGCGATACGCACCACCTCCAGCTCGACCTCACCGATACTCATCCGGGTGCCCGGCCGCGTCGGGATCTCACCGCCCGAGATGGTGATGTTGCGCCGGGTCAGCCCCGGCTCGACGGGGCGGCCGAGCTCGGCCGACGCGGCCTGGAGCCCTTCGCTCGACTGCACCGTCACGTGCCGGTGGCGGCTGCCGTGGTACCGGTCACCGACCAGCCCCGCTCCCGCCTCCGCCTCGACGCTGGATACCGACTTCGTCGGGAGTCGTCGGCCCGGGGCGATGTGGATCGAGACCACCGTGGGTTTCACCGGGCTGGCTCCTTCGTGATGGCAGCGATGGCACTGCGGGCGGCTCGTTCCCGGGTCGCGGCCGTCCACCCTGCTCCGTCGACGACCAGCCAGATCAGGTCGCGATCGGCCTGGGCGAAGACGAAGTGGGCGTCCTGGAAGGCCCGCACCGCCATGACGCTCTCGCGCTGACCCACCAGCCCGTCGACGCCCAGGTGACCCGGCCGCCCGCCCGCACACGTGGTGACGGCGGTGGTCAGGCGCCCTCGCGCCGACTCGAGGTCAGACGCCGACTCTCCTGACGATGGGAAGTGCAGCACGGTGTAGAGCACCGCGGCCTGTGACGGGATCGCACCCGACGGCGAGGTGACCTCGGCGTGCGCCTCGCCCGTCGTCAAGCGGTCGGCGCCGAGGCCGAGCAGGATGGCGTCTTCAGAGGCGGCGACGTACGGAAAACTGCCGTAGCAACTGGTCTCCAGCGGCTGGAGGCGCACGCACGCGGGAGCCGTCCGACGCACGGTCTCGGTGCCGCTCCGCCCTCGGTGCACGGAGTCGGGCCAGATGACGTCCGGCTGTAGCGGCGCCGCTGACGTGAGCGTGCGGGTGACCGAGCACAGGCTGGCCTCTGGGACCGGGGTCATACCGGGCGCGAGGGCTGGCTGCAACGGTGCGGCCGGCCTTCCCGTCGTAACGGAGCCCGACGGCGGCCGAACCCCGGCACCAGAACCGGCACCAGAACCCACCGCCGGCCCCGCCTCAGCGTCGTCGGTGGCCCCAGCCGAGGACGCCGACGCCGCACGTACTCCGGCTCCCGTCGGGGGGCCGGAGGTGCAGGCCGTGGTCAGCAGGGCGGCCAGCACGATCCCGGCCGCACTTCTCCCCGAGCCGTGCAGCATCCGCCTGCCCGAACCGGTCAGAAGTTGATCATGTGCCCGGCGATGCCGTGCACGGCTTCCTTGACCGCCTCGCCGAGGGTCGGGTGGGCGAAGATGGTGCGTGACACCTCGTCGGCGGTGAGGTCCCAGGTCTGGGCCAGGTTCAGCACGGGCAGCAGCTCGGTGACGTCGGGGCCGATCATGGCGGCCCCGAGGATCTCGTTGTGCTCGGCGTCGGCGATCACCTTGACGAACCCGACCGGCTCACCGAGGCCCATCGCCTTGCCGTTGGCCGAGAAGGGGAACGTCGCCGTCTTGACGTCGTGCCCGGCATCCTTGGCCTGCTGTTCGGACAGGCCCATCGAGCCGATCTGGGGCTGGCAGTAGGTCGCCCGCGGGATGAACGTGTAGTCGATGGCCATGGTCTCGGCCCCGGCGATCGTCTCGGCGGCCACGATGCCCATGGCCTCCGCGACGTGGGCGAGCATCAGCTTGGCCGTCACGTCGCCGATGGCGTACACGTTCGGCACATTGGTGCGGCAGAAGTCGTCGATCGCGATGGCTCCACGGTCGGTGAGCTCGACGCCGATGGCCTCCAGACCGTAGCCATCAGTGCGTGGTGCGAAGCCGATGGCCGAGAGGAGTCGGTCCGCCTCGAGCACCTGCTGGTCGCCGCCGGCCGCCGGGCTGACGCTGACCTTGACGCCCGAGCCGGTGTCTTCGACCGACTCGACCTTGGTGCTGAGCATGACCTTCACACCGAGCTTCTTGTAGTGCTTGAGCAGCTCTTTCGAGACATCGGCGTCCTCGGTGGGAACCATGCGGTCGAGGAACTCGACGATGGTCACATCAACCCCGAAGTTCTTCATGACATAGGCAAACTCGACCCCAATGGCGCCGGAGCCCGCGATGATGATCGAGCCCGGGAGGTTCTCGTCGAGAATCTGCTCCTCGTAGGTCACGACGTTCTGGCTCACCTCGACACCGGGGATCATCCGGGTGACCGAGCCTGTCGAGATGATGAGGTTGTCGAAGGTGATGGCGCGCTTCTCGCCATCGTTCAGCGCCAGATCCATCGAGGTCGAGCTGGTCAGCGTGCCCCAGCCGTCGATCTCCTCGATCTTGTTCTTCTTCATCAGAAAGTGCACGCCCTTGACGATGCCCGCCGAGACCTGGCGGCTACGCTTGAACGTCGGGCCGAACGACATGGTGGCATCGCCCTCAATACCGAACTTCGCCTTCTCGTGGGTGAGGGTGTGCGCCAGCTCAGCGTTCTTCAGCAGCGCCTTGCTCGGGATGCAGCCCACGTTGAGGCACACCCCGCCCCAGTACTGCTTCTCGACGACAGCCACCTTCTTGCCGAGCTGCGAGGCGCGGATTGCCGCAACGTAGCCGCCTGGACCTGCACCGAGAACCACCACATCGTAATCAGCCATGGCTGACACCCTATCTGGGCCGGGGGGCCCGTTCGCATCCGTGCCCACGACCGTCGAGTCGGCCCGAACCGCCCTGCATCCGTGGGCGCCGAGCCCTCGCGTGAGGGGCCTGCGACGCCGATGTCACGACGCCTGACAGAAAAACATCGCGGCAAGGTCTCACATTCCCCCCGCCGCGGGAGTAGGTTCCCTCCGCACGGTCGGACACCCTTTCGGCCCTGACCAACGGAGGTCAGCACGTGAGCACCCCCCCGCAGCACCGTGACGCACCACCCGCGAACAAGGGCCTGCTGGCCATCGCATCCGTGTGCCTCGCGATCCCGATCATCGCCCTGATGCTCGTCGGCACCTACGCCAGGGACGAACCCCGCTTCCTCGATTTCCCGTTCTTCATCTGGTATCAGTTCCTCTGGGTGGCGCTCTGCTCGATCCTGACCTTCACCGCCTACCGGCTGGTGCTCAAGGCCCGGCCGCACCGACCGATGAACCCCGAAGGCACCGAGTTCCTCACCGACACGACCGATGGCGCCGGCGACAGTGAGGCCGGCCGATGACCGCCCTCCCGCTCGTCCAGTCGGCACAGTCGACAGGCGGCGTCAACGTCGTCGCGCTCACCGTGCTCATCGTCTTCTTCGTCGCGGTCGCGGTCGCCGGCTTCTGGGCGGCCCGCTGGCGCCGGCCGGTCAGCATGGACAGCCTCGAGGAGTGGGGGCTCGGCGGTCGGTCGTTCGGCACCTGGATCACCTGGTTCCTGCTCGGCGGCGACCTCTACACCGCCTATACCTTCGTCGCGGTTCCGGCGGCGATGTTCTCAGCAGGAGCCGTGACGGGCTTCTTCGCGGTGCCGTACACCATCATCCTCTACCCGATCATCTTCGTGTTCATGTCGCGCCTGTGGTCGGTCTCGCACCGGCACGGCTACGTCACCCCCGCCGACTTCGTGCAGGGCCGCTCCGGTTCGCGCGCCCTGACGCTGGCCGTGGCCGTGACCGGCTTCCTCGCGACGATGCCCTACATCGCGCTTCAGCTGGTCGGCATCCAGGCGGTGCTCGAGGTGGCCGGCGTCGGTGGTGGCGGCAACTGGGTGGCCAAGGACGCGCCGATCTTCATCGCCTTCGTGGTGCTGGCCCTTTACACCTACACCTCGGGCCTGCGGGCGCCGGCCATTATCGCCTTCGTCAAGGACATCCTCATCTACATCGTCATCATCGTGGCCGTGATCTACCTACCGGGAAAGGTCGGTGGCTGGGGCCACATCTTCGACGCCGCCCAGAACAAGATGGAGGCGACCAACCCGGCCACCGGCAAACAGGTCGGGGCCTTCATCCCGGCGACCGGGCAGTACTGGGCCTACGCCACCCTGGCGCTCGGGTCGGCGATGGCGCTGTTCATGTACCCCCACTCCATCACGGCCACCTTGTCGGCCAAGAGCCGTACGACGATCCGCAAGAACGCCTCGATCCTGCCCGCGTACTCCTTCATGCTCGGCCTGCTCGCCCTGCTCGGCTGGGTGGCGATCGCGGCCGGCACGAAGCCGATCGGCCTCGACGGCAAGCCCAACCCGCAGCTCGTGGTGCCCCAGCTCTTCGAGGACTTCTTCCCGGCCTGGTTCGCGGGCGTGGCGTTCGCGGCCATCGCCATCGGCGCCCTGGTGCCGGCTGCCATCATGTCGATCGCCGCGTCGAACACCTTCACCCGCAACATCTACAAGGCCTGGTTCCGGCCCAACGCGACCATCCAGCAGGAAGCCAAGGTCAGCAAGCTCACCTCGCTCGTCGTCAAGGCCTTCGCCCTGATCTTCGTGCTGGCGCTCGACAAGACCAACGCCCTGAACTTCCAGCTGCTGGGCGGCATCTGGATCATGCAGACCTTCCCCTCCATCGTGTTCTACCTCTACACGCGGTGGTTCCACCGGCGGGCACTGCTTGCGGGCTGGGCCGTCGGCATGGTCTACGGCACCGTCGCCGCCTACAACGTCATCAACCCGATCACCAAGGCTCACTTCGGCGGCTCGGTGGCCGCGATTCCGGGAATCGCCGAGATGGGTTACATCGCGTTGACGGCGTTCGCCCTCAACCTCATCGTGGCCGTCGTCTTCACCTTCGTCTTCCGGGCCGTCAAGGCATCGGAGGGGCACGACGAGACGATCCCGGCCGACTACTTCGCCGACACCGGTGACCCCCGCGTCGACAAGATCGACACCAGCAGCCCGGTGGCGCCTTCGTCGCACTGACCCCGGCCGACCTCAGCCGTCAGCCCGGATGCCGCTGGGCCGAGCCGCACGCACGTGCAGCCCGGCCCAGCGGTGTCAGTCGTGGGCTCGTTCGCGAGGCAGAGCCGCGATGGCCTCATCGACATCGAGACCGGTCACCTGCAGCAGGTCGACCACCACCGAACGGGTCTGAGCCAGGATCGTCTCAGAGGCGAGGCTCGCGGTGCGAGGCACCTGACCGGTCATCAGGGCGACCCGCTCGAGACCCGACCGACCGACCGTTGGCGACGCGTTCTCCGAGAGCGCCCGGGCCACAATGTCGGTGGCGTCGGCCAGCGCTTCGATCAGCTCGACGTAAGCCTCCGGCATCGCCTCACCGTTGCCGACGGCGACGGTGATGCGTCGCACCAGCACCCGCGTGCTGCCGAGGGCTCGATCGAGCGGCTCGACGAGATCAGCCATGGCCCGCACCCCCACCCGGTGCTGGCGGGAGAAGGGAGAGCTCGTCAACACCGACAGTCCTTCGTCAGCCGCGGTGCGCAGCTCCCGCAGCAACGACTCGGTGCCGCGAGCTGAGGCCAGCACCGCAGCGACTCCGTCGACGTCGCCGTCGACAGCGCTGGCGACCGCCCGACGCAGCAGCTCGCTGACCTTGCGAACCACCTCCGATGCCGCCACCCGGGGTCGACGTAGCGGTGCCTGCGGCACGATGGTCGCGGCCACCAGCGCCACCGCACCCCCGATCAGCGCGTCGGTCCACCGCGTGAAGGCCTGCCCGGGGCTGGCGACCAGCACGGTCACGACGATCCCCTGAACCCCCGACTGGATGACGAGCAGCGGGCCCCCGTCGAGCAGCAGCGCGAACGACATCGACACCAGCACGACGGCGGCGACCTGCCAGGGGCCGGTGCCCGCGAAGTGCACGAACACGTCGGCGGTGAAGACACCGACGGCCACCCCCACGGCCACCTCGAACACGCGACGCAGTCGCTGCCCGTACGACATGCCGAGACAGACGACCGCGACGATCGGAGCGAAGAACGGCGAGCGGTGCCCGAAGACGCTCGTCGCCAGCCACCACGCGAACCCGGCCGCGATTGAGCACTGCGCCAACAGGAACGCCCTCGACCTCAGTCGGTCGAGGCGGGTCCTGATCGACAGTCGGCTGCGCGAATAGGCGCGATCGAGCGCCTCGATGACAGGCGAGTCGCTCTTCAGGTAGTCATCCACGCCCCATCCTCCCAGCCCCGGCGACCTTCGGCTGCCTGGAACGGCCCCCTGTGCGGTGGCCACTCGTCCGGCGTGGTCTCAAGGCCCGATGCCCACGCTGGCATCTCAGATCTGCCGCCTGGCCGGGACGGCCACCGCAGACCGGGCTGAGCATCCTTGGCCGGCCGGGCCGGGTCGCGCGCATCGAGTCCGTCTGAGCGCATCCGAAAAGGCTCACCTGATACGCCATGAACGGGGCAGCCGCGACCCGTGTGGACGACGCAGGGTTCGTTGTCGTTCCGAACGCCTAGCGTTGACCCATGCGGTCAGGGGTAGAGCAGCAGGCGGTTCTCGGTTATTGGCGAATGGTGGAGCTGTTCAGCCCGCAAAGACTGCCCAAGGTTTCTCGGAGTCAAGACCGAGTCAAGGTGGTGGACTGGCAGCCGGGTGGGTCTTTGCCGTGGGAGACCCTGCCGGAGCCGAAGAAGGGCCGGGTATGGCAGCACACCGCCTACCTGGGCCTCTACGAGCTGTCGCACGTCTACGAGCTCCTGCACCAGGTCTTCGTGGACGATCGTGACGCTTACGACCCCAGACCCTCAGGCCGGAGCGCTTGCGCCGGTATCGTCATCGACGCCAGCGGGCAGCTCATGTCTGACTGCGTGGTCTTGTCGTCGTGCGCCTGGGCTCTGGGGCGCGCCCATCGGCCGGGCCTGCGATCGAAGACCTGGATGAACGGGTTCGAGCAGGCTCAGGCGAGCCTCTCCGAGGCGGTCGCGACATCGGAGGCCTCACGACAGGAAGAAGCGGGGACCGAGCAACCCCCCGCCCACGACGGCGACTCTCTCTCGAGCCTGCTCGAAACAGCACGCGAGCATGCCGGCCTGGCCCTGGTCCCTGGTCTGCGCTGCCAGGGAGTTCGGATACGGAGCCTCCAGGTGTCGGCCAAGGCCGCCGGAGAACCGGTCGAGTTCGACTTCTTGAACAGCTTCCACCTCGAGGACCTCGCTACGGTGGCGGCCGCCACCAAGAGCGGTCAGGTGGGGGCAGCCCTGAGCACCTACCTGACGCCCGAGAGCAGCCTCGACATCCCCGGCCGCATCAATGTTCGGGACGAGCCGGATGTCGTGACGAAGGGCACGGTGGCCGAGCGCATTCCGCCCGGCCGCTGGCCGGCTGCCGCGCAGAACGCGTTGGCCCTGAGCCAACAGTTCGCCGTGAACGAGGCGCTCTCCCTCACCGGCTCAGCCGGCCTGCTCGGGGTCAACGGTCCACCGGGGACGGGAAAGACCACCCTGCTGCGAGACCTCATCGCGGGCAACATCGTGGAGCGGGCGCGTCGCCTCTCTGAGCTCGAACGTCCTCAGCTTGCGTTCGGCCCGGAAACGCACTGCTGGAACAGCATCGACGGACGTGATCGATCCGTGCCTGCTTTGCGGTCCGATCTGGCGGGTTTCGAGATGGTGGTGGCCTCCAACAGCAACGCTGCCGTCGAGAACGTGACGGCCGACATCCCGGCGCAAGGCGCCATCGACGCTCCCTGGCAGAGAAACGTCGACCACTTCACCGGCCTGGCCAGCGCCATCCTGCGCACCGGCTCGGATGCCGTTGAGGAAGAGGCGATGTCCGCTGACGTCGATGAGGGCGGCCCACACGATTCGCTTGCACGCGAGTCGGAAGGGAACTCTCAGCAGGCCTGGGCCTTGGTCGCCGCCACCTTGGGGAACAAGAAGAACCGGGCGGGGTTCGTCAGTGCGTTCTGGTTCGCCGAAGGTGAACCAGAAGACGATTACGCAGGAAAAGGCATGATGCGGCTGCTTCAGGCGTCGAGGTCAACGCGGGTCCAGCCGTGGCACCAGTCGAGGGCTGCCTTTCAACGCGCGTGGGACACGGTCGACGAACTACGAGCACGGTGTATCACGGCGGAACAGCGACTGCGGCGCAGGCCAGAGGTCCGCGCGCGGCTCGATGAGCTGTCCCACGAGGTTGCTGACGCGGAGACGGCAGCTCAGGTCGCGGAGCGCGCCTCACGCGCCCATGAACCCAGTGAGTCACGGGCAGAAGAAGCCGGCGTGCTGGCCAGGACCAAGCAGGAACTTCATCTTCGAGCCAAGCCGGGGTTGCTGGAGATAGTCCTCTCGTGGGGCCACGCCGGTCACCTGTGGCGTGAACGTCATCTCGAGCTCGACGCCGAACTGACCGTGGCGCAGGACACTCTTCGAAAAGTCCGGCAGTGCGCAGACGAGCTACGCGATGACGCCCAGAACGCGCACGGACGGCTGACTGCCCTCGAGGTCGAGCTCGCCGACCTCGAGGCGGAACGAGACCACCTGGCGACGCAGTGTGCCCGAGACGAAGCCATCTACGGACGGCGCTATCCCGGGAACGAGTGGGTCGACGACGCCCGTGAGTTGACCACCCCGTGGTTGACGGCAGAGCTCAACAGCGCCCGGACCGAGCTGTTCGTTGCCGCCCTGCGGTTGCATCGCGACTTCGTACTCGACCAGGCCGCTGACATGGAGCGGTGGCTGCGCGCGTCGGTGGAGGTCGTGAACGGCACCTGCCCGAGGCAGCTGGCGGAGCACAAACGGCTGGCGGCTTGGCAGCTGTTCTTCCTGGTGGTTCCCGTCGTGTCGACCACGCTGGCCTCAATGTCGCGGATGTTCACCGGTGTCAGGGCCGAAGGGCTCGGTTGGCTTTTCATCGACGAAGCCGGACAGTGCGCGCCTCAGCAGGCGGTGGGCGCCATTTGGAGGGCCCGGCGAGTTCTGGCGGTCGGTGACCCGATGCAACTGCCACCGGTCGTCACCATTCCCGCCAAGGCTCTGCGCGACATCGCCAAGTCCTACAAAGTGGGGCCGACCTGGATCCCACCGGGGGCCTCGGTACAGACGCTCGCCGACCGGGTCGGCCGCTTGGGCACGTACCTGCCCACTCAGGAAGGCACGGTGTGGGTCAGCACTCCGTTACGTGTTCACCGGCGGTGTGACCAACCAATGTTCGGTATCTCCGACCAGATCGGATACGGAGGTTTGATGGTGAACGCGGTCAACCGCGCGCCTGATGCGGACGACCCCTTCCTGCCCGGCGAGAGCGGCACAGCGCGGGTGGCCGAGTCGTACTGGGCAGACACCCCCGCCGACACCCATGGCACCCATCTGCAGCGCGGACAGATCGAGCGGCTGGAGAAGGCGATCGCCTACGTTCACGGGTGCGGAGTCTCCTACGCCGAGATGTTCGCGCTGTCACCGTTCCGGGCCGTGGCCGACGAACTCGAACGGGTGGCTGGTGAGCACCGAGGAATGCGGGGTGGCACGATCCACACCGCCCAGGGCCGTCAGGCCGATGTCGTCTTCCTCGTTCTCGGCGGGGAGAGCACGAGCCTCGGTGCCCGCCAGTGGGCGTCGTCGCCGCCCAACCTTCTCAACGTGGCGGTCAGCCGCGCCAAACGCCGGCTATACGTGATCGGCAGCCACGACGACTGGTCGACGCTTCCCAGTTTCACCCTGCTCGCGAAGCGGCTGCCAAGGCGTTGATCGGGCTACGTCGACACGGGGGTCAGGTTGCGCCAAGGTTCGGGAACCAGATCGCGATCTCGCGGGCCGCAGCCTCGGGCGAGTCGGACCCGTGCACGATGTTCTGCTGCACCTTGGCGCCCCAGTCGCGGCCGAGGTCTCCCCGGATGCTGCCGGGCACGGCCTCGGTGGGGTTGGTGGCCCCCGCCAGGCTGCGGAAGCCCTTGATGGCGTCGTGGCCCTCGATCACCACGGCGGTGACCATGCCAGAGCTCATGAACTCGACGAGCGGTTCATAGAAGGGCTTTCCCTCGTGCTCCGCGTAGTGCGCACCGAGGGCCGCACGAGTCGGGGTGAGCACGTCGAGGGCGACGAGCGTGTAGCCCTTGGCCTCGATGCGGCGCAGCACCTCCCCGGTGAGACCACGACGAAAGGCGTCGGGTTTGACGAGGACGAGAGAGCGTTCAGTGGGCACCTGCTCACCCTATCGGCCGGCCGGAGCCGTCAGCCTCGGCGGCCTGACCGGGCGCGTCAGCGTCCGCTGCCGCTGCAGCCGCCATGGCCCGTCGGGCGTCCAGTCGGTCGACCTTGTCACCCTGCACCAGGCAGCCCACCCACAGGGCGAGGAAGATGAGCCACACGAAGAACATCATCGGCACGACGAGGGCGCTGAGCAGGGTGAGCCCCTGGATCACCCAACCGAACGTGACCCCCCACGGGCGACGCATCGAGCCGGCGGCAAGCACGCAGAGCACCGCCAGGCCGCAGCCGACCAAGAGGTAGGAGGTGCCGCGTCCGTCACCACCGTCGGATGCCATGACCGCGCGAGCCACGAGGGCGCCGAGGAACAAGCATACCGACTGGCCGGCCAGCACCGTGGCCAGCATCCGGAAGGTGAACTTGCCGGTGCTGCCGAAGAAGACCAGGCCCCGCATACGATCTCCTACTCAGTAGTTCTGGGTGGTGTCCCACGACCGGATGATGGCCTGAGCCTCGGTCGAGCTGGCCCCGGTCGCCTCCGCGTACAGCCGCATGGCGTCCTCGCGACGGTCACCGGAGACGAGCTCGCTGATGCGCGAACGGGCCTCACCGGTGAGCCGCCCCTCGGTCCACGAGGAGGCGGCGTCGCGAACTCCTGGTCCCCGGCCGGGCACGAACCAGTTGTCGATCGCGCTCTTGGCGTCGGGGAGCGGCATGCCGGTGGCCGCGCGGTAGAGCTTGATGGCGTTGATCTTGTGACCGGCAGAGATCTCACGACTCACCTCCGCGCGCACGGCGTCAGTCAGCCCGCTGCGGGAACGCTCGCTGTCACGACGGCCCACCAGTCGACCGTAGAGCACCACGCCGGCTCCGATGAGGACGAGGATGAGAACGAGCTTCACGACGGGAGACACAGGCCCAGCCTACGGCTAGGCGTCGGTGCGGCCGAGCAGCATCCGCACCTCACCGGCGGTGATGACCGAGCCCGTCGCCACGACACCTCCCCCCATGCCGTTCTCCTCCGCAAGGGTCACGGCCTGTTCGAGGGCGTCGGGCAGGTCGCGCACGACGGTGACGCGCGACTCGCCGAACAGCTCGGTGGCGAGCTCGCCCAGGCGGTCGGGCGACATCGCCCGGGGCGAGCTGCTGCGCGACACGACGATGTGGTCGAAGGCAGGCTCGAGAACCTCGAGGATGCCGGCGGCATCCTTGTCGGCGACGATCCCCACCAGCCCGACGGTCGTGGTGAAGGCGAACGACTCCTGCAGAGCCGCCACCAGAGAGTGGGCGCCGTGCGGGTTGTGGGCGGCGTCGACGAGCACGGTAGGGCTGCGGCGCACGATCTCGAGGCGTCCGGGCGAGCTCATGGCCTCACACGCCGTGCGCAGCACGTCGAGCTCGAGCGCCTGGCCCCCGCCACCGAGGAAGGCCTCGGCCGCGGCCACGGCGGCCGCCAGGTTGTGGGCCTGGTGGGCCCCGAACAGTGGCAGGAAGAGGTCGGGATACTCGGCGGCCAGGCCACGCAGCGACACCAGCTGGCCACCGATACCGGGCTCGCGCGAGAGCACGCCGAAGTCCTGCTCCTCGAACACGATGCGGGCCCCGACCTCGTGGGCCCGCTCGCGCAGTACCTCGACAACGTCCTCGACCTGCTCGGCCGAGACGGTGATCGAGTCGGCCTTGATGATGCCGCTCTTCTCGCGCGCGATGTCGACCACGTTGTCACCGAGCAAGTGCGTGTGGTCGAGGTCGACCGGCGTGATCACGGCGACCTGACCGTCGGCCACGTTCGTCGCATCCCACGAGCCACCGAGCCCTACCTCGATGACGGCCACGTCGACCGGGGCGTCCGCGAAGGCAGCGAAGGCAATGGCGACGAGCACCTCGAAGAAGTTCATCCGGCGCCCGCCGGTGTCGAGTGAGCGCGCGTCGACGATCTCGACGAGGGGCGCGATGTCGTCATAGGCAGCGATGAACTTCTCACGTGGGATCGGCTTGCCCAGCAACGTGATCCGTTCGCGGATGTCGTGCAGGTGTGGCGAGGTGAACCGGCCGGTCGAGAGACCTGCCTCACGCAGGATGCCGTCGATCATCCGGCTCGTCGAGGTCTTGCCGTTGGTGCCTGTCAGGTGGATGACGGGAAAGGACTTCTGCGGGTCACCGGCCAGCTCCATGACGGCTTCGATGCGCTCGAGGGACGGGCCGACGTCGTTCTCGGGGGCGCGAGACACGATCGCCTCCTCGATCTGACGCATGCGCTTCATCTGCTCGAGGTTCGCGGACGCCTCGCGGGCCGCCTCGTCGGGGCGGCCGCTCATGTCGCGTCCGCCCTGTCACCGAGGTCCTTGGACATCCAGATGCTGTCGGGCATGCCGGAACCACCTTTCTCCATCAACGTCGTCACGAAGCCGTGCTTGACGTAGAACCGGGCCGCCTGCTCGTTGCCGGCGATGTGCGACAGCACGAGGGTGCGGTGCCCTGCGGCAACGGCCCGTCGCTCGACCTCTTGCAGCAGGGCCGAGCCGATGCCCTCGCCGTGGTGGCCCGGCAGCACGTAGAGCTTCCAGAGCACCACCTGATCGCCTTGCACCCCGTGGGTGGCGACGCCGATCACCTCGTCGCCGAGGGCCGCCACGATCGTGCGACCCGCGCGGATCGAGGCCGTCACGGCGTCTCGGGTCCACCACTTGGCCAAGCCCATCGCGACGTACTCGGGCCCGGCGATCGGTTCGTAGGTGGCCAGCCAGGTGCGATGCCCGACCGAGATCGCCCCCGAGAGGTCGTCGCCGCATGCCGTGCGGATCTGTACAGCGGATTCGCTCACGCCTTCACCACCAGGATCGTCGCGGCGTGGTGGTCGCCGACGACCACCGGTGAGCCGGTGCCGGCGGGAAGAGGGTGCTCCGGCCCGCCCGACGCGAAGGCCGCCGCCAGGGTCTCCTCGACGATGAGCTCGCGGTGGGTCACCGTGGCCTCGAAGACCTCGGGTTCACCCGAGATGGTGAGACGGATGCGGTCGCTGACGTGCAGCCCGGCATCGCGGCGGGCCTGCTGCACGGCCCGAACCAGGTCGCGCGCGACCCCCTCGGTGGCCAGCGCGGGCGTGACCGCCGTGTCGAGGGCGACGAACCCACCACCGGGCAGCATCGCCGTCGCCTGCTCGGCCGGCTCGGCGTTCGCGGCAGTGCCCGCACCACCGTTCGCGACGACGGTCTCGAGCGAGTACTCCCCCTCGACCAGCGCGAGCCCGCCGGCGGTCACCACCGCGTCGTTGACCGACCAGTCACCCGACTTGCTGGCCTTGATGGCGACCTGCACGTTCCGGCCAAGCCTGGGGCCGGCGACGCGGGCGTTGACCGTGAGGCGCTGGCTCACCCCGAAGTCGGCCTCGCTGGCGGCGGCGAGGTCGACCAGGTCGAGCGCCTTGACGTTCACCTCGTCACACACGATGCCGCGGAACGGTTCGAGCGCCCCGGGGTCGGGAGTCACGACCGTCAGACGCGCGAGGGGAAGCCGCGCGCGCAACGACCTCGCCTTGCGCAGGCTCGAGGCCACCGAGCACACCTCGCGGGCGCGGTCCATGGCCAACACGAGCGCCTCGTCGGCCGGCAGGTGGTCGGCCTGCGGGTAGTCGGTGAGGTGCACCGAGCGACCGCCGGTGAGGCCGCGCCAGATCTCCTCGGTGACCAGTGGCAGCAGCGGAGCGATTGCGCGGGTCACGGTCTCGAGCGCGGTGTAGAGGGTGTCGAAGGCGGCGTGCGACTCAGCGGTCTCACCGCCCCAGAACCGGTCACGCGACCGCCGGATGTACCAGTTCGTCAGCACGTCGAGGAAGCCGCGCATCGTGTCGCACGCCGCGGCGATCTCATAGGCGTCAAGCTGCTCCTGCATGTCGACGACGAAGTCGTGCAGCTTGGCGAGCAGGTAGCGGTCGAGCACGTCGGTCGACGCGGTCGACCACGTGGCCTCGTAGCCGTCGCCACCGTTCGCCGTGTTGGCGTAGAGCGCGAAGAACGACCAGGCGTTCCAGAGCGGGATCATCACCTGGCGCACGCCGTCACGGATGCCCTGCTCGGTGACGATGAGGTTGCCGCCGCGCAGGATCGGGCTGCTCATGAGGAACCACCGCATGGCGTCGGCGCCGTCGCGGTCGAACACCTCTCGCACGTCGGGGTAGTTGCGCAGCGACTTGCTCATCTTCTGCCCGTCGGAGCCGAGCACGATGCCGTGGCTGACGCAGGTCTTGAACGCCGGCCGGTCGAACAGGGCCGTGGCCAGCACGTGCATCAGGTAGAACCAGCCGCGGGTCTGCCCGATGTACTCGACGATGAAGTCGCCCGGGTAGTGGTGCTCGAACCATTCGGTGTTCTCGAACGGGTAGTGCACCTGGGCGTAGGGCATCGAGCCGGAGTCGAACCACACGTCGAAGACGTCCTCGATGCGGCGCATCGTCGACTGCCCCTGCTCGGGCGTGCGCGGGTCGTCGGGGTTGGGCCGGGTCAGCTCGTCGATGTAGGGCCGGTGCAGGTCGGTCACCGGGCGCCCGAAGTCGG
Source organism: Terracoccus sp. (assembly GCA_040007275.1). Classification (GTDB taxonomy): domain Bacteria; phylum Actinomycetota; class Actinomycetes; order Actinomycetales; family Dermatophilaceae; genus DSM-29435. The sequence continues at coordinate 48,744 of JBDTVJ010000004.1, forward strand.
CCTCCAGCTCGGCGAACGAGCCGTACACGTCGACGCGGGGATATCGTGGGTCGTCTGACTTCCACACGGGGATCGGGCTGCCCCAGAAGCGGTTTCGTGAGATTGACCAGTCGCGCGCGTTGGCCAGCCACTTGCCGAACTGCCCGTCGCGGATGTGCGAAGGGGTCCACTCGATCTGCTGGTTGAGCTCGAGCATGCGGTCCTTGAACTTCGTCACCTCGACGAACCAGCTCGAGACGGCCATGTAGATGAGCGGCTCGCGGCAGCGCCAGCAGTGCGGATAGCTGTGGTCGTAGGTCTCGCGGCGCAACAGCACCGTGCCCGGCGTGACCGAGCCGGTGTCGCCCTCACCTCGGGTCGCGGCCTTGAGGTGGTCAATGATGTGCAGGTTCGCGTCGAAGACCTGCATCCCCTCGTAGTCGCTGACCGGGTAGGTGAACCGGCCGTCGGGGCCCACGGGCATCACGGGAACGATGCCGGCGGCATCCGTGACGATCTTGTCCTCCTCACCGAAGGCGCCGGCGGTGTGCACGAGACCGGTGCCGTCCTCGGTGGTGACGAAGTCGGCGGCGAAGACGCGGTGGGCGTGCTCGTGTCCGAGGTAGTAGCTCATCGGCGGCGTGAAGGAACGGCCCAGAAGGTCGGTTCCCTTGAGGCGCTCGACCACCCGCTGGTCGAGGGTCGCGAGGTCGACGTCGGGGCCGAAGAGGTCCTTGGCGTAGGCGGCGAGCCGGGCCGCTCCGATGACGTACCGCTCGCTCGTGCCACTCGCTTCCGATTCGACCACGACGTAGTCGATGTCGGGTCCGACCATGATGCCGAGGTTGGCCGGCAGGGTCCACGGGGTCGTGGTCCAGACGAGCGCCAGCTCGCCCGTCTCGAGGCGCAGCCCGATGGTGACCGCAGGGTCCTGGCGCATCTTGTAGACGTCGTCGTCCATGCGCAGCTCGTGGTTCGACAGCGGGGTCTGGTCGTTCCAGCAGTAGGGCAGCACCCGGAAGCCCTCGTAGACCAGGCCCTTGTCGTGGAGGGTCTTGAAGGCCCAGATGACCGACTCCATGTAGCCGGGGTCGAGGGTCTTGTAGTCGTTGTCGAAGTCGACCCAGCGCGCCTGGCGGGTGACGTACTCCTGCCACTCGCCGGTGTACTTCAGCACCGAGCTGCGGCAGGCCTCGTTGAACTGGTCGATCCCGAGGTCGAGGATGTCCTGCTTCGTCTTCAGGCCCAGCTGGCGCTGCGCCTCCAGCTCGGCCGGCAGCCCGTGGGTGTCCCAGCCGAACCGGCGCTCGACCCGCTTGCCGCGCATGGTCTGATAGCGCGGCACGATGTCCTTCACGTAGCCGGTCAGCAGGTGCCCGTAGTGCGGGAGCCCGTTCGCGAAGGGCGGGCCGTCGTAGAAGACGAACTCGTTGTCGCCGTCGGTGCCCGCGTCGCGGTTCTCGACCGACGCGACAAAGGTGCCGTCGGCGTCCCAGTACTTCAGCACGCGTTCCTCGATGTCGGGGAACCGCGGGTTCGAGGGGACTCTCGTGGCACGGCCGGTCGCTGCGTCGGCAGACGGCTCGTCGGTGGTGGTGACCTTGGGGTAGGTCATGCTCGGTCTCCTGGCGATCGCGAAAGTGGTGTTCCAACACGAGGACGACGTCTCCGCCGCGGTGCCACCCCGCTTGCCGGATGCCGTGTGCTCACTGTGTGTGAACGGCATCCGACCGCTCTTGCCGAAGGCAGTGACGTAGCCCACACGTCCGGTTCTACTGAGGCCCGCTGACGCGATCCTGTTCTTCCGGAGGCTCGCCGCTGATGACGGCTCGAACGCCTGTGCTCACAAGTCTAGCCTGAGAGGGTGAGCACCCCCACCACGAAACTGCCCGACCGCCTCCTCGGCAAGGTGGTGACCGACCCCGGCGTGGCCGGTTCCTATGCCGTCGACGCCTCGTCAACGGCGACTGAGCCGGCGCTGCCGGGCGACTTCAGCGTGGTGCGGGCGCGCGACCTCGGTGACGTCGTCGCCGTGCTCGAGCACGCCCAAGCCACTCGCACCCCGGTCGTGCCGCAGGGGGCACGTACGTCTCGGGTCGGCGGCGCGGCGGCGACCGAGGGAGCCATCGTGCTCAACGTGGAGGCCCTGGCGGACGAGCCTCAGATCGACGCCGTCGAGGGGTACGCCGTGGTGGGCCCCGGCGTCGTCAACGCCGACCTCAAGCGGGCGGCCGCGGCGAACGGGCTCTTCTACGGCCCCGATCCAGCCTCGTGGGAGACCTGCACCATCGGGGGCAACGTGGCGACCAACGCCGGCGGTCTGTGCTGCGTCAAGTACGGCGTCACCTCTGACTGGGTGAAGGCGTTGCAGGTGGTGCTCCCCGGTGGAGAGGTGATGACCACCGGCCATCGCACCGCCAAGGGGGTCACCGGCTACGACCTGACGGGGCTGTTCGTCGGCTCGGAGGGCACCCTCGGCGTCGTCACCGAGGTCGTCGTGCGCCTGCAGCCGGCGCCCGACCCGGCCCTGACCGCGTTGGCGGTGTTCACGTCTCTAGGCGATGCGGTGGCCGGCATCCTGGCCCTGCGCCGCGACCGGCACCGACCCTGTCTGCTCGAGATCATGGACCGCAGCAGCATCCGCGCCGTGCAGGCCTTCGGCGACTACGGCTTTCCCGACGACGCCGAAGCCGTGCTGCTCGTGCAGGCCGACCGCCCCGACCACGTCGCCGACGACGTGACCCGCTACGCCGAGCTGCTCACTGCGGCAGGCGCTTCCGAGGTCGCGGTGGCCGACGACCCCGGCGAGTCGGAGGTGCTGCTCGAAGGGCGCCGGGTCATGAGCACGGCGTTCGAGGCGCTGGGTGCCCGCATCGCGGAGGACATCTGTGTGCCGGTCGCCCGGCTGGGCGAGTTCATGCGCGGCGCCCTCGACATCGCCGACCGGCGCCGGGTCACGATCCCGGTGAGTGGTCACGCCGGCGACGGCAACCTGCATCCGTCGATCGTCTACGTCCGTGACGACCCCGACAGCCGGGCTCGGGCGTGGCAGGCCTTCGACGACCTCGTGCGTCTCGGGCTCGCGCTCGACGGAACGATCAGCGGCGAGCACGGGATCGGCTCGCTCAAGGCGCCCTGGCTGGGCCTCGAGCTGGGGCCGGCCGAGCTCGACCGGCAGCGCCGGCTCAAGGGTGTCTTCGACCCGCTCGGGATCATGAACCCGGGCGTCGTGTTCGCTGGGCGCCCGACCTGAGCTCAGGGGGTCGGTTCCGCCTCCAGCACCACGGCGAACGAGCCGACCCCGAGAAGGCGGTCGGCGGGCACTGGCTCGCCGTCGACGAGCACCGACTGGATCGCCCCGGTGTCGCCGTCGAAGGCGACGTCGGTGACGGTACCGATGTGGTCGCCGAACGAGGAGATCGCCTGCTTCTTCAGCATCGTGTTCGACTTGCCGGAGAGGGCCGCGATCGGTTCGTCGGCCGGGCCGATGGCGGCTCCGTCGGCCACGGTCACGGCATCCGGCCCGAAGCCGGAGATGCGGGTCCAGGGCAGGGTGTCACCCTGCTTGCTCTTGCGGACCACCAGGGCGACGACGTGCCGAGTGACCGGGTCGACGACGAAGCCCTTGACCCGGGCGACGGTCTCGGCCGTAAGGGTGCTGACGATCTTGTGCTTGCGCGACGTGGAGAACAGCATCAGCTTCCGCCCCCTTCGAGCTGCTTGCGGAAGTCCTCCACCGCGGCGCCGAACCCGGCGAGGTCCTTGCGGACGAAGTTGCGGGCGGAGGCCGGCACGATCAGGTGCTCACCGGATGCCGCCACCGTGTCGGGCAGCGGGATGAGCACCTTGGTGCCGGCGTTCTCCAGCGCCTCCGACGACTCGATCTCGTAGCCGACGACGTCGCACTGGTCGTGACCGCCGAACACCTCGACGATGGCGTCGACCACCCGACCCAGGTCGGTGCCGGTGTCGGTCAGCACCTGCGACCCGAGGATGTTGCCACCCTTGCCGATCGACCGCGCCGAACCGGCCTCCAGCTCGGCAGGGTCGGTGAGTGCGTGCTCGTCGCGAATCATGACCGCGTCACTTCCGAGCGCGGCCACCTTCGACCAGGGCAGCACGGTCGAGAGCGGACCGGAGAAGAGCCCGCGACCGGCGAGGGTGAAGCCGCGAACCGAGCCCCCGTCGGCGGCGTACACGATGTCCTTGACCTGGGCGATGTCGTCACCGGCCATGGTCACGACCGGCCGCTGGGTGATCTCGCTGGTGCGCATGAGGCGGCTCATGCCGAACCCCCTCCTGCCCCGCCTGCTGAACCGCCCGGACCGTTGGGGTTGCTCGGTCTCTTACCGCTGCGATCGATGATGACCCCACCTCGTCTGCGCCGGCTCTGCACGAGCAGCACTGCGCCCACGAGCAGTGCCACCACCACGACGACCACGATCAGCCAGCCCCACCACTCCATGGCACACCGTTCTCTCGACGGAGGTTCGGGCGCGACGTGACCCGTCATGCTCCGGCTCCCACCCTAGGCCAGCACACCGCGGTGCGGCGATCGGCACGACCGGCAACGTTTGACAGGATGAGGCCATGACCGACGTGGAGACGACCGGAGCCTGGCTCAGCCGTGAAGAGCTCGACAACGCCCGGGAGCGGCTGCCGATCCTCTACGTCAGCGCGATCCCCGTGCGCGTCGACGACCGCGGGAGCGTGACCCACATCGGTCTGCTGATGCGGGCCGACACCGACGGCGGTATCGGTCAGGAGGTCGTGGGCGGCCGCGTGCTCTACCACGAGAAGATTCGCGATGCGCTCGTGCGGCATCTCGAGAACGACCTCGGGCCGATGGCGCTGCCGCGCATCCCGCCGTCTCCGCAGCCGTTCACGGTGGCCGAGTTCTTCCCGACCCCGGGCGTCACCCCGTTCCACGACCCACGGCAGCACGCCGTGTCGCTGGCGTTCGTCGTTGCGGTGACCGGTGACTGCCGACCTCAGCAGGACGCGCTCGACCTCTCGTGGGTCACGCCCGCGGAGGCGGCCTCGATCGCGATCCGCGGTGAGATGTCGGGTTCTCACGGTGTGTTGGTGCGCCAGGCGCTCGCCCACGTCGGCTACCCGATCTGACGTCCTGCCGCCAGCTCGAGTGGCCACTTTCATACGTACGAAAGTGGCCACTCGATCTGGAGCTTCGCCGACTCGACGTACGAAAATGGCCACTCGACCCGGCGCGGTGTGCGCTCAGTGCTGTTCGGCGAGGGCCTGCCGGCCGGAGCCCATCACGGTGAGGGGCAGCAGGGTCTGACCGGTGGGGCCGACCTCGATCTCGGTGCCCATCTGGGGGCAAACCCCGCAGTCGAAGCAGGGGGTCCAGCGGCAGTCGTCGACCTCGGTCTCATCGAGGGCGTCCTGCCAGTCCTCCCACAACCAGTCCTTGTCGAGCCCGGAGTCGAGGTGGTCCCAGGGCAGCACCTCGTGCTGGTCGCGCTCTCGGGTGGTGTACCAGGCGAGGTCGACGGGCAGATCGGCGAACGCCGCTTCGGCCGCGGCCATCCAGCGCTCGTAGGAGAAGTGCTCGCTCCAGCCGTCGAACCGCTGACCGTCGCGCCACACCGTCTCGATGACGCGCCCGACCCGCCGGTCGCCGCGCGACAGCAGCCCTTCGACGATGCCGGGCTTGCCGTCGTGGTAGCGGAACCCGATCGAGCTGCCGTAGCGCTTGTCGGCGCGGAGCGCGTCGCGCAGCTTGGCCAGCCGGGCGTCGGTCTCGTCGGGGCCGAGCTGCGCCGTCCACTGGAAGGGGGTGTGCGGTTTGGGCACGAACCCACCGATCGACACGGTGCAACGGATGTCGCGTCGCCCGGAGGTCTGTCGACCGGTCTCGATCACCCGCTTGGCCAGCTCGGCGATCTGCAGCACGTCGTCGTCGGTCTCGGTCGGCAGACCGCACATGAAGTAGAGCTTCACCTGCCGCCAGCCTGCTCCGTACGCGGCCGCGACGGTCTTGATGAGATCGTCCTCGCTCACCATCTTGTTGATCACCTTGCGGATACGCTCTGACCCACCTTCGGGCGCGAAGGTGAGGCCCGAGCGCCGCCCGTTGCGGGTCAGCTCGTTGGCGAGGTCGATGTTGAACGCGTCGACACGGGTCGACGGCAGCGAGAGCCCGGTCTGGGTGCCCTCGTAGCGGTCGGCGAGCCCCTTGGTCATCGCAGCGATCTCGGAGTGGTCGGCCGAGCTCAGCGAGAGCAGACCTACCTCCTCGAACCCCGTTGCGGCCAGACCTCGCTCGACCATCTCACCGATGCCGGTGATCGACCGTTCCCGAACAGGGCGGGTGATCATGCCGGCTTGGCAGAACCGGCATCCTCGGGTGCAGCCGCGGAAGATCTCGACTGACATGCGCTCGTGCACCGACTCGGCCAGCGGCACGAGGGGCTGCTTCGGGTACGGCCACGCGTCGAGGTCCATGACGGTGTGCTTCGACACCCGCCACGGCACGCCGACCGCGTCGGCGGCTGGGGCCACCCGCTGGATGCGCCCGTCGGCGAGGTAGTCGACCTCGTAGAAGGCGGGCACGTAGACACCACCCGTGCGCGCGAGGCGCAGCAGCACCTCACGGCGACCACCGGGGCGGCCGGACGCCTTCCACTCCCCCACGATGTCGGTGACCGTCAGCACCGCCTGCTCGCCGTCACCGACGATGGCACAGTCGATGAAGTCGGCCACCGGCTCGGGGTTGAAGGCGGCGTGACCGCCGGCGATGACAATCGGGTCGTCGAGGCCGCGGTCGGCGGCGTGCAGGGGGATGCCGGCCAGGTCGAGGGCGGTCAGCATGTTGGTGTAGCCCAGCTCGGTCGAGAAGCTGAGGCCGAACAGGTCGAAGTCACGCACCGACCGGTGGGAGTCGACGGTGAACTGCGGCAGCCTCGCCTCGCGCAACAGAGCCTCGAGATCGGGCCACACGGAGTAGGTGCGCTCGGCGATGACGTCGGCCCGCTCGTTGAGCACCTCGTAGAGGATCATGACGCCCTGGTTGGGCACCCCGACCTCGTAGGCGTCGGGGTACATCAGCGCCCAACGGGTGGTCAACTCGGCGCCGTCAGGGCCGAAGCCGCCGACGTTCCACTCCTTGACGGTCGAGTTGAGCTCACCACCGACGTACTGGATCGGCTTGTTCACCCGTTCGAGCAGCGGCTCGAGGTCACCCCATACCGAGTCTCCGATCATCGGGCCATCGTACGTGCCGACGACGGCTGCGCCTCAGGCGTCCGCGTAGAGCTTGTCGATCTCGTCCCGGTACTTCTCGGTGACCATCCGGCGCCTCAGCTTCATGCTCGGGGTCAGCTCACCGCCCTCGACGCTCAGGTCGTGGTCGAGGACGGCGAAGCTCTTGATCGTCTCCCACCGGTTGAGGCCGGCGTTGAGGTCGTCGACGTACTTCTGAACCAGCGCGCGGGCCTGCGGTGAGGTGGCGATCTCGGCGTACGACTTCCCGGCGAGCCCCTGCGTCGCGGCCCACCCGGTGATCGCGTCGGGGTCGAGGGTGACGAGCGCCGTGGCGTAGTTGTGGCCCGCGCCGTGCACGAGGAACTGGCTGACGAACGGGCACTTCCCCTTGAAGGTGGCCTCGATCGCAGCGGGGGCGATGTACTTGCCGCCCGAGGTCTTGAAGAGGTCCTTCTTGCGGTCGGTGACGTAGAGGAACCCGCGCTCGTCGATGCGACCGATGTCGCCGCTGCTGAACCAGCCGTCGTCGGTGAGCACCTCGGCGGTCGCCTCGGGGTTGTTGTGGTACCCGCGCATGACCCCCGGCCCCTTGATGAGGATCTCGCCGTCGTCGGCGATCCGCACCGAGGTGCCGGGCATCGGCCAGCCGACCGACCCGAAGGCGTACTCCCCCGGGGTCGGGGTGTTGACGGTCGTGCCGGACGAGGTCTCGGTGAGGCCGTAGCCCTCCCCGACAAGCAGACCCACGGCAGCAAACCACCTGGCGACGTCGGCGTCGAGCGGCGCCGAACCACTGATCATGAACCGCACCCGGCCGCCGAAGCGCTCCTGCACCTTGTGCAGCACGAGCTTCGTGGCGACCTTGTGGCGAAGCGCGAGCGCAGTTGAGGGGGACTCCCCGCGTTCGCGCACGTCGCGCAGCTCGCCGCCCACGCCCAGCGCCCAGTCGATCAAAGACTTCTTCACGCCGCTCTCCTGAGCGAACATCAGCGAGACCCGGCCGTAGGCCTTCTCGAAGATCCGGGGCGGGCCGGCCATGAAGGTCGGCTTGATGATCGCCATGTTCTCGACGATCTTCTCGACCCGCCCGTCGACGGCGGTCGGAAAGCCGATCTGCAGGCCGGTCGCCAGCAGCATCTTGCCGAAGACGTGCGAGAGCGGCAGCCAGAGGAACTGCAGGTCGTTCGTGGTGAGCGAGCCGACAGCGTCGATCACCGCCCCCTCGTAGACGACGCTGTCGTGCACCAGCCGCACCCCCTTGGGCCGGCCGGTGGTGCCCGAGGTGTAGATGAGCACTGCGAGGTTCTCGGGGCCGAGGGCATCGATGCGGTCGTCGACGGCTGTGGGCTGCTCGGCGAGCAGGGCCCGCCCGCGTTCTGCAAGATCGTCGGTAGTGATCACCCAGCCGTCATCGCTGCCGTTGCCGGTGAGGGCGATGACATGCCGAACATCGCCGATCTCGGCCCGACGTTCGGTCAGCTTGGCGACCTGGGCGTCGTCCTCGGCGAAGACGATGCACGAGCCCGAGTCGGTGAGGATGTAGGCGACGTCACCCCCGATCGTCGTCGGGTAGACGGTCGTGGTGGCAGCCCCGCAGCAGATGATGGCGAGATCGGCCAGCACCCACTCGACGCGCGTGGTCGAGGCCACCGCGACCCGGTCCTCGACCTCGACGCCCAGGCTGATCAGGCCAGCGGCCCACTCACGCACGATCGTGTCGGTTTCGCGCCAGGTGATGGTGATCAGCTGGCTGCCACCGTTCTGGAAGTACTGGTAGGCCGCTGCATCCGGAGTGGCCTGAACCCGGTTGCGGAACAGTGCACCGACACTCGGCGCTCGGCCGTCGAGGATTGCCTGGTCGACGACCTGGTCGGCGTGGGCGTGCAGGGGCATTCGGACTCCTTCGT